>JBFMBZ010000044.1:0-60066 GCA_040754615.1 Candidatus Omnitrophota bacterium | reverse complement strand
ATACGCGCAAGGTGCATTTTTACGATAATAAATGTATTGCCTGCGAGCTCTGCGTTAAAGTCTGCCCTACCCGCGCAATGGAAGTGCACTTCTAAGCATGGACCCGCAAGAAAAACTGGACAGATTAAAAAAAACCCTTAAAGATATGCATTCCTGTTTGGTAGCTTTTTCAGGCGGGACGGATAGTTCATTCTTGCTTTATGTGGCGTCAGGGATATTGCCCAGAAACAGGCTCCTTGCGGTTACGGCAAATTCACCTACCTATACGCCCCGGGAGCTTGATTCGGCGAAAGAATTTACCAGGGCTATAAGCGTGCGCCATCGCGTAATAAATACGCGCGAATTAAAAGATAAAAGGTTTACCGCCAATCCCGCTAACCGCTGTTATTTTTGTAAACTGGAGCTCTTCGGCAGGCTTAAAGAGATAGCCGGAGAGTCCGGCCTTGAATTTGTTATAGATGCAAGCAATGCTTCGGATAAAAAAGATTATCGCCCGGGCAATAAAGCCAAGAAGGAATTGGGGGTGCGTTCTCCGCTTGCAGAGGCAAGCTTAACCAAAAAGGAAATACGTTTCTTAAGCAGAAAACTTCGCCTTTCTACGTGGGATAAGCCAGAGCAGGCCTGCCTTGCCTCCCGGATACCCTACGGAGCCCGTATCTCAGAAAGGATATTACGTAAAGTAAGTTGCGCAGAGTCTGTATTAAGGAGGATGGGCTTTAAGCAGGTGAGATTAAGGCATTATGACGGCTTATGCCGCATCGAGGTCCCCAAGAAAGAGATCGGGCGCTTAATAAATAAACACATACAGGTAATCGACAAATTAAAAAAATTAGGATATAATTACATAACAGTGGATTTGGAAGGATACCGTAGCGGGAGCATGAACATAGCAGTGGCACAGACAAAAAGATGAAAAGAGTATATTTGGATTATGCGGCAACCACTCCCACAGACCCCGAAGTTATAAAGGCGATGGAGCCTTATTTCTTCGAGAAATTCGGAAACCCCTCAAGTATCCATTCTTTTGGCCAAGAGGCAAAGAAGGCAATTGAGGATGCCCGGGAATCCCTCGCTTCATTTATCGGCGCAAAGCCCGAAGAAATCGTCTTTACTTCCGGAGGCACAGAGTCAAATAATTTTGCGGTTAAAGGCGTGGTATACGCGCTGCGAGAAAAAGGCAATCATATTATTACCTCTGCTATCGAGCATCATGCGGTAACCGAGCCGTGCAAATTTTTAGAGAGCCAGGGGTTTAAAGTAAGCTATGTCAATGTGGATAAGTATGGACAGGTTTCTCCCGAGGATGTAAAAAAGGCAATTACCGATAAAACCATCCTGATTACAATTATGCATGCCAATAATGAAATAGGGGTCATCCAGCCCATTGCAGATATAGGAAGAATAGCCAAAGAAAAAGGAATTTATTTTCATACTGACGCCGTGCAAACCGTCGGGCATATCCCGGTTGATGTAAATCAACTGAATACGGACTTGCTCTCTCTTTCCGGCCATAAGTTTTACGCACCCAAGGGTATCGGGGCCTTATATATCAGGAAGGGTGTGCGCATAGAGCGTTTCCTGCACGGAGGCGACCAGGAAAGAGGCAGGCGCGCATCCACGCACAATACCAGCGGCATAGCCGGCCTGGGCCGGGCAATTGAATTGTGTAAAGGGTCTATGGCTGACGAAACAAAATACCAGATTTCGCTGCGGGATAAATTGATAAAAGAGATTCAGGAAAAAATCCCGGAGGTCTACCTTAATGGCCACCCGAATAACAGGCTTCCGAACAACGTCAATTTCTCCATCAAGTATATTGAGGGGGAATCTATCCTGCTGAGTTTGGATATGCTGGGCATTGCCTGTTCAACCGGCTCTGCCTGCACCTCAAGCTCCTTAGAGCCTTCGCACGTGCTCCTGGCGATAGGCCTTTCTCACGAGATTGCCCACGGCTCATTAAGGATTACCCTGGGGAGATGGACTAAGCCCGAAGATATAGAATACCTCTTAGAAAACCTGCCCAAAGTCGTCAACAAGTTACGCGCCATGTCTCCTCTATACGAGAAGAAATAACCATGCAGGAAAAAATACTGGATTTCTTAAGGCAAAAAGAGCAATACGTTTCAGGCGATCATATAGGAAACAAGTTAGGAATTTCCCGCCAGGCACTGTGGAAACACATTCAAGAGCTTAAAGAGGCAGGTTATGATATCGTGGCAGTGCCGCATCTGGGCTATAAGCTTATCTCTTCTCCTGACCGGTTATTTGGTTTTGAAGTCAAGAGAGGCCTGAATACGGAATTTATCGCAAAGCAGATTTATTACCATGACAGCATCCCTTCCACAATGGATGTTGCAATGGAACTCGGGTTAAGGAATGCCCCCTCCGGCAGCCTGGTCTTGGCAGAGTCGCAAACGAAAGGGAAGGGAAGATTAGGCAGGGTGTGGTTTTCCCCAAAATACAAGGGCATATACCTTTCCCTTATCTTAAGGCCAAAAATCCTTCCTCAGCAGGCAGCTATCCTTACGCTACTGGCAGCTGTGAGCGTATGCGAAGCCATAAAAGAGGAATCAGGGCTTTCCTGCCAGATAAAATGGCCTAATGATATACTGATTCATCATAAGAAAGTAGGCGGAATCCTTACTGAGATGAGCGCAGAGATGGATAGGGTGGGGTTTATTATTATAGGCATTGGCCTGAACGTGAATAACGAGAAAAAGTCGCTCATTAGCGGCGCCACTTCTTTAAAGGAGCAAAAAAAAGAGGAGATAGACCGCGTAAGCCTGCTTAGGCAGCTCTTACGCAATATAGAAAAGAATTACGGGCTTTTTGAAAAAAAGGGGGCTTTTGCTATTTTAGAACAGTGGCGTAATTATAACGTAACTTTGGGCGTACACGTAAAAGTTTATTGCCAGAAGCAAGTTATAGAAGGAAGGGCCATTGATATTGATGAGGATGGAGGGCTTCTGGTAAGGAAGGATAGCGGTCTTACGCAAAAAGTGATGGCAGGGGACGTGGTGCATTGCAGGTAATTGTAAACTAATAAATTTAATCTAATTGACAATCTAATTTCTTATATTATAATGGCTGCGTGTTAAAATACTACAAACGCAGCCTTTTGTTTGGGTTGGCCTTTTTTCTTAGCTTGCTGAATCCTCTATTCTGCGAAGAGGATTATTTTTTTGATTTAGAGCCCATAATTGTCACTAAAGAGGCGGTTCATCTTTTGGAGCCCTACTACCTGGAATACGCCTCTTCCAATGATTACGCTATCAATTCTCCGGTTGAGGCGCTGGGCCTTTCTCCCGTAGATTTACAAAGCCGAGCCCTCAAGGCGGGCATACAAACCGATTATTCTTTGCGCGGCTCTACCTTCCAGGGCGTATTGGTCTTAATCGACGGCAGCCGCATTAATGACCCTCAGACCGCACACCATAACTCAGATATCCCCTTAACGAGTGAAGATATTGAAAGGATAGAAGTAATTCCCGGCGTAAGCTCATCCGTATTTGGGCCGGATGCTATTGGAGGCGCAATAAACTTTATACTTAAGAAGCCGGGGGAGAAAAAAAGAGTCCTGCAGGGCAGTTTTGGCGAGCATCAGGCAAAGTCAGGGCTGTTTAGCATAAGCGATAAATTAGATAACCTGGGAGTAAGATTTTCCCTGGAGAATAAAGAGTCAGACGGCTTTTACGAAGACACGGACTTTGAAAACTTTATTGCTTCCTTTGTCTCTTCCCTGGACATTCCCGGGGGAGAATTTAATGTTAACCTCGGTTACCAGGAGAAGGAGTTTGGCGCCTATGACTTTTATACGCCTGCAAGCGGTTTTTTATCAAAGGAATGGACAAAGACTTTTCTTTTAAACACCGGTTTTAATCTGGATAAAGACGGATTCATCATTAAACCGAATTTTTTATGGCGCAGGCACTTTGATAAGTTTGCCCTGGATAAAACAACAGTAAGAAGCCGCTACCTCAATCACCACCGGACGGACGTGTACACTCCGTCGCTTTATTTTCAGGATCAGATCGGGCAATTAGGCAGGGTGGGACTGGGCATTGAGTATGGAGAAGAGCGCATCAACTCCACAAACTTAGGCAAGCATAACCGCAATCATAAGAGCATTTTTCTTGATGAGAGTAAAGAATTAAGCAACGATCTTGATTTAGGCCTATCTTTTCGTTTGGATGATTTTGATGACTTTAACAATGTATATACCGGTTCAGGCACGCTCAGGTACAGCCTGACTAAAAATTCAAAAGTGCATCTTGGAATATCCAAGAGCACGCGCATACCTTCTTTTACAGAATTATACTATAACGACCCGACCACGCTGGGCAACGCGGGATTGTCCGCAGAAAAGTCGTTAAGCTACGAAATGGGGCATAGTTATAAAAAAGATAAGTTAACGTTGAAGACTACGGGCTTTTTCAGATACGAAGAGGACCTGATTGACTGGATAAAGCGTAGCGCCACCCAGGCACAGTGGCAGGTTGAGAATATTACTGAGGCAGTGGTATCCGGAGTAGAGGAGGCCATAAAATTACAGATTCATAAGAATATCGGCTTGGATGCCAATTATACGTATATAGATAAACGCACCTATGACCAGGGCTATTTATATAAATACGGGCCCAATTATATAAGGCATCTTTTGAACGCCGGATTTAATTTTAATCTTCCTTTCGGAAATCAATCGGTAGGCTTTAGCTACAAGAAAAAGCCCCGGCGCGACGGCTGGTTTCTTTTGCATGCGCATTTTAGCTATAACCTCAATAAATACGCCCAGGTTTTCCTCCGGGCGGATAACCTTCTTAATGTGGAATATCAGGAGATAGAAGGCATCCCCCAGCCGGGAAGGTGGGTGGAGGCGGGCTTACGGTTAGAGTGGTGAGTCAAGTAATTGACAAGCAGGAAGATTGTGTTACAATACGAAAAAAAGGAGGACTAAGATGGCAAAGAGAATATTCTTGTGTTTGGGGGCAGTATTTATTTCTGCATTATTTAGCGTGAGCCTGTTTGCGGAAGAAGGCGAGGCAGTCAGCGAAGCAGGAGAAGCTTATGATGAGGCTTATGACCAGGAAAGATTTGACAACGTTGACACCAATAAAGACGGTTTCCTGAGCAAAGATGAATTAACTGCAGCCCAAACCCTTCCGGAGAAGTATTGGGATGATGAAAGATACAGGCACGCGGATACTGATAACGATGGATTAGTCAGCCTGGATGAGGCAAAGCAGGAAAAGCAGTGGGAAAAAGAACACAGGAGAGGCATTGTTAAAGAAGCGTATAGCGAAAGCTATGATGCCCAAAGGTTTGATACTGCCGATACCAATAAAGACGGCGTGCTGGATAAAGATGAATTAAATGCTGTCCAGAAAAGGCCTGAGCAATACCGGCAAGGGGAAAGATACAGGCATGCGGACACCAATAAAGACGGAGTAGTCAGCCGCGAGGAAGCACAGGCAGAGAAGCGTTATGAAATAGAGCACAGAAAGTCAATCGGCAAAGAAGCAGGCCAGGATGCGCGAACCCGCCGCAGAAACAGGCGTTGAGGCCCGAAAAAATACAATTTATTTCTTGACAATTATAAATTAGAATATATACTTTTGTTTGTAGTAAATAAGGGAGTGGAATCTTAAAGCCGTAAGGCAACAAGTAGCTCGCCTTGCGGTTTTTTTCTGCCATTCCTGCCTGCCGCAAGCAGGATTTACTATTAAAGTCGTAGAAAGGAGGATAGTAGCTAATGGCAAAAGGTAAAGTAAAGTGGTTTTCCAACCAGAAAGGTTACGGGTTTATAACTACTGACACAGGCAGCGATGTCTTCGTACATCATACTGCAATTCAGGGTGACGGTTATAAAACCTTGAATGAAGGCCAGGAAGTTGAGTTTGAAGTTGAAAAAGGCCCTAAGGGTGATCAAGCTAAAAACGTAGTAAAGATATAACTTCCAAACGAAAACCAAACAGGGGGCGAGGCGCCAAAACAACGGAACCTCGCCCTTTTTTTATGGTATAATACCAAAATTCAAGATGAGAAAAGAACGGGTTGCCGTAGCAATGAGCGGAGGAGTTGACTCTTCGGTAGCTGCTGCCTTATTGGTAAAGCATGGCTATGAGGTTATTGGGATGACCATGTGTTTTTCTATTGACTTCCCAGAGCGCAAGAAGCCTGCTTGTTGCGGTATTTCCGGCATAGAAGATGCCAGGCGCGTCTGCCATAAATTAGGGATAAGGCATTATGTAGTCAATATGCGAAAGCCCCTGCAGGAGTTTGTGATAGACAACTTCATAAATGAATATAAGCTCGGCAGGACCCCTAACCCTTGCGTAAGGTGCAACCAGCACCTTAAATTTGATATTTTGTTGAAAAAGGCCCTTTCTTTGGGCGCCAAATTCTTAGCCACAGGCCATTATGCCAGGATTTCCCGGGCACCGGTTACCGGTCGCCGGTCTCCCGTCTATTTTTTGAAAAAAGCTAAGGACAAACATAAAGACCAGTCATATTTCTTATATCGCCTGAATCAAAGGCAGCTCAGGCACATAATTTTTCCGCTGGGTAATTATACCAAGCAACAGGTGCGGCAATTAGCAAGGGGGTTTGGTTTAGCTACGGCCGAGAAGCCCGCCAGCCAGGAGATATGTTTTCTTGCAGATACGGATTACCGTAAATTCTTAAAAGAGAGGCTGGATTCAGGCCACAGGCCCGGGATGATTTTAGATACGCGAGGCAACATCTTGGGTGAGCATAAGGGGATTGCTTATTATACTATCGGCCAGCGTGAAGGCCTGGGGGTGGCCGCAGGCTACCCTTTATACATAACTAATATTGACGCGAAGGAAAACTCTATTGTAGCGGGAAGAAAAGATGAGGCAGAAAAAAAAGAATTTATAGTCCATGATGCGCATTTTGTCGGTAGTAGCATAAAGAAGAGGGTTGCCCTTAAGGTAAGGATAAGGTATAATCACAGGGAAGCAGCCGCATATATATTAAAGTCAAAGGGGAAAATTAAAATCAGTTTGAAACAGCCGCAATTTGCCGTTACGCCCGGCCAGTCTGCGGTATTTTACGATAAAGAGACCGTTGTCGGAGGAGGGATAATCGACAGGGTTTTTAGTTGAGATGGATAAAAGAAAATTCCACGGCCTGGAAGAAAAAATCAAGATTTTAAAACAGAAGCATAACGCCATAATCCTGGCGCATAATTATCAGCTTCCTGAAGTGCAGGATGTCGCGGATTTCCGGGGCGATTCTCTGGAGCTAAGCCGGATGGCGGCAAAGACCGACGCGAAAGTCATTGTTTTCTGCGGCGTGCATTTTATGGCTGAAACAGCTTCAATATTATGCCCGGAGAAGAAAGTCATCGTACCGGATATAAATGCTGGCTGCCCCATGGCGAATATGATGACCGTCGAAGACTTAAGGAAGTTAAAAAAAGAACACCCTAAAGCAGTAGTGGTAGGCTACGTGAATACCTCCGCAGAAGTTAAGGCAGAACTGGATTACTGCTGTACTTCTACCAACGCGGCAGCGGTAGTGAATGCCTTAAAAAAAGAAAAAGAAATTATCTTTGTCCCGGATAAGTACCTGGCGGATTATGTTTCAAAAGTAACGGGAAGAAAATTAATCTTCTGGAATGGGTTTTGCCCTACGCACGTGAAGATATTGCCGGAAGATATTAAGCGGGAGAGGAGTTTCCATCCTTTTGCAAAGGTGATTGTCCATCCGGAATGCCTGCCTAAGGTTGTAGAATTGGCTGATGCCGTGCTTTCTACCAGCCAGATGTGTAAGTTTGCCAGGGAGACAGAGGCGAGGGAGATAATTGTGGGTACGGAGGTGGGCCTGATTTACCGGTTGAAAGCGGATAACCCCGGCAAGGAATTTTACCCTGCTTCGGAGCGGGCGGTTTGCCCGAATATGAAGCGCACTACCCAGGAGAAGATACTCTGGGCCATGGAAGAGTTGAAGCAGGAGGTCAGGGTCCCTGACGAAGTGCGCCGGAAAGCGAAGCTGGCGATAGACAGGATGCTTAAGATTATATAGTGTTATGAATATCCCGGTTGTTTACGAAGATGAGGGGCTCATAGTCTTTAATAAACCTTACGGCTTACTTACCATACCTTCTCCTAACCAGAAAATTCGCACACTAACAAGTATCGTTAACGCAGAATTATCCGCAAAAGGCATTCCTTACCGGCTTCATCCCTGTCACCGGCTGGATAAGGAGACTTCGGGTTTAATCATTTATGCCAAAGG
This sequence comes from Candidatus Omnitrophota bacterium, assembly GCA_040754615.1. Taxonomy (GTDB): domain Bacteria; phylum Omnitrophota; class Gorgyraeia; order Gygaellales; family Profunditerraquicolaceae; genus JBFMBZ01. The sequence continues at coordinate 51,807 of JBFMBZ010000044.1, read as the reverse complement.
AAAGTCCCTGCAGAAAAAGATGATGGAAGAGTTTAAACAGGGTAGGGTAGAGAAGAAATACCTTGCCTTTGTACGGGGCGCCTTACCCAAAGACGAAGGCACCATCAGGAATAAAATTTCCGGCCAGAGCGCAATTACCGGATACAGCGTTTTAGAGAGAAAAAATGGTTTTACGGTTGTGGAAGCCAGGCCCTTAACCGGGCGCACAAACCAGATCCGGATTCATTTTAAAGAAATCGGCCATCCTCTTTTAGGGGAGAGGAAGTTTGCCTTTGGCCGCGACTTTGATATCAAGGCAAAAAGGCTTTGCCTGCACGCCTTTTTTCTTAAATTTACGCATCCTGTAACCAAAAAAACCTTAACTCTAAAATGTGAGCCGGAAAACAAAATGGCTGATTTCTTAAAAGAGCATTCAAAATAGAATGAAGATGACTGCCAGAAAATGGTTGTTTTTTATCCTTGCGGCGGTTTTTTGTTTCTGCCTCTGGTATAAATTCGGCTACCCGCGTTTTATTTCTGTTGATTTATCCGTTGATAGAAAATCTGCCCTTGCCAAAGCAACAGATTATCTTGCCTCCTTCGGCGTAAATGCCAAAGATTACAAGGTAGCGGTTATATTTGATCAGGATGCCTGGGCTGACCGGTATTTGCAGAAGACAATCGGATTTAAAAAGGAGGAGGAATTTTTAGGAAAAGAGCAATACGAAATCTTTTACTGGTATATAAGGTTCTTTAAGGAATTTGAGAAAGAGGAGTATATCTTTAAGGTCGGCTCAAAAACGGCAAAGATATTAAATTTTACCCATCTCATAGAAGATATAGAGCCCAGGGAAGAGGCCTCAAAAGAAGCAGCCAGAAACAAGGCCCGGGAGTTCCTGAAAGAATATTACGGACTGACGCTGGATAATTACGATTTCCACAGAGAAGAAGCAAGGAAGCTTGACCAGAGGACCGACTATAGCTTCTTCTGGGAGAAGAGAGGGGTGTATATCCCCTGGGAAGAAGATAAGGGCGGCGCCAAGTTGTTAATGGGTGCAACCGTCTCCGGAAATGAAGTGAGGGAATTCTTTATAAATAAACTGGACATCCCGGAGAAATTCCAGCGCTATATAGAAAATCAGCTTCTCTTCGGCGAATACCTTTCCAGTTTTTCATTTATCATCTTCATTTTCTTTATACTCATTTCCATTGTCATAGTCATAAGGAATAAGCACACCCTGGCAATAAAAATCTCTAAGTCGCCATATATTTATATCGGGGTATTTTTGGCTGCGGCCAACTTAGTCTATGTATTAAACAATATACAAAACCTGCTCATAAATTATCCGACCAGCTCAAGCCTTGCTTCCTACATCTGGCTTTATATCAGCAGGCTCCTGCCTAACGTGATAGTTTTCGGCGTATCGGTCATCTTCCCCGGGCTTGCCGGTGAGTTCCTGCGTAACGAGAGGATGCCGGAATTGAAAGAAAGCTCCCTTCTTCATTACATAAAGAGCTCGTTTTTCTGCCGCAGCGCAACAGCCGGCCTGATATTGGGCTATTTGTTATTTTTCATCCTGCTAGGTTTTCAGGCGGCCATATTTGATTTCGGCCAGCGCTATCTCGGGGTCTGGGAAGAATGGCAGAGCCTGGTGCAGTTCTCTTCGGCATACTTTCCTTTTCTCACTGCATTAATACTTGCGCTAAATGCCGCGTTTAACGAAGAGATAATATTCAGGCTTTTCGGCATAAACTGGGCAAATAAATATTTTAAAAGCCTATTGCTCGGCATTATTTTTTCCGCGCTTGTCTGGGGGTTCGGCCACACGATTTATGCCATATTCCCGGTCTGGTTCAGGGGCCTTGAGGTAACCTTATTAGGCTTATTATTCGGCTATATTTTTATCAGGTTCGGACTTTTGCCCGTATTGACCGCGCATTACCTCTTTGATGCCTTCTGGGGAGTAGCGGCCTATTTTCTGGGAAAGAGCTCCCTGTATTTATTCTCCAGCGCCGTTTTTATTATGCTTATTCCGTTTATCCTGGCGCTGGTTTCATTCTTCTTGAACCGAAGCAGCGAAGAGAAGCCGGTTACCCAATTATTTGACGCCCACCAGAAGTATAACCTTAGTATCCTGGACGGTTTTATCCGGCAAAAAAAATCCGAAGGGTTTTCTAGCGAAAGAATCAGAGAAGAGCTTATTAGCCACCTTTGGGATATAGACGTGGTTGAGCAGGCACTTGAAGATGCATTTGGAAAGCCCCAGGCCTAAATAAATGGCTAAGATACGCACCGGAATTGAAATCCTCTCCTGGTCTTTATATGATTTAGCCAACCAGTTTTTCTCCCTGAATATAATCTCGCTTTATTTTGTGCAGTGGATTGTCTTAGAAAAGGGCTCTGCGGAGATTCTGTACAGTTTTGCGTACGGAATCTCCAATTTCTTTATCGCGGTTTTTTCTCCGGTCCTCGGGGCTATTTCCGATGCGGCTCGCCGGAAAAGAATCTTCCTGGTCAGCCTTACGATAATCTCTGTTTTTTTTACCATTGCCCTGGGCTTTGTAACCTCTGCCTTCCTGGGCTTGTTATTCTTTGCCGCAGCAAATTTCGGCTGCTCTACGGCAGTGACCTTTTATAATGCCCAACTGGTTGATATCTCCCCGAAGGGGAAAATCGGGCTGATTTCGGGTTTAGGCAGGATGTTCAGTTACCTCGGAGCTATCTTAGCCCTTTATCTTATCAAACCAGTAGTGGCAAGGCAGGGTTATCAGGCGGCATTCCTGCCTACCGGAATATTATTTTTGCTCTTTGCGCTTCCTGATATGATTTTTGTGAAGGACAGGGAAGGCCCCGGCGGGCGAATAGACTATAATTTACTTTTCAAAAAAGAGAAAATAATAGAAGCCCTGATAAGCCTTAAAAGACTGCTTTTTAATAACCAGGAGGCAGGCGGGTTCTCAAATTTCCTGAAGGCAGCTTTTTTCGGCACCTTCGGCGTAAACGTGGTCATGCTTTTTATGTCGGTATATGCGGCCCGCGCATTTAATTTAAATGAATCCGAAGTAGCAAACTTAATTGTGTTTTCTACCTTTTTTGCTATTTTGGGCAGTTTAGTTTCCGGATATTTGAGCGACTATCTGGGCCATAAGCGTTTCCTGGGAATTGTCTTTATTTCGTGGATAGCCTGTTTCATTCTGGGTGCTATTTCAAAAGGGGTTTTTGCCTATCACGCGGTAGGCGCATTGGTGGGCGTGACTTTGGGCTCAACCTGGGTGGTCTTACGCGCCCTGGCAGTGAAGATAGCGCCGGAATCTAAAATGGCTGAGGTCTTTGGCTTGTTTAACCTCGCGGGGTTTTTATCCGCCATACTCGGGCCGTTATACTGGGGTTTAATCCTATTATTCCTGAAGGGTTTCGGCGAATGGGGATACCGGGTTTCATTATTGAGCCTGGCCTTATTTACGGCCCTGGGCCTGATTTTTCTTTTACGCATCAAGAATTCTGGGGATTTAAAGTATGAATGAAGAGCTGCTGGTTATCCACAAGCTCTTTGAGCAAACCGTAAGGCACTTTCCCGAAAAAATTGCCTTGCAAGACATAGGAGGCCAGGCCTGGAGAAAATATACCTATAAAGAGCTAAAGGCCCGCTCTCTTAAGGTGGCGGAGTTTTTAATAAAAACAGGCTTGAAGAAAGATGAGCGCGCTGCGATTGTATTAGAAAACTGCCCGGAGTGGGCCTTTATTTATCTGGGGATGATGTATGCCGGGTTATCCTGCGTGCCTTTAGACCCGCATATGGAAGATGAGGAATTGCGCTCCTGCCTGGTTGATAGCCAGGCGAAGGTTATATTTACTTCACAAGACATATTTTCCAAAAAAATAAATCCCGTCATAAAAGAAACTGAGGCCTTGGCAGTAATTCTGGGTAATGAGGAGGCAGCCCCGCAGGATGCTACAAGTTTTTCCGGCATTATGGAAGGAGTTATTCCTGGGCGGGGAGGCTTGCCGGATGTATCAGAAGATGATATTGCCTCGCTTATTTATACCTCCGGCACTACCGCAAGGCCGAAGGGCGTTCTTTTAAGCCACAAAAATATCTGCTCGAATTTTATGAGCATGCGGGAATTGGATATCTGTTCAAAGGAAGATAATATTCTTTCCATCCTGCCGTTACATCATGCCTATGCTTTTATGGTATCTCTGGCAGTGCCTCTTTTTCTGGGGGCAACAGTTACTTTTTGTCCTGTCAGTTTTAAGCCCGCAGATTTAAGCAGGGTAATCCGGGAAGGAAAAGTTACGCTTTTTGCGGCAGTTCCGCAGATTTTTTTCTTAATCCATAAAGGGGTGTATGAGCAGATAAAAAGAATCCCCCTCCTCCTCAGGCCTGTTTTCCTCATCCCCATAATCTTTAAATTACGCAGTGTATTCGGCAGGTCTTTACGCCTGTTGGTGAGCGGAGGGGCCCGCTTGGAGCCAAAAGTCGGCCGCTCCTTACAGTTTTTATTAGGAGTAAAATTAATTGAAGGTTACGGTTTAACTGAAACATCCCCTATTGTTACCCTTAACCCGCTAAAAAAGATAAAATTTGGGTCCGTAGGAAAACCTGTTCCTGATGTCCGGGTAAAAATTGATAATCCCGATTCTCAAGGCATAGGAGAGGTTTTGATTAAGGGGCCTAATGTAATGCAGGGGTATTTTAAGATGCCGGAAGAGACTAACGCGGCCCTGAAGGACGGATGGTTTCATTCCGGCGACCTGGGTTATTTAGATAAAGATGGATACCTTTTTCTGGCCGGAAGGCTAAAAGAGGTAATTGTCTTGGCTTCGGGAAAGAATATTTATCCGGAGGAGTTGGAAGCATATTTTTTAAACAGCCCTTATGTAAAAGAGATATGCATCCTTCCTAAGAAAGAGGAGATCTTCGGAGAGAAACGCGAGCTTCTTTACGCCATAGTGGTCCCGGACCTGGAATATTTTCAGAAAAAAAATGAGCCTAACATTGAGCCAAAGGTGCATTGGGAATTAGAAAACCTTTCCAGCAGGCTCCCGGCGTATAAACGCATTATGGGTTTCTTACTCACCAAAGAGGGCCTTGCGCGCACGGCGCTGGGGAAAATTAAAAGATATGAAGTCGCTCTCAAGTATCTTAAGGGAGCCGTCAAGGCCCAGGCACGGCCGCAATTTTTAAGCGCGGAAGACCGGGAACTATTAGAAAAAGAAACTGCGAAAAAAATAATCGATTATCTGGCAAGGCAACTAAAAAGGGAGATTTACCTGGATAGCCATTTAGAGATGGATTTGGGCATTGATTCCTTAAGCCGCGTGGAGCTTGGGCTTGCCCTGGAATCGCTTTTATCCTTGAAAATACCCGATGAATTTATTTATACCGTTTCTACGGTCAAAGAATTAATCCAGAAAATCGCAGGCTTAAAAGAGGGGCCTTTAGGGGCTACAGAGAGAGAGGGCCCTGGGGGCGTGCTAAGGGATTGGAAAGAGATTTTCAAAGAGCCGCTTTCGCAAACGGTGGCAAAAAAAATTATCCTTAATCCAGGTGCTTTGAATTATCTGGCTACCTTCATATTCAAGTGCATATTTGCATTTATCTTCAGGGTATTCTGGCTGCTCAGGATAGAAGGAAAACAAAACCTTCCTAAAAAACGGCCGTTCATCATCTGCCCGAACCATGCAAGTTACCTGGATGGCTTTGTAGTCTTCGCGGCCTTGAGTTTAAAAGAGGCAATGCATACCTTCTTTTTAGGTTACAGCCGGATATTTGAGCATTCTCTGATCAGGTGGTCGCTAAAGGCTTGCCGGCTTATACCATTAGATACCGCAACCAATTTAATAGCGGCAATGCAGGCGGTTTCATTTGTTTTATCCCGCGGAAAGATTGTTTGTATATTTCCGGAAGGCAGGCGTTCTATTGACGAGCGCGTCGGGGATTTTAAAAAAGGCATAGGCATATTGATTAAAGAGCTGGACATCCCCTGTGTGCCGGTATATATTAAAGGCTCTCACGCCTCCTGGCCAAGGACAAGGCGCCTGCCGCGCCTGCATCCTTTAAAGATTATATTTGGCAAGCCCGTAACTATAGCGGAATTAATAAAAGAAACAAAGGGAGAAGAATCATACGAGGCTATTGCCAGGGCTTTGCGGGAAATGGTGGTTAAATTAATATGATTAAATATGCGTTATTGGGGATTGTGCAGGGCTTAACGGAATTCTTGCCGGTGAGCAGCTCCGGCCATTTGGCTATTCTGGGGCATTTTTTCGGCATAGCGCAGAACCAGGTAGCGATTTCCGTGATTTTGCATCTGGGCACCTTGCTTTCGTTAGTAGTTTTCTTTTTCAACGATATCATAAGGGCATTAAAGTCCCTAAGGACCATATGGTTGATTATAATCGTAACCTTTGTAACGGGTATAATCGGATTAAGCGGAAAGGATTTTTTTGAAAAGCTTTTTTCTTCCCATAAGTTAGCGGCATTAAGTTTGATAATCACCGGTTTAGTCCTTATTTCGACAAAAAGATTTCTTCGCGGCGAACGCAAGTCCCTGCAGCCAAAAGATGCGCTTATTTTAGGCTTAACGCAAGGGGCGGCAATAATCCCGGGAATTTCTCGCTCAGGCTTGACTATTTCTACCCTGCTTTTCTTAAAAATAGAACCGGCCCTGTGTTTTCGTTTTTCTTTTCTGGCGAGTATCCCGGCAGTGTTTGGAGCCGCTCTTTTAGAGGCAAAAGAAATTGATTTTGCCTTAAAGGAGAATTTTCCCGGGCTTCTGGCAGGTTTTACCTTAAGTTTTATTTTTGGTTTATTTTCCCTCTGGTTTCTCAGGAGCGTTTTATTAAAGCAGAAGCTGCATTACTTCGGATATTATTGTATTATCGCGGCCGTAATCACGCTTTTATTCATAAGATGAGCATAATTGTTTTAGGCACGGTGGCATTAGATACAGTGAAGACTCCTTTTGGGGCAAGGAAGCGGATGCTCGGAGGCTCTGCCGTACATTTTGCCATGGCTGCGCGTTTATTCACCAACGTAAACCTGGTGGCCATTGTAGGAAGGGATTTCCCTCAGAGGCATATCAGTTTCTTAAAGCAGAAAGGGATAATCCTTACCTCACTCATAGAAAGTAAGGGTAAGACTTTTAAATGGGAGGGAGAATACCGGGGGGATTTAAATACCGCCCTGACCTTAAACACGGAACTCGGCGTGCTTTCTATCTTCCGGCCGCGGGTTTCTGAAGTACAGAGGAAGATAAAATACATATTCCTGGCGAATGTCGACCCGGATATACAGAGGCACCTTTTGGAAAATATGCGCTCACCTTCGCTTGTGGGATTAGACAGTATGAATTACTGGATACACAATAAGCGCAGGCCTCTTATAAGGCTATTAAAGCAGGTTGATATCTATGTCGCCAATGACCAGGAAGCAAGGCAACTTTCCGGAGAAAGCAATCTTATCCGGGCGGCAAAATGCCTCTCTTCTTACGGGCCGAAGATGATTTTAATCAAAAAAGGAGAGCATGGGGTTTTCTTTTACAGCAGCAAATTTGTTTTTTCCCTTCCGGCGTTTCCTACGGAAAGAGTAGTAGACCCGACTGGAGCAGGGGATACCTTTGCCGGAGGGTTTATGGGGTATCTTACACGCGTCAAAAGAATAGACGAAGGCAGCCTTAAGAAAGCAATTGCCTATGGCACAATTGCTGCCTCGTTTAATATTGAAGATTTCGGCATAAAGCGGACGGCAGGGCTTACAAGAAATAATTTGGAAAAGAGGCTGTCAGCCTTTAAGAAATGCATATCATTCTGATAAGAAAATTGGGCCATTAGAATCCCTAATCGGAGGTGGAAGGTGTTGGAAGAAAAGATATTTAGCGACTATAAAGAGGCAATGAAGAATAAGGATTCCTTAAAGAGTTCGGTCTTAAGTTTCCTGCGCGCGGAATTGATTAATACGGCGATTGCCAAGAAAAAAAATAAGCTCGAAGAGCCGGAGTCCGTAGCAGTCATCAGAAAACAGATTAAGGAGCGCCAGGATTCCATTGAGCAGTTTACAAAAGGGAACCGTCCGGACCTGGCGGATAAAGAGCTGAAGGAGCTTGAGATCTTAAAAACCTACCTTCCGCCTGAGTTACCGGAAGAAGAGATTAAGAAAATCATTGAAGAGGCGGTTTCAGCTGCCGGCGCGCAGGGGATGAAAGATATGGGCAAAGTTATGAAGGAAGTAAATGCCAAAGTCGCGGGGAAAGCAGACGGGAAGCTGGTAAGCGACCTGGTAAGAAAAGCGCTTACGCCTGCCTCAAAAAGTCCCCCAGATTCCCCATAATTAGGGACGCTTTCGAATCAGATTGGGACGGTTCTCTGCGTTAAACGTAGACTAAAGAGAACCGTCCCCGACTCTGCAGAGAACCGTCCCCTTTATTTAGAAAAAATTTTATAGACAAGCATATTGAATTATGTTATATTATACAAACTTTTAATTAATGGGCTGTTTTGTGATTTTTCACAAACCCCCCGCTTATTATAAATCCCGTTTTAAAGTAATTAATGGAAACATATTTCTTACGCGCCGAAAACCTCCTCTCTTTATACGAACACATAAACCAGGAGTATGAGCTTTTTGTCCCCATAAAGACCAAGACTCCCTTTAAGGTAAAATGTGAATACGGCTTTAACCTTCCTTCTGACGACTACCTCCTGAAAAGATTCTCCGAAGTTAAAAAAGAAGACATAGTTTTTAGCGAATACCGCGCAGTTGAGCCTACCCGCGCATTCTTTACCCATTTTAAGGAGGAGATAGGCAGATATTTCGAAAGCCAGGAAGGCAAGGGCGCGCAAAAACCGCTTGCTATCTGCGGGATAAAAAACTGCGATATCTTTTCTTTAAAAATCCAGGATTATGTTTTCTTGCAGGGTAACGAAGAAGACGCGCTTTATAAAGAAAGAAGAGCTCAGGCATTGATTATTTCCGGGGATTGCCCCTCCTTTAAAGAGGCTTGCTTCTGCCGCGCCTTTGAGATTAACCCGCACGTCACTGAAGGCTTTGACCTGAATTTATCCCCCATTAATGATGGTTACCTGCTTGACGTAGCTTCAGATAAAGCCAGGAAGATGGTAGATGGAATAAAGAATATCCTTACCCCTGCAAACGCAGGCCAGCTCTCAGGCAGGGCCGCAAAAAGAGATTCAGTGATAAAACGCATGGAAGAGCACCTCTCATGCCATAAAATCCCTAAAAAAGATACTTTGCAGGATATAGTTTTATCCGGCTACAATTCGCAGGTTTGGAACGAACAGATGCGCACTTGCGTAGAATGCGGCGGCTGCGTATTTATGTGCGATACCTGCCATTGCTTCCTTTTGACGGACGATGTAAAAGAAGGAAGCCCGCGCAGGGTGCGTATCTGGGACGGCTGCCTTTATAAGAATTTTTCCCGCGTTGCCGGCGGGGCCAATCCTTTACGCATGCGTTATATGCGGCTGCGTAACCGCTACCTTAAGAAATTTGATTTCTTTATCTCCAATCTCGGTTTCCAGGCCTGCTGCGGCTGCGGAAGGTGCATTGATGTCTGCCCCGGAAGGATAGATATCCGTTATATTTTAAGAAGATTATATGAAGAAAAACATATACCTGCCCATTCAGGCTAAAATTGAAGAGATAAAAGAAGAAACCCCGGCCATAAAGACCTTTGTGCTTAAGCTGGAAGAGGAATTCAGCTTCCGGACCGGCCAGTTTATTGAGCTTACTATCCCCGGCTTAGGCGAGGCGCCTTTTACACCTTCTTCAGACCCTTCCGTAAAGGAAAGAATAGACGTGACTATAATGAATGTAGGCGCGGTTACTTCAAGGCTCCATGAAATGAAGCCAAAAGAGGTCCTGGGGGTGCGCGGGCCGTATGGGAAAGGCTATCCTTTAGATAAATTTACAGGCAAAGACATCCTGATTGTAGGCGGAGGGGTGGGCTTGGCGCCGCTACGCAGCCTCTTATTCAGCTTATTTTCCCAGATTGATAATTATAATAAGGTAGTCTTATGCTACGGGGCGCGCACGCCGAAAGATATTGTATATAAAGAATCCTTGCCTTCCTGGGCAAAATTAAAAAATACTGAAGTACGGGTAACCGTAGATACGGGGGATCCCAGCTGGAAGGGGAACGTAGGTTTAGTTACCACTATATTAAAAGACCTGCCTATAGATATGGCAAAGGCAGTTTCCATAGTCTGCGGCCCTCCGATAATGATGAAATTTGCCACCCTTAAATTATTGGAATTAGGGTTTAACCCCCGGGATATTTATCTATCTATGGAAAAGAATATGTCCTGCGGCCTCGGTAAATGCGGGCATTGCCGAATCGGGAAATTCTACGCCTGCAAAGACGGCCCGGTTTTCAGTTACGAGGACTTAAAGGATATTTACGATATTTGGGATTGATTAATGAAACGCTTATACATTGATTTAGATATCTGTAACAAATGCGAGGAATGCAGGGTCGCCTGCGACTATTTTTACCATCCCCAGAATAACGGGATTGCCTCGCTAAGGGAATACGCGACATTTGCCACCATCTGCCGGCATTGCGAAGAAGCGCCCTGCGTGAATTCCTGCTACCATAATGCCCTGGAAAGGGCCCCTGATGGGCATATTAAACGTTATAAGATGCTCTGCACCAGCTGTAAATGCTGCTCTGTTGCCTGCCCTTTCGGGATTATCTTTCAGGATTTTATCCCGTATTTGGATTCTAAGTGTGATTTTTGCTTAGGGGTAAGCACAAAAATTCCCAAATGCGTTACTAGCTGCCCGGAAAAGGCAATAGAGCTAAAAGAGGTGCAGGAAGACCCGGAAAAAAATATTTATTTTGTCGGAGAACATCTGGCAGTACATACCCTGAAGTGGTCAAGGGAAGAGCTGCAGCCGAAGAAAAAATGAAAATATTATTTAATTATCTCGTATTTCCCGGTTTCTTATTCGCTTCCATTACCGGCCTGATAGCCTGCTGGATAGATCGTAAAGTGAGCGCCCGAATTCAATGGAGGCAAGGCCCTCCCTGGTATCAGAATTTCGTAGACATCGTAAAGTTACTCGGCAAGGAAACCATAGTGCCTGCGGGAGCAAGCCTTACTTTTTTGATTGCGCCATTATTGGGCTTGGTAAGCGTCATATTGGTAGCGGGGTTATTAGGCCAGGCAATAATTTCTCCTCTGGAGGGTTTACCTGCTGACCTCATAGTAGTAATATACCTGCTAATTGTCCCGGCGCTCTCTTTGATACTGGGCGCATCTTCTTCGCGAAACCCCCTGGCTTCGCAGGGCGCATCCAGGGAGATGAAATTAGTCTTAGCTTATGAATTGCCTTTCATTTTATCGGTGATTACGGTGATTATTAAAAGCGGCATGACCCTCGAGATGGGCGAGATATTAAACCATCAGATTAACTTCGGCTCTAATATCGCCTCTTTTTCCGGAGGCATTGCTTTCGCGGTTGCAATATTATGCATGCAGGCGAAATTAGGCCTTGCCCCTTTTGAAATCTCCGAGGCAGAGCAGGAGATAATGGGAGGGGTCTTAATTGAATACTCAGGCAAGCCCCTGGCAGCTTTTAAATTAACCAAGGCAATCCTGCTCTATGCCATGCCGGTTTTTCTTACGGTGCTATTTTTAGGCAAAGACACCAGCTTTTTATTTCTGGTATTGAAATATGTTGCGTTATTAGTCGGGATTATTTTAATTAAGAATACCAATCCGCGGCTGCGCATTGACCAGGCCCTGAAATTTTTCTGGGGGCCGGTTACTGTTTTAGCCGGGTTATCCGTGATATCGGCATTGTTAGGAAGATAAAATGAGCATTAAAATAAAAGCCTTAACTAAATCAATCTGGGTTTTTCATGCGGCAACTTCCCCCTGCAATAATTGCGATATTGAAGTCTTGGATTTACTTACTCCGCGCTATGACGTAGAGAGGCTGGGGATAGTTTTAGTGGGAAGCGTGCGCCATGCCGACGCCCTGCTTGTTACCGGCGTCCCGAATTATAAGACAAAGGAGAGGCTCGCCAAGCTCTACATCCAGGCTCCCAAGCCCTGCGTAGTAGTCGCGATAGGCAATTGCGCCTGCGGCAGGGTAATGTTTCAGGACTCATATAACAGCCCCTGCCCGGTTGATGAGGTGGTCCCGGTTGACGTGTATATCCCGGGCTGCCCGCCAAAACCCGAGGCGATGATTGCCGGTATTGCCAAGCTGATTGAAAAACTTAACGGAAAGAAGAAATAAATATGGAAGATATTACAAGCAGGATAAAAGAAGAGTTTAAGTCAAAAGTTATCAAAATAGACGAGAAGGCGCCGCGGCGTATTTATATTGATTTTAATCCGCAGGATATCCCCGATGTGGCAAAATTCATTTTTAAAGATTTAGGGTGCCGTTTCGCTATTGCGAGCGGGATGGATACTCCGCAAGGGATAGAGATAATTTATCACTTTTCGCATGACCACACAGGAAAATTAATCAATGTGCGCACTCTCATTGCCGACAAGAAGAAGCCGGAGATTATGTCCATTGCTCCGTTGATAATAGGGGCGGAATGGATTGAGCGCGAGATGTGGGAGATGCTCGGGATTAATTTTATCGGCCATCCTAATTTAAAACGCCTGCTTCTGGCTGACGAATGGCCGCAAGGCAAGTACCCTTTAAGGAAGGAAAAAACTTAACCTTTAACGAATATGTCGCATAAAGTAATCATACCCATAGGCCCTTACCATCCTTTACAGGAAGAGCCGGAATTTTTCCGTCTTTATACCGAAGGAGAGAAGGTCACGGATATTGATATTGTCATCGGTTATATGCACCGCGGGATTGAAGAGCTTTCGGAGCATAAGCATTTTGACCAGGTAGCTTTCCTGGTAGAAAGAATCTGCGGTATATGTTCATCCAGCCATCCTTATGCTTATGTTTTGGCAATTGAAGATATTTTAGGCGGAGAGCAGAATGTTGTGCCGCAGAGAGCCCTTTACATCCGTACTATTATCGATGAGCTGCAGAGGATTCACAGCCATTTATTGTGGCTGGGCTTAGCCGGTCATTTCATAGGATACAATACTGTCTGGATGTGGGCGTGGAAATACCGCGAGCCGGTTTTGGATATGTTTGAAATGATTTGCGGAAACCGTAACCACTACGGGATGAGTAAAATCGGCGGAGTGCGCCGGGATATCTGCGACGATGATGTGCCTGTTTTAAAGAAAGCCCTGGATGAATTAAAGCCGGCCCTGGATATGTTTAAGGGCGCGGTAATGGATGACCCGGTAATACAGGCAAGGCTAAAAGGTGTAGGGATATTAAATAAGAGTCAGGCGATGGAATGGTGCGTGGTCGGCCCAACTGCGCGCGCTTCCGGAGTGAATATAGACGTAAGAAGGGATGATCCTTACGGAGTCTTTGACCGGGTGCGCTGGAATGTGATTGTGGAAAAAGAGGGGGATGTCTTTGCCAAGACCGTAGTCAGGATACTGGAGATGTATGAATCCGTGAGCGTCATCCAGCAGTGCTTGGATAAAATGCCTAAGGGTGAAATTGACGCAAACATTAAGGATATTCCCGCCGGAGAGGGCATCGGCAGGGTAGAAGCTCCGCGCGGCGAGTGCTTTCATTATGTGCGCTCTGACGGCACAAACCGGCCGGTAAGGCATAAAATTCGCGCTCCCAGTTATATGAATGTAGCCTCCAATAAAGTGGCGGCAGTCGGACAGACGATTTCAGATACGGCGATTACCCTGGCAGCAGTTGACCCCTGCTATTGCTGTACTGAGAGAGTGGCGGTTATAGATAAGATTAAAGATAAAAAGGTTATGAATGGCTGGGACCTGATTAAGTTATCACAACAGAAGACTGAAGATATGAAGAAGGCCATAGGTAATAGGTCGCAGGTGATAGGTTAATGAATATAAATAATTTTTATCCATTATTAAAGTTAGATAGCTTAAGCGGGCTCATAGCCTTAGCTGTGGTCTTCTTTTCTTTACTAAGCTTGGTTTACTCCTTTGGATTTATGAAAGGGAGAAAAGGCCTGGTGCAATATTATACTTATTTTATTCTTACCGCACTTGCTTCTGTCGGCGCAAGCCTTGCCAATAACCTGATTTTACTTTTGATATTATGGGGCTTTTTAGGTTTAACTCTTTATCTTTTGATTAATCTGGCGGAGAATGCCTCTGATACCGCGAAAAAGACCTTTATCATCATCGGCGGCTCTGACGCGCTTATGCTTTTAGGGATAGGCATAATTTATCGCTTGACCGGCACCTGGCAGATGGATCAGATAAATTTGGGCCTGGATAACGGGCTTTCTATTTTAGCATATATCTTAATTGCCTTAGCCTCTTTTGCCAAGGCAGGCGCAATGCCTCTACACTCATGGATTCCGGACTGCGCAGAAAAAGCTCCGCTTCCGGTAGTAGCGTTTTTGCCCGCCTCTTTAGATAAACTTCTGGGTATTTATCTCTTGGCAAGGATCTCCTTAAATTTGTTTGCTATGAACGAGGCAATGAGCGTCTTTTTGATGCTCGTAGGCGCTTTAACGGTTATTGCGGCTGTAATGATGGCTTTAGTGCAGCATAATATGAAGAGGTTATTAGGATACCATGCGGTTTCTCAGGTAGGTTATATGGTTTTGGGGATAGGCACTGCTAACCCCATAGGCATCGCCGGCGGAATATTCCATATGCTTAATCATGCAATATATAAATCCTCTCTCTTTCTTACAAGCGGTAATGTAGAGTCGCGCACTCATACTGTTGAATTAGATAAATTAGGCGGCCTGGCCAAGAGCATGCCTCTTACCTATATATCCTGTCTTATCGCCAGCTTATCTATCTCCGGCATCCCGCCGCTTAACGGTTTCTTTTCCAAGCTCATGGTTTATCAGGGAGTGGTTACAAAATTAGAGTCGCAAGGGCCGGGTTTACGGGCCGTCGGTATATTTTGTTTAATTTTGGCATTGTTCGGTTCCGGCCTGACCCTCGCCAGCTTCATGAAATTATTACATTCGGCTTTTCTGGGAGAAGCAATTGAAAAGCCAAGCCATTCCAAAAAAGGGGAGGTTTCCTTGTCTATGAGCGCACCGGTGTTAATACTTAGTTTTCTTTGTGTGGCATTCGGAATATTTGCTTATGCCTTACCTTTGAAATACCTTATCTTTCCTGCCATAGGTTATGCGCCCGGGGCGGATAATTTCTATTCATACTTAAGCGCCATTTTAGTGGCGAGCGGAATAATCATAGGGATTGCAATTTTTTATCTCGGAAACGTCAAAAAAAGCATCCGTAAGGAGAATTGTTTTACCGGAGGGGAAATAATCGGAATAGAAAATAAAGTTGCGGGCACGGAGTTTTATAACACCATAAAAGACTTCGGGGCAATAAAAAATATTTACCGCAGGGCAGAATCCGGCTCTTTTGATATTTATGAAGAGCTCAAGAAGGGGGTATTTGGGATAGGTAAATTCCTGCAATACCTGCATAACGGAGTTTTGCCTACTTATTTAGTCTGGACACTCTTAGGGATGATGGGTTTATTCTGGGCGCTGTTAGTCAAATAGGATGGAACTGTATATACTTTTAATATTCATGATTTTCGCGGCAATCGTGGCAATTGAAGTAAAGGATTTGCTATCAAGCGTCATTGCCGTGGGAGCAGTGGGTTTTGCCCTCTGCCTTGCCTTTTTAGTCCTTAAGGCTCCGGACTTAGCCATTACGCAGCTGGTAGTTGAAATCCTCTGTTTAATTATCCTTATCCGCGCCACCATCAAAAAAGACCTGCCTTTGGTTATCGAGGGCCGCTGGGTATTTAATACCATTTCTACCCTGGCATTTGTTGCGGTTTTTCTTTTCTTCGCCTGGCAGGCCATAACGGAACTGCCTGCTTTTGGCGAGCCGCTTATGGTCGTGGTAAAAAAATATCTGGCAGAAGGCACGGCAAAGACCGGGGCAGTAAACCTGGTGACGGCGGTAATATTGGATTTTCGCGCTTATGATACGCTGGGTGAGGCAACGGTATTATTTACTTCGGTAATCGGGATAATGGCGGTCTTGCGCCGGCCTGGAAGGAAAAAGATAGAAAAATGATTGATAACCCAAAAACAGGGATGACCCTGATAGTAAAAACTATCACCCGCCTGACTATCGGCCTTATCCTGCTTTTCGGTATCTATATAATCTTGCATGGCCATCTTTCTCCGGGCGGAGGTTTTGCCGGTGGGGTAATCGTGGCATTGTCTTTTGTGCATATGATGCTTGCCTTCGGCAAAGACGTGGCGGTTTCTAAGGTTTCCAAAGATCTTGCTTCAAACCTGGAGAGCATAGGCGCAATCATGTTTTTGTTAGTGGCAATGTTGGGATTCTTAGGCGGATCATTCTTTTTGAATATTTTTTCCAAGGGCGAGCCCTTTAGATTATTCAGCTCAGGAACCATAATATTCAGCAACTTATCTATCGGCATCAAGGTAGGAGTGGGTTTATTTGCCATATTTCTGGCTTTGGTAATATTAGAGAAATCTAAAAAGGAATAACTATGCTGCTTTATGTATTATGCCTTGTATTATTTTGCGTTGGGCTTTACGGGGTATTACGCAAACGTAACCTCGTGAAGATGATTGTGGGCTTAGGCATTATTGAATACTCCATGAACTTATTTTTCGTGCTCGTAGGCTATAAATACCATGGCAGGGCGCCCATTGACGCCCAGGGCCAGCTGATCGCACAGATGGTTGACCCCCTGCCGCAGGCCCTCGTGCTTACTTCAATTGTTATCGGCCTGGGAGTGACTGCTTTGATTATATCTATCGCCATACGCATCTATGAAAAATACGGCACCTTTGATATTACCAAGATAAAGAAGCTTAAGGGCTAAAAATAATGAGAGAGAACCTTATTCCTTTTTTTGTGATCATACCTTTAGCAAGCGCATTTCTGATCTCGCTTTTGGGAAGATTTGTCAAGCGCTTTGCGGATATCGCCGCATGCATAAGCAGTGGTTTACTTCTATCGTTATCTCTTTATACCCCCATATTGGTAGAGTCTCTTCCCGCGAAAATCCTGGTCTATAAAATCGGAGGATGGATGCCGCCTTTTGGCATCTCCATGGTATTGGACGGCTTAACCAGCTTTATGCTGGTCACCGTAAACTTAATCGCGTTTTTTGTCGCGCTTTACTCTGTCAGTTACATGCAGAAATACACCGATAAAACTAAATTCTTTACTTTATTTTCTTTGATGCTCTGCGGAATGAACGGGATTATCGTTACCGGAGATTTATTTAACCTTTTTGTATTCCTGGAGATTGCTTCCATCGCAAGCTATGCCCTGGTTGCCTTCGGCACGGAAGCAGAGGAATTGGAAGCGTCTTTTAAATACGCGATTATGGGCTCGGTTGCCTCCAGCTTCATCTTTATCGGCATTGCCTTCCTTTATAGTTTTACCTCCACCTTGAATATGGCGGATATCTCAAGAGTTATCAGCTTCCAGCAGAATAAATTTTTGGTTCCGTTTGTCGGCGTGTTATTCCTGATGGGTTTTGGTTTAAAGGCGGCACTCGTGCCTTTTCATGCCTGGCTTCCTGACGCGCACCCTTCTGCTCCGGCATCCATTTCAGCCATGCTTTCCGGAGTTTTAATCAAGACTTTAGGCGTCTATGCTTTGGTGCGGATATTTTTTAATGTAATCGGCTCAAGCCCAAATTACCTTTCCATATTGACTTTCCTGGGCGCATTATCGTTGTTAGTCGCGGTAATTTTAGCGCTCTCGCAGTGGGATTTAAAGAGGCTTTTGGCGTATCACTCCATCAGCCAGATAGGTTATATAGTCTTAGGTATAGGCCTGGGTACGCCCTTAGGCATCCTGGGAGGGTTGTTTCATTTATTTAACCACTCCGTATTTAAGTCGCTCCTCTTTTTGAATTCCGGGGCAGTGGATTATGCTGCGGGAACGCGCGATTTAAAAGAAACCGGAGGATTGAATAAAATTATGCCGGTGACCGGCTCAACAAACCTTATTGCTTCAATGTCTATTGCCGGAATTCCGCCCTTTAACGGTTTTTTTAGCAAGTTGATAATTATCCTGGCCTGCGTTGAGAAAGGCTACTTGGTTTATGCGCTGTGCGCAGTTATAGGAAGCATATTGACTTTGGCTTCCTTTATGAAGGTAGAAAAATATGCCTTCTTCGGAGAGTTGAAAGAGAAGTTTAAGGATATCAAAGAGGCCCCCGGTTTTATGAAGCTTGCGATGATTGCGCTTTCGGTTATTTGTGTGTTTGGCGGCCTTATGCTCATACCGGCGCTTAGGCCTTTCCTGGATAATGCGGTTTCTGTCCTGGCGCGGGGCACAGAATATTCTCAGGCAGTCTTTGGAGCGGTTAAATGAAAAGCAGAATAATATTATTTGTTTTCGGATTCCTGGTTTGGCTGCTTTTGACCTGGCCAATAGATATCCAGCATTTATTAGTCGGGATTTTTGTAGCCGCGTTTGTGTCTTTGCTCACCGGAGATATGTTTATAAGGCGGGCATCGCATTTTAAACACGCTTCCCGCTATATCTGGTTTTGTTATTATGTGCCTCTTTTCTTATGGGAATGTTTAAAGGCAAATATTGATGTGGCGCTGCGGGTGCTTCATCCTAAACTTCCCATTAACCCGGGGATTGTAAAGGTAAAGACCAGGCTTAAATCCGATACAGGGTTAACTTTTCTGGCAAATTCCATTACCCTTACCCCGGGGACCTTGTCCGTAGACATCAACCAGAAGGAAGGCGTATTGTATATACACTGGATTGACGTCAAGGCTACCGATGAAATCGCCGCGACTGAAAAAATCGTGAAAAACTTCGAAAGCATTTTAAAGAGGATTTTTGAATAACCGATTATGCTTAAAATTTCAAAAGACATGCGTTACGCCTTGGGGCTCATTGCAATAGTAACTGTTTTAGCAGGCATCTTAATTTATCCTATCCCCAGCCTCTTGGGCTGGCAGTCTCCTTTACTTGCGCGCTGTTTTTTTATTTTAATGCTCTGCTTTCTGTTCTGCCTGGTCCGGCTTATGCTCGGGCCAACTCCGGCAGACCGCGCAGTTGCGATTGACACGCTGGGGATTCTCATCGTGGGGTTCTGCGCGCTTCTAAGCATACCGACGGGAAGAGACTGGTATTTGGATATCGGCATTGCCTGGGCTTTGCAAAGTTTTATCGGAGCGCTGGCATTAGCCAAATATCTGGAAGGAAGAGGGTTTGATGAATGAGGTTGTAGCCTACATTTTTATTGCCATAGGTTTATTTTTTGATATATTCGGCTGCGTCGGGCTCTTGCGGCTGCCGGATGTCTATAACCGGCTTCAGGCAACTACAAAATGCGTGACATTAGGGACTTGCAGTATACTTTTTGGCACTTTCATCTTGAAGGGCCTTACGCCTACAGGTATCAAAGCGGTTATGGTGGGCGTTTTCTTATTGCTTACTTCCCCTGTGGCTGCCCATGCACTCGCCCGGGGAGCGCATAAGTCCGGGGTAAAACTTTGGGAAAAATCTGTTTGCGACAAATACGAAGAAGATGAGGTATCCTAAATTAAGGGAATTAAAAGAGGCAATCAGGGCATTAATAAAAGGGCCTTACACCAGCCCCTTTCCTTTTAAACCGCATACGCCTTTTGAGAGGTTCCGCGGCAGGCCCTATTTTCACGAAGAGGACTGCATGGGCTGCACTGCCTGCAGCCAGGTTTGTCCGGCAAGGGCGATTGATTTTGCGGACAAGAAAGAAAACGGGAAGCCAAAAAGGGTCCTTACCGTGCATTGGGATATCTGTATTTTCTGCGGCCAGTGCGAAGCCAATTGCCCGACGAAAAAAGGCATAGTCCTTTCCCGGGAATTTGATTTGGCCACTACGGAAAAAAGAGAAGATTTAAAGCAGGCCATAGAAAAAGAATTCGTCCTCTGTTCCTGTTGTCAAGAGCCCGTTGTGCCTGTCGACCAGTATGTGTGGGTGGCAAAGAGACTGGGCCCATTATGTTTTTCCAACCCTTCGCTTATTCTTTCTTATCTTGAATCTTCCGACCTCGCCTTAAAGGAGAAACCTGTTTCGGAAAAAGAAGTTGAATTTAACCGTCCTGACAGAATAAAAATTCTCTGCCCGCGCTGCCGCCGGGAGGCAGTTTTAAAATCATAACAAAATAATGCTCGCTGCGCTCAAAATTAGGGACTTCAGGCTCTACTGGTTTGGTATGACCATAGTCTTAATCGGCGACTGGATACAGGTCATTGCCCTGGGCTGGCTCATTTATAAACTCACCAATTCGGCGTTTCTTTTAGGGTTAATTGATTTCATCGGCGCGGTCCCCATGTTTAGCCTGACTCTTTTCGGAGGAGTATTAGCCGACAGGATAGACAGGAAAAAAATTATAATCGTCACGCAGGCTTTTTTTATGCTCTTAGCCTTTACCTTGGGCGTGTTAACGCAGGCAAACCTCATTACTCCTTTTTACGTAGGGCTGATTGCTTTTTTAAGCAGCATAGTCAGGGCCTTTGATTTGCCCTGCAGGCAGGCGTTTATAAGGGAACTGGTTGATAAGGAAAGGCTTTTTAATGCCATTACCTTGAATTCAATTTCTTTTCAGTCCAGCCAGGTAATCGGCCCGGCGCTTGCCGGAATCATTGCTTCTTCGTTGGGCATATCCAGCTGTTTTTACGCCAATGCCGTTTCTTCGCTGGCCATAATAATATCGCTTTTCTTTGTGAGAAGGAAAAAGGTTATTGATATCTCTTGCAACGCCGGAAAGACAGTTTGGCAGGGCTTAAAAGAGGGCCTCAACATATTAAGGGAGAGCCGGCTTATCTTAATGCTGCTTGTTACGGTTGCGGTCGTGACTTTTTTTAGTTCGGGCTACGGCACGTTTATGCCGATTTTCGCCAAGAGCATATTAAAGGTAGATGTAAAAGGCTTAGGCATGCTGATGTCTTCTGCCGGGTTTGGCGCACTCATCGGAGGGTTTATTTTAATCCAAATGGGAGATTTTAAAGCAAAGGGAAGGCTGCTTATGTTTGCCGCTTTTATTTTTGCCTCTTCGGTCGTCGCCTTCTCCTTATCTAAGATATTTGCATTTTCGCTTCTGGCTTTAGTGTTTATAGGAGCCTCCCGTTTTACTTCCGCAGCCCTGGTGAATACGTTGCTACAGCTTAATGTGACAGAAGAATTCCGGGGCAGGGTAATGAGCTTATTTGTGATAATCCTGTCGGTTTTTGCTCCTTTGGGCAGCCTTGTTATAGGAGGGCTTTCAAAGTATATTGGGATTTCGTTTACGATTATGCTCGGCGGCTCTATCTGTATAACATACCTTTTATTCCTGAATTTGTTTTACCCCGGGATTAGAAGAGCATAGATATTTAACACCCGGCCCTATCGGTTGGGCCGGTGTTTCGCCTGGCAGTTAACACCCGACCTTAAAGGAAGGGTCGGTGTTCCATCTGTATGGAAGGAGGAGTTTAATGAAATACGCGGTAGTTGTCATGGTCATATTTTTTAGTATTTGCGTCTTTGGTTGTGGACAAAAAGAAACGGATGTTACGCAAATGCCGGAGCCATTATCTATGGAGGAGTTAAGCACTCTGACCGGTTCTCCCGCTATCACGGCCGAACCCAAAGCGCAAGTTAGCGAGGCGCAAAACGCAAAGCCAGGGGACCTCGCGCCTTTGCCGCCTGCCGGGCCGTATAAACCCACCAACATTGAGATTCAAACTGCCCTGAAGAACGCGGGTTATTACGCCGGAGAAATAGACGGTAAGGCAGGGCCTATGACTAAAAAGGCCATTGAAGAATTTCAGAAGGCCAACAGCCTTAAAGTTGACGGTAAAGTCGGCCCCCAGACCTGGGAGGTATTAAGCACCCAGCTAAACCCCGAACCCGTAAAAAAGAAAAGAAGATAGAGCCCGCTGTCTTGAAAATCTTTCTGATTTAATGTATACTTTAATTAGGCCGATAAGGGCAAACCCCGGGAAACTGGGGGACGCAAAACTTACAGACCTAACCTCAAAAGAGCACCTTGAGTAAGGTGGCTGAGTTGCCGAAGCTAAAGGGAGGGATGAGTCTCGTACCTTTATCGGCCTGCTTAAGGTCCCAACATTTTGTTGGGATTTTTTATTTGTAGATGCTATAATTGTATTTATTATGATTGAATTCCCTAAAGATTTCTTCTTTGGCGCTGCTACTTCCGCCTATCAGGTGGAAGGGAATAACTTTAACAGCGACTGGTGGGAGTGGGAGAGAAGGGTGCGCTTAAAAGAGCCTTCGGCAAGCGCCTGCCGGCACTACGAATTTTATAAGCAGGACTTTGATTTAGCCAAATCCCTTAATCATAACGCCCACCGCCTCTCTATCGAATGGAGCCGCGTAGAGCCCGAAGAAGGCGTATTCTCCGAAAGGGAAATAAGCCACTACCGCGATGTTATCGTAAGCCTTAGAGAGCGAAATATCGAGCCTATAGTCACGCTGCATCATTTTACCTCTCCTATATGGTTTGCTCAAAAAGGCGGATGGAAGAATAAAAATAACATTATCTATTTCCTGCGTTTTGTTTCGGCTATTACTCAGGCTTTATCTGACCACGTCAAATACTGGGTTACTATCAATGAGCCTATGGTGTATATTTATCATGCCTATATTTTAGGAGCCTGGCCGCCCCAGGAGAAGTCGCTTCTTTCCGCAGTAAGGGTAAAACGCAATTTAATCTCTGCCCACATAGGAGCGTACAGGAAAATACACCAGCTTTATAAGGCGAGAGGGCTGGCTTCTCCTTCGGTGAGCATAGCAAAGAACCTGCAGGATTTTACCCCCTGCAGGAAGAATTTAAGAAACAAAGTAGCTGTTTTCTTAAGGAATAAATCTTTTAATTTTTCCCTCCTGGATACTTTATCGCATCGCAGGTCCCTTGATTTTATCGGGATTAATTATTATACGCATAGCATCGTGGATGCAGCTAATTGGGGCATCAGGAGCCTGCTGGTTGATGTCTGCAAAGAAGAACATGGCGAATTGAAAAAGAACTCGCTGGGCTGGGATATTTATCCGCAAGGCCTTTATAAACTGCTTTTGAAATTAAAGAAATATAAAAAGCCGGTATTTATCCTTGAGAATGGTATCTGTACCGAAGATGACGAGCTGCGCTGGGGATTTATCTCTTCGCACCTGGCAGAAGTCTACCGGGCGATGGCTAAAGGCGTGAAGGTAATGGGTTATATCTACTGGTCTCTTTTAGATAACTTTGAGTGGGATAAGGGATTTGGAGCGCGCTTCGGCCTTATTGAGGTAGATTACTCTACTTATAAAAGGACTGTACGGGAGAGCGCAAAGAAATTTGCGGTAGTTGCAAGAGACGCAAAGTTAGAATAATATGGAATTACTGAATAAAGATATAATACTTAAAGAAATCCCTTTATTTTCTTCTCTCTCAGAGCGGCAGATCAGGATTATAAAAGAAAAGAGTTCTCTCAGGGAGTATAAGAAGGGTGAAATCATCTATCAGGAAGGCTCTGTCCCGAGCGGTTTTTACGCGCTTATCCTGGGCAGAGTTATAATTTACACGCAGGATAATGCCGGAAATAAAACCATATTGGAATACCTGCACCGCGGAAAATATTTCGGGATTATTTCGCTTCTTACCAATGAGCCGCATTCGGTTACGTCCCAGGCCTTAAACGATTCCCTGGTCCTAACTATAGGCAAGTCAGATTTTGATTTTATCCTGCAGAAAATCCCCCACCTTGCCATTGATTTGAGCCGTGTATTGTCGCGAAGGCTAAAACACAAAGACCTGCACCAGAAGACAATCTTTGAGAGTACGATTATTTCTGTCTTCAGCTCTTATTCGCAGGCAGGAAAAACAGCTTACGCCCTTAACCTGGCATTAAGCATTCAGAAGGAGACCCGTAAAAGGGTAATTATCCTTGATGTCCTTCCCGAAGATAAAAAGCACAGCCTCACCAGAAGGCTGGAAATTACGCAAGAAAAGGCCATTAACCTTTGCGCTGATTTTTCCGAGAATACCAGGCGGGCAAAGGAATTTATCTTAACCAACAGCTTCGGCATAGACTTAATCTGTTTTCATTATAACCCACAAGAGTATTCCTGCGTAAAGAGCCTTCTGGGAATTTTAAGCTTACTAGTAAATGATTACCATTATTTAATCCTGGACTTGCCTTCGGTGATGGACAGGAATATCTTCAGCATCCTTAACCAGTCAGATTTAATCCACATACTTTCCAGTCCCGATGAGCTGGACCTGGAGAAGACCCATAATTTAATTAAGCGGCTTAAAGAGGAGTTCAATTTTGAAGAAGAAAAAATCAACATTATCATCAACGAGTATAAATTTACCAAGCTCTCTCACGTTGAGCAGGTGGGCGTGCTCGGTAAAAATGTATTTGCCACCCTGCCGCATATGGATTTGAGCCGCTCTGACAAGCTGGTCTTGGATGAGCCCAATTGCGAATACGCCCGCACGGTGCGGCGCATTTCCCGGCAAATCGGGGAGTGCCAGGTAGGGCTTGTGTTTGGGATAGGGGTAGCTTATGGATTCTGCCATATAGGCGTCTTAAAGGTAATTGAGGAAGAAAAGATACCCATTGATATCATTGCCGGGACAAGCATAGGCGCCCTTATCGCCTGCCTCTGGGCAATAGGAAAAACAAGCGCAGAGATACTGGAAATTACCAAAGAATTCAGGGAGCCCAAGCATATCTGGGGCCTCATTGATTTAACCTTTCCGCGCCTCGGTTTTATAAAAGGCACAAAGCTGCACCGGTTTTTGAAAAAACACCTGGGAGAAAAAACTTTTTATGATACAAAGATTCCTTTGAAAGTTATCGCCAGCGACGTGAAAAGGAAAGAGCCCCGGGTATTGGATACAGGCTTACTTGTAGATGCGATTATGGCAAGCTGCAGTATGCCGGGGGTATTTGCGCCTTTTAAATTCAAGGAGGAGATGCTTTTTGACGGCGGGGTGATTAATCCGCTGCCTACCGAGGTTCTTTTAAAGATGGGGGTAAAAAAGATTATCGCCGTTAATGTTACGCCTTCCAGGGAAGATGTCTTAAAGCAGTATGAAAAGCTTAAAAAAGAAATCAAGGTGGATATACCCGAGGATATAAAAAAGCGAAGGTGGTTCAGTTTGAAAGAGCATTTAAAAGGTATATTTAAGGTCAATATACTTGATATTATTTTTAGCAGCGTAGAGATACTGCAGTCTGAAGTAGCGCAAAGAGAAGCGCTTCTTGCGGATGTGGTCCTTCACCCGGATACCTCGGGGCTGTATTGGCTGGAATTACATAAGGCAGGGGAGTTTGCGGCGAGGGGAGAAGAAGAGGCGCGCAAAAATCTGGATAAGATTTTGCATGTGATAAATGAATAGCACAGAAACAGTTTCCATTTCAATCGGGAAACTGTTTCTATGCTAATCGGGACAGTGGAATAGACTAGAAGCATAAGTGCCTTAGTGCCCACTTTCCCGAACAACTCGGAAACTGTTTCTAAAATTGGAGGATAAAATGAAATTATCAATTCTTAATTTCGGGTTAATTTTAGTTTTTACCGCTTCCTTTTTCTTTTTTTACGGCTGTACTACGGCGAAGGAGAAGACGAGGGGGTTTTTGGGGATTTCTACAAGGGAGATAGAGGCAAGCCGCAAAGACGCTGTCAGCGAGACTTTTAACTGCAGTTATGAAGTATGCTACCAGAACGCAAAAGCAGGGCTGGCTGATATAGGAGCCTATATCTATACCGAAGACGCAGCAAAGAAATTAATCGCGGTTTATGTTTCAGAGGAAGATACCACGCCGGTAGGGGTATTCTTTAGCGAAGCAGGCCCGGGGAGAACTAAGCTGGAAGTCTCTTCCCCGAGCACTTATGCTAACGAGTTGGTTTCAAAGAAGTTATATTCCTACTTAAAAAAAGCATTAGAACCAAAAGTAGAGGAAGGAATAGCCGATGAACAGGAAAGTATGGAAAATAAATGATTTCATCGCCACTTGCCATCGTATTGCCAAAGAAAAAGGATGGTGGGAAAACGAACGTAATGACGGAGAGCTCATTGCGTTAATGCACTCGGAATTATCCGAGGCGCTGGAGGCAATGCGTAACCACGGCACAAAAGACGAGGTTGCCGAAGAGCTGGCGGATTGCTGCATCCGTATTTTTGATTATTGCGGTGCGCGGGGCATTGACCTGGAAGAGACCCTGCTCAAGAAAATAGATTTTAATAAGACCAGGCCGCACAGGCACGGGAAAAAATTTTAAAGAGTTTGACAAAGTAAAAGATATTAAATATAATTAGGGAGATGAAAAACCCTAAATAACCCGGATCACATTGAAAAGGCTGATCCGGTTTTTTTCTTTAAAATGGAAGACAACTTAAAAAAGCAGGAACAAATTACGTGTAACCCCGAAGAGTTGACGATGTCCGAAGAAAAGTTTAGGGCAGTGGTAGATAATATCGGAATCGGGATATCGCTCATTTCTCCGAAGATGCGGATATTGATGATGAATAGCCAGATGAAAAAATGGTTTCCGAATGTGGACTTAAATGAAAATAATATTTGCTACCGCGTGTTTAATAAGCCGCCTACAGAAGAGCCATGCGCATATTGCCCGGTCTGCCAGACTTTAAAAGACGGCCAGGTCCGCGAGGTAGTTACAGAAACAAAGCGGCAAGAGAGCGTTGTCAATTACAGAATTATTTCTTCTCCGGTAAGGGATAAGGCCGGTAATATCGTTGCAGCTGTAGAGATGCTGGAAGATATTACCGCGCAGAAGAACATGGAGGAGAGCCTCAAAAAGAAAATAATTGATTTGGAAAGGTTTAATAAGGTGGCAGTAGGCAGGGAACTTAAAATGATAGAGCTTAAGAAGCAGATTAAGGAATTGGAAGAAAAGATTAACCGCGCCTGTATGTAAAATGAACGGACCGCGCCCCATAAAACACAAAACCGGCATCAGGCGAAAGATTACCCTCCTTATTTGCCTTACCAGCTTTCTTATCCTCGCCATAGCCATAGCTTGCGGATATTTCTGGGGTTTTAATTTATTGCGCAATACCATAGGCAAAGAGAGGGTCCAGGACGCCCGGATACTGGCGCAGGCAATTGAAAGGATAATCAATGCGGAATTGGAAGATTTGCGGGTGCATTTAAGCAGCCCTTTCTGGCAGGAGGCAGTCCTAAATGCTAACTTGAAGTATAAAGATATGTCAGAGGAAGAAATGAAGATTTCTTTTTCTGAGATGGACAGGCAATGGAAGGATCCCGCGCGATACGGCCTTCTTATCAAGCCATACCTTGACAGCCCCTTAAGCTTAAGCCTCAAAAACTTGGTTCAGGCTGACCAGCGCGTTTTAGAGATAATCTTAACTGATAAACACGGAGGACTGGTTGCGGCTTCCGGGGAGGCTTCGGGATTTTTCCATGCGGACGCAACCTGGTGGAAGAAGGCGTTTATGCAAGGCAAGGGAGATGATTTCGTAAGCGGCATAGAGGCGGATGGAGCTTCCGGAAAGCCGAGCGTCGGCATTGCCTCTCCCTTAAGAGACAGCGCAGGCAATTTAATCGGCATATGCAGAGAGGCCATAGACCTTAATTCCTTTTTTGCGCCCTTAGAAAATATCGGGCTCGGGAAAACCGGGCACGCAGTATTGCTTGACGACAATAACCGGATTATATTTCATCCCGGGGGAGCCCCTCTGAGTTCAAATTTCTGCAGCGAAGCGGATTTTCAAAAATTAATGCAAAGCCGGCTAGGCTGGTCGGTGATAAAGGAGGCACATATACACAAAGGAGGGCTATTTAGTGCTTTCAGCGAGCTCAAACACCCTCTTTTGTCAAAGGCAGGCTTACGCTGGTATGTCAGCGTTGACCAGGAGGTTGAGGAGGTATTTGCGCCTTTAAATACGCTTATGCTTCAGATGTTCAGCCTGGCAGGCATAATGATAATGATTGTCATACCGACAGGCTTTCTCTTTAGCGGCGTTTTCGTCAAGCCGATAAAGAAGCTTCACGAAGCCACGGAGGAGGTTATCAAAGGAAACCTGGATTATGAAGTCCGGATTAGGACCGGCGATGAGCTGGAACAGCTATCAGACTCATTCAATTACATGATAGCTACTATTAAAGGGGAACAGAAAGAAATCCGGGAAGGCAGGGATAAACTTCAAGAACTGGCAGCAGGCCTTGAAGAAAAAGTTAAGGAGCGCACGCGGGAATTAGAGCAGAGCAAGGAAGCAACCTTAAATTTGCTGGAGGACCTGCAGGAGACAAAGGAGGCTATTACCGCAGATAAGCTGAAGATGGAAGCAATGATGGCCAGCATGCTGGAGGGCATCATTATGTTTGATGCCCAAGGCCAACTCGTAATGCTTAACGCGTCGGCGAAGCGCTTGTTCGGTTTTCCTGCAGAAACCGAAGTTAATATGGATATGCTGAGCAATAAATCCGCAATCCTGAACCTGGGCCTTTTGTTAAAAAAATACGGCTACAAGAAAAGCTCATTTGTTGAAGAAATTACCGTGCCCAAAGGCAATGAGAGTTTAGTTTTACTCTGCCAGGTGGCACAGGTAAAAGATGCAGCCTCTAAGGTTATTGGATTGGTCGTGGTCTTAAGGGATATCACGCAAGAAAAAGAGATAGACCGGATGAAGACGGAATTTGTTTCTACCGTCTCTCATGAGTTAAGGACCCCTCTTTCCATTACCAAGGAGGGTTTAAGCATTGTCCTGGACAGGATTACCGGAGAGATAAACGAGAAACAGGAGAGGATACTTGCCACCTCAAGGGACAATATAGACCGCTTATCCAGGATCATAGATGACCTTTTAGACATATCTAAAATAGAAGCCGGCCGCATTGAACTTAAGAGGGAATTAGTGAACATAAATAAATTAGTAAACCAGCTGGCTTCTTCATTTGAGTTAAAAACCAAGGCAAAGGGCATTGAGTTAAAAATAGCTTTACCGGAACAAGAAACTGAGTTATATATTGATAAGGACAGGACTACCCAGGTCTTTACCAACCTTTTAGGCAATGCCATTAAGTTTACGGAAAAAGGATATATAGAAATAGCGGTCTATGACAAAGGCAGCCAGATAGAATGCGCTGTAGCCGATACCGGAGTAGGAATTTCTAAAGAAGACCTGCCCCTTGTGTTTAACAAATTCCAGCAGTTTGGCCGCGTGGCAGGCCCCGGAGAAAAAGGCACTGGCCTGGGATTATCCATAGTGAAGAATATTGTGGAAATGCACAAGGGAAGGATTTGGATAGATAGTGAGGTTGGAAAAGGCACTAAATTCAGTTTTGTTTTGCCGAAATACAGCGCCGAAGAGCTGTTCAAGGAATATGTAAGCGCCGGCATGAAAGAGGCGGTCAAGAAGAGCGTCAAGATGACTTTAGTCCTGGTATCTATCCAAGATTTTGATAAGCTTAGGCAGAAACTGAGCACCGAACAGATACGCGGCATACTTGAAGACATGGAGACGGTCTTAAACCGGACATTGCGTAAAGAGAGGGATATGGTCATTAAAGATACCGGAGAGATTATTGTTATTTTGGCTGAATGCGATAAGGAAAATGCCGTAAGGGTAAAGGCCAGGCTCCAAGAGGTGCTTAATGAGTACCTGAGCACAAGCAGGATAGCTGAAAAGATAAGCCTGCATTTTGGCTGTTCAGTCTTTCCGGACGAAGCAGGCAGCGAGGAGGACCTGATTCAAAAAGCAAAAAGCTCATGTTCTCTTACGGGATAGAATGATTAAAAAGAAGATACTTTTTATTGAAGACGAACCGGACCAGGTGATGATGATTCAGATCCGGCTTGAGGCAAGCGGCCTGGAGATGATTTGCGCCTCTGACGGTCAGGAGGGCCTTCTTAAGGCAAAAAAAGAAAATCCGGATTTAATCCTGCTTGACCTGCTCTTGCCCAAGATGAACGGTTATGAGGTTTGTAAAGAACTAAAACAGGATAGCCTAACACGCAAGATACCTATTATTATAATTACCGGTTCAGGCACAAAAGACATTGAGGAAAAATGCCTGGCAGCAGGCGCGGATGCCTGTATAAAGAAGCCTTACGATTCCAAGGAATTAGTTGCCAGGATAAAAAGTTTGCTTGGGGCTACGTAAAGGGAGGGAAGGATGGAAAAAAAGAAGATACTTGTAGTTGATGATGAGCCTGATTTTTTAGAGATGATGCGGGTAAGGCTTGAGGCAGGAGGCTATGAAGTAATTACGGCCAATAACGGGAAAGAAGCGCTTTTTAAAATAGCAGAGGATAAGCCCAGAGCTGTCCTGCTTGACATCCTCATGCCTGAAATGGACGGCTTGAAAGTCTTAAGATGCATAAGGAAAAAAGACAAAAAATTGCCGGTATTTATTATTACCGCATTCAATAATGAAGAAAGGTTCCGCCTGGCAAACAGGTTTGATGCCTCGGGTTTCATCGTGAAAAATAGCGACCTTAAAGAGGAGATAAACAATATTTCCAGCCTCTTAAACCTCGCTGACCAATATAAAGCAAAATGAAAGAGAAGGTCCTGGTAGCGGATGACGAACGGCAGTGTTGCCTGATCCTTAAGGAATACCTGGATAAACTACACTGCAGCGTGGATTTGGCTTTCGACGGCAAAGAGGCCAAGCATTTATTGGAAAGAAACAAATATGACTGCGTATTCCTTGATTGCAATATGCCGGAATTGACCGGCGTGGAATTAGTCAAAGTGATAAAAGAAACTAACCCCCAGGCTACGATAGCGATGATCTCGGGATACGATTTAATCAATGAGGAGTTTACCAAAGACTTAGGGATAAACATTTTTCTAAAGAAGCCGTTTTCTTTAAAGGATATAGAAAAGATAATAAAAGATGCCTAAGAAAATCCTGATAGTGGATGACGAAACGCAACTGGTAGAGCTTATAAAAATGCGTCTTGAGGCAAATGGCTATGAGGTTATTTCGGCTTCCGACGGCGAGGAGGGGCTTATGCGTTCGCATACGGATAAGCCGGACCTGATTATCCTGGATTTGATGCTTCCCAAAATTGACGGTTACAAAGTCTGCCGCATGTTAAAATTTGACGCAAAATATAAACATATTCCCATAATTCTTTTTACTGCGCGCGCTCAGCATGACGTAGCAGAGATGAGTAAGGAAGTCGGGGCCGATGCCTATATCGCCAAGCCTTTTGACCCGCCGGCGCTTTTGGAAAAGATTAAGGAGCTTATCGGAGCATAAAGATACTCGCCCAGAAAGAATGTCGCAGATGTTAAGATTGGATGCATTGATACAAAAGGGGATTATTACCGAAGAGCAGCTTTTGCGGGCAAGGGAAGAGGTAAATAAAACCGGTATGCCGATAGAAAAAGCGCTGGAGAAGCTGGGTTTTATTTCCCAAAATGATGTTATGCAGGCGCTGGCACAGGATATGGGGGTTATCTTTATGGATTTATCCGATTATCTGATTGATATTGAGCTCCTTAAGGTCATCCCCGAAGATATGGCCAGAAAATACAAGGCAGTCCCGATATTTAAGATCGGGGATACCCTGACCGTGGCCATGGCTGACCCCTTGAATATTATGGCAATTGATGAAATGCGGCTAAAAAGCGGCACAGGCGCGATAGAGCCGGTTTTATCAACCTCCGAGATGATAGAGCAGATTATAGACCAGTATTACACGGCAGAAGGAAGTATAAAGGATTTGGCAGAAAGCCTGACAAAAGAAAAATTGGAAGAGAAGGCCAGGGGCGAAAAAGGCTTAGCCGCGCTCACGGAAGAAGCTCCGGTAGTCAAGTTAGCCAACCTGATTATTATACAGGCAGTAAAAATGCGCGCCTCGGACATACATATTGAACCTGCGCAGACAGGCGTGCTTATCCGCTACCGCATTGACGGAATCTTGCATGAAATAGAGCAGATTCCGCAGCATTTACAAAGCGCCCTTGCCTCTCGGATAAAGGTAATGGCGAAGATGGATATCGCAGAGTCGCGTAACCCCCAGGACGGGAGGATTCAGCTGAAGATGGAAGGCAAGGACTTAGACTTGAGGGTCTCTACTTTCCCGACTATGCACGGAGAAAATATAGTCATCAGGATCCTGGATAAGTCTGCTTTGCTATTAGGCTTAAAAGACTTAGGATTGCAGGCAGGGGATTTAAAGGCGTTTGAACGGTTAATCCGCCGTCCCAACGGCATAATCCTGGTTACCGGGCCCACCGGTTCCGGAAAAACTACTACGCTATATTCGGCTTTATCCACAATAAATTCGGTAGAGAAAAATATAATCACCATTGAGGACCCGGTGGAATATGAAATCCCTTTAATCCGGCAGACTCAGGTAAACCTCAAGGCGGGCCTTTCTTTTGCCAATGGCTTGAGGAGTATTTTAAGGCAGGACCCGGATATTATTATGGTCGGAGAAATCCGCGATAAAGAAACCGCAGAAATTGCCATACAGGCGTCTTTGACCGGGCACCTGGTTTTATCAACCCTGCATACAAATGATGCGTCAAGCAGCCTTACCCGTTTAATCGATATGGGCGTTGAGCCGTTTTTGATTGCAAGTTCCATAATCGGCATACTGGCCCAGAGGCTGGTGCGCTTAATCTGCCCCAAATGCAAAGAAAGTTACACCCCCTCAAGTGAGGTATTGCAGGATTTACAGTTGAATGAAAAGATGGAATTTTTCCGGGGAAGAGGCTGTAACCAATGCCGCAATACCGGGTTTTCCGGGCGCATCGGTATCTTTGAGCTATTGCTCATCAATGAAGATATCAAGAATATGGTTACTGCTAAAATGCCGGCAAATGAGATCCGTAAGAAAGCCGTATCCTTTGGGATGCGCACCCTCTATGAAGACGGTATACAGAAAGTAAAGAGCGGCTTTACCTCGGCAGAGGAAGCCCTCAGGGTAACGCAGGAAGCCTAAAAGATGGCAAACTTTAAATACCGCAGCCGTGATAAATTTTCAAGGCAGGTCACAGGCGCGATAGAAGCATCTAGCGCCGATGAAGCAGCGAAAAAGCTTAATGATATGGGGTATCTGCCCATATCCATTGAAGCAGCGCACAATTTATCCGCGCAGAGTTTCTTAACCAGGTTTAAGGCGGTGAAATTAAACGAACTGAGCGCTTTCACCCGCCAGCTTTATTCCCTGCAAAAGGCAGGCCTTCCTTTGCTCTCCGGCCTCACTGCCATCGCCGAGCAGGCAAAAAACAATTATTTCCGTTTGATTATAAACGAGGTTAGCCGCGATATCAAAGAAGGAATGAGTTTTTCCCAGGCGCTGAAGAAGCACCCCCGCGTTTTTGATGAAGTATTTGTCAGTATGGTCCGCGCAGCAGAAGCAGGAGGCTCTTTGGTTGAAATCCTGTCGCGTTTAAATTTACTTATTGAGCAGAAGATGGATACGCAAAACCGCATCAAGGCAGCTACGCGTTACCCTTTGATAGCCCTGTCCGTCTTGTGCCTGGGGTTCTTAATCGTTGTAACTTTCGTTATCCCGCGTTTTGCTTCTATTTACAGCCAGTTTAATGCTGCTCTTCCCCTGCCGACCCAGGCTCTTATTGCCATAAACCTTGCTTTTAAAAAATACTGGTATTTATTTATTTTAGGGATAGGCATAACCTTATCTGCATTCTTCAGGTTTATCCGCTCTGCGTATGGCCGCACTGTTTGGGATAACTTTAAGTTGAGAACCCCTGTTTTCGGCGCTCTTACTACCATGCTCATTATGTCGCGCTTTGCCAGGGTGACCGCCACTCTGATGAAAAGCGGAGTATCAATTTTGGAAGTTTTAGACCTTTCCGGAAGGACCTGCGGCAATGTAATAATTAGCCGGGCAGTGTCCAATATAAAAGAGAGCGTAAGCCAGGGCCGCGGCCTCTCAGAGCCGATGAAAGTAAGCGGATTATTCCCTCCTGTGGTAACCCAGATGGTTTCCGTAGGGGAGCAGTCAGGAAAGGTAGATGACCTGCTTCTTAGCGTCGCGGACTATTACGATTTGGAATCCGGATACACCATCAGAAACCTGACAACTTATATCGAGCCGCTGCTAATTCTCATTTTAGCGGTAATGGTTTTAATTATGGCTTTAGCAATATTCCTGCCGATGTGGAATCTTATCAAGGTCTTTAAGCCGGCATAGGAAGCGGTTGGCTTGTCTTGTTTCAATAATACCAAATAAATAGCCAAGCCTCCTGCGTGCTGCTTAGAAACAAGCCGATCCACCCGCAAGTTTAAGGCAAGGCTATAAAAGAAATCCTTGACTTTGTTTTTTTGGGGTGATAGCATAAGAAAAATCAGGAATTTCCGAAGGAGGGTTGATGAAAAAAGGTTTTACTTTAATCGAGCTGGTAATGGTCATTGTCATCCTCGGCATACTCGCAGCTGTAGCGCTTCCTACATTTTTTAATTTGCAGGGCGAGGCAAGGACCGCAGCCTGTAAGGGGGCATTAGGCGGCTTAAGAAGCGGCATCGCAATCTGGTATGCAAAAAGCGCAACCAGCGGAACTGCAGACTATCCTTCGCTTTCGCAATTAACCACTACTTCCACAGGAGTAATGGCAAATGGCAGCATCCCGCCCAACCCTTATAATGACTCTACGGCGGTCCTCGCGGCTACTGCATCTGCCAGATATACCACTACCGGAGCAGGGTGGTTGTATGACAGCACTAACGGAGCAATCTGGGGAGCTACCGCAGATTCCAGCACCTATTAATTCAGGAAATTATTTGCAAAGCCCTGGCCATAAAGTCAGGGCTTTTTTCATAAATACAAGGCTCCCGTGAAAATTACCCGCACTTTATTAGCCTTTCTGTTACTATCCGGGCTGGTTTTTTTCTACTTTACGGATATTATCTTATCGGATAAGGTTCTTTCTTTTCGCGACCTTTCGCGCTACTATTACCCTTTAAGGCAATTTGCCTTCACAGAGATAAAAAAGGGGAATTTCCCTTTTTGGAACCCTTATATCAGCTCTGGCCACCCTTTATTCGCTGCGTTACAATCAGCAGTCCTGTATCCTCCCAGTTTAGTGTATCTAATCTTTGATTTTGATTTTGCCTTTAATTTCTTTATTATCCTGCATATTTTCCTGGGAGGGTTTTTCTTTTATATTCTAATGCGCAGCCTAAAGTTTAACCAGACGAGCGCCCTGATTTCAGCAATTACTTTTATGTTCGGAGGATACCTTATTGCGGTAATTAACCTGACCACGACTTTGGCAGCAGCGGTCTGGTTCCCTCTGGCTTTTCTGTTCTATCACCGCAGCCTCACGAATAATAAGCTGATTGATATTGTATTAAGTGCGGTATTCTTAGGGATGATGTTTTTGGGAGGAGAGCCTACGCCCATGTTCGCTACGGTTATCAGCCTGGGCGTGTATTCACTTTTTTTTATAGAGCGCAAAAAAGGGAGTATGTTAAGAATCTGGGGAGTTTTTATTTCAACTATTCTGCTCTTTGCTTTATTGTTCAGTTTTCAGATACTCCCCTTTATAGAGCTAATAAAATTATCCACGCGGCAGCAGTCAGCCTTTGACTTAAGCACCCATTGGTCGCTTCCGCCCCGGGATATTGTTAATTTCCTGCTCCCCTTTTTTTACGGGCCATTGCATTTTCAGGAAGAAGCCCCTTTCCGGCAGGACTGGCTCCTGCTTTCTTACCTGAGCGTGGCTGCCTTTATATTGTTTTTAATCGCCGTAATATTTTGCCGGAATAAAAATTCCAATTTCTTCAAGGTTATTTTTATTCTCGGACTTATCTTTACATTCGGCAAGTTTACCCCGGTTTACGCGCTATTATACAAGGTTATCCCTGGGTTTGGCCTCATTCGCTACCCTATAAAATTCTTCTTTTTAAGCGCGGTTTCCTTTGCCTTCTTAACCGGAGCAGGCTGGCAGGAGTATTGCCGGATGGTAAGGGAGGGCGATGAGAAGTTTATAAAGTTTATTAAATCCATTTTCTTGGCAACTTTTATCGCCTCAATTTTATTCCTCTTGCTTTATATATTTAAAGAGCAGATTCACGCTTACTTTTTTAAGCTCTTTGAAAACATTAAGTTTAAAGACAGGTCTTATAACTTAAAATATTTCACTATTTTTGGCGTAGACCTTTTTAATTTTAGAAGGATGCTGGTTTTCTTTATCCTGGCGGGCCTTTTCTTATTTCTAGGCGCAAAGAAAAAACTCCCTTTATCCGCTTTGGGGCTTATATTGCTTAGCCTTATTTTTGTGGATTTATACGGGGTAAAAAATTTGGAAATCAACCCTGCTGTGCCGGCTAAAATTATACATAAAGAAACTCCCAATATAGCCTACTTAAAAGAAGATAAAAGCCTCTTCAGGATTTATGCGTCTTACCAGATGCATAAATCGCATGAATTGTTAAAGGGCGGCACTTATGAAGAGGCCTTTGTCAATTCCATAGATGGCCTTTCGGCAAACCGCCTTATTGAGCACGGGATTAGCGACACAAGGGGGTATTTATCCATACACAATCTCAATTATTCCAAAGTGCTAAACCTCGCCGATACGGCGCCGCTTCCCTCAAGCACCAATATATTGAACATGCTGAACGTCAAATATATCCTTACTCCCAGGGAAATTAAAGATCCCGGATGCGAACTCATCCGGAGCGCTGAAGGCTCCTTTCTCTACAAGAATAGGAATGCCTTGCCCAGGGCGCTCTTGGCCAGCAGCTTCGTAATATTGAAGGACGAAATGGATATCGCAGCTAAATTAAAATCAAAGTCTTTTAATCCGGATAAAGAAGTAATTTTAGAAGAGGAGCCTGTTCTGCGCTCCGGGGAATATTATTTGGCTTTTCCGGATAAAACAAAAAGAGAATCATGCCGGATTATCCACTACGAGCCGAATGAAGTAATTATTGAAGCGGATTGCCTGCATATCCCCAGGCTGCTTGTGTTTGCGGATAACTATTATCCCGGATGGGAGGCTTTTGTGGACGGCAGGCGCCAGAAGATTTACAGGGCAAATTTTATTTTACGGGCAGTATATCTTAATCCGGGAAAGCATCTGGTGGTATTCCGGTATAATCCCGCCTCTTTTAAAATCGGCTTGTTAATAAGTTTAAGTACTTTGTTGATTGTCATTTTAGTTGTGTTAAAATTAAAAATGCGATGAATATCCTTTTAATGAGGCAAAATAAAGGCTTTGCGCTGATTCAGGCGATAATTATTATTACCTTGCTTTCTATAGTGTCGCTGGGGATATCTGTTTATATTAGCGAGTCGCTTCGGCTTAATCTTGCCCTTATCAACCAGGATAAGGCGTTATATATGGCGCAGGCAGGGATTATGCGGGCGATAGTGGATTACCGGCCGGATACCCTTTGGGACGCTGCGCAGAATATAAACGTTTCCGGAGAATTTTATTACCATTTAGGAGAGGATTCCAATTTTTTGTGGGTGGATGCTTCTAGCCCCCAGGCTTCCGGGAAAAACCTCAAGCGCATAGCGCTCAAGAATGCCAATGCCGCAAGTTCTATTACAATAACGGATATAATACTGGCCTGGACCTTTGGGGGAGACATTACTAAGGTTACGTTAGGCAATACTACTGTCTGGACAGGGACGGTAAGTTCGCCGGCATCCCTGAACATTAATGACCTTTCAATCGCTTCGGGCGTATCTTATGCCGGAGCCAATGACCAGGTATTTCAGTTTTCCAATAATGTTTCCGATGAAGTGGTTTGCACCTTTATTTTTAGTGACGGCTCGACTTTTAAAACGTATCTTTTAAAAAGCGGTCTGGGGGCAAACAGAGAGTTTTCTATCACTGCAACGGGAGAAATAAGGAACGGCCCTGTGGTAGAGGCAAGGAGGACCCTTAGCGCTACTTATGATACCGGCACCGATAGGATTACTTCATGGCAGGAGCCCGCAGGCCATATAATACCATGATGATTAAAAATAGAAGCGGTTTTACGCTCGTTGAGCTGGTCATTACAATTGTAGTCCTGGGCATAGTAATGATACCCCTGGGATTTATGTCTATGGAGTATTTACGCGCCATAGTCTATGCCAGGAATTTAACGGCAGCCCAGAATTTAGCCAAGGTTGAAATGGCTAAGGTCAATAACCTCAGCTTTTCCGATACCACGTTAGCAGATGGTTACGATACTACTATAAGCAATTATGAAGGATACAGCTATGATGTGCGCCGCACAGTAAATTATGCCGCAGGTTGGGATAATAACTTAAAACAGGTGCGGGTAAGGGTTTATCCCGCAGGAGAAACGAGCGCGCATCTGGTAGATTTGATAACTTACGTAGCAGCTGTTTCATTTGGCGCAGGAAGCGCAGGAGGCGCAGTTTCCGGGGGAGGCCAGGCAGATTCCCTGAGCGTTTCTGGAGGGGATATTTCCGGCAGTCTCCTGCAAAACATTACCCTGGAAAATACAGGCTCTTCTTCTATAACCATTACGGGAGTGATTATAACATTTTCCGGACAGAGCGGGATTAAACTTAGTACAATTACTATGGACGGGACAGGAAGATGGTCTGGAAATGCCGCTTCCGGAAGCACCATAACGTTTGATACAAATTTTACACTCAGCCCGAGTACCGCTTACAGCAATACCGGGCTCTTTGAGTTTAGCAAGAACCTTTCTTCAGTTGCCAGTTTAGTCTTTATAATGAGCGACGCAACGCAAACTGCAAGCTATGCATGGTAATAGGCTTAAAAAAGAAAAGGGCGCTACTTTAACGGAAATTATAGTAGTTATCTTGGTTATCACGATACTTGGCGCGGTATTTTCCGGTATAGTGATTTTCCTGGTGCAGTTATATATGTATGGGCCCCGGCAGCTAGATACGGCAAAAGTCGCCGAAGAGGCAAGCTATGCCGTAATAGAAGGAAATCAGGATTTCCGGGGGATAAGATACGCACGGACACCCCTGGATGCCTCTGCAACCCAATTTTCATATACTTATGGCTATCCAACCTCTGATGAGGGGATTTCCGTGCGTTTCCGCTGGGACCCTTTAGATAAACATATCTACCGTTCAAGCAGCACTGACGGCGGCTCAAGCTGGTCACAGGAAACAGTAATTCCTTATTATATCAGTTCATCAATTACCATAGACGGCAAGGCCACTCCTTCCGTAATCTTCAGTTATAAAAAGGCAGGCGATGCAGATTGGGTTTCCGGCTCTGACAGCCTCTCAGAAATCCGCCGGGTAATCCTTAATATTACCGTAAAAAGCGGTTCAGGAAGCTTTTCCGAATTCCAGGGTGCAGTTGACCTGCTTGCGAGCGCAGAAATTAAAAGTTTTTAACTCAAAATATGCTATAATATTTTACGAAAGATGCTTAAAAATATATTGATGAAAAAGAGCAGTTCTCTTATTGTCGTAGATGTAAGTTCCGGCCTTAAGCTGATGTACGTTGGGCTTACGGCTCATCCGCAAGTACAGGCACTCACCATTACACCGATAAAAAACCTCCTGCCCCAAGAGAATTCTTTAAACGCTATCCGGGATTTTTTGCGCACTAACCAGATTCAGGAGCGAGGTGCTATCCTTATCCCGGCCTTGGGCAGCATATTCTCAAAGCGCCTGCTATTACCCCTGATGCCGGAGAGCGAAATACCCGAAGCCATAAAATGGCAGATAAAAAAAGAATTGCCTGTGGCAATTGACGAGGCGGTCATTGATTTCGCGATACTGGGCCAGAAAACAAAAGAGGACGGGACAAATTTACTGGATTGCGTATGCCTGGCGGCAAAGGAAAAAGAGATAGAAGAGCAAGTCTTGGTTTTAAAACAAGCGGGCTTAAGTTGCGTAGCGGTTATCCCATTTATCTCAAGTTACATAAGCATAGTAGAGAAGTATCTATCAGGCAGGAAGAATGAGCCTGCCGGCATCCTGCACCTCGGAGATGATTATTCATTTTTTGTAATAGAGAGGGATAATAAATTAGAGTTTTTCCGCCAGCTTCCCGTTTCGTTAAATAAATTAAGGAATTCCCTTACGGGAACGCTTGCTTTGGATAAAGGAAAGGTGCAATTAAACGCAGAAGAAATAGAAGAGGTTTTGTTTAAGGTAGGGGTTACAAAGGATAATATCGTATACAAAAATAAACTGAACTCTTTTCAAATCTCTTCTCTCTTGCGCCAGGATTTGGAAAGGCTGTCGCTGGAATTGAAGCGCTCCGTAAATTATTACACCTCGCAATTTAACGGCCAGGCAGTAAACTCTCTATTCCTTGCCGGCCCTGGCTTATCTATCCCGCACCTGGATGAATTTTTGCATAATGACGTACAGATTGC
Organism: Candidatus Omnitrophota bacterium; assembly: GCA_040754615.1. Lineage (GTDB taxonomy): Bacteria > Omnitrophota > Gorgyraeia > Gygaellales > Profunditerraquicolaceae > JBFMBZ01. The sequence goes on along the minus strand of JBFMBZ010000044.1, from coordinate 11,480 downwards.
GGTATCTAAGATTTCTGTGCCTGATGAAATCATTAAAAGTCCTGCTATTGGGCCCGATGATTTGCTTAATGGCTTAGGCAGCCTGGGCGCAGCTTTAGATTACAAAGAAAATTTCAACCTGATGCCGCGGGCCTTCCGCAGCGAAAGGATTGAGAAAATTCAGAAGGTTTCTTTGCGTTTAATCGCATTTATTATTGTATCGTTACTTGCTTTTTCTTCCCTGGTTGCCTGGGCAGGGGTTAAGGCTTACCGCCAGAGGCTTAAGAACGCTGCCTTACATCTTGGCGCATTATCAGAAATCAAGGATACGAAGATGAAGGTGGACGGTTTGAATAATTTTATAAACAATGCCCGGGATTCCCAGCCTCCGATATACGGCATATTAAAGAAAATAAGTAATGCCGCAGGAAAGCAGGTTTTTCTGGAGAGCCTTATTTTAAATGCTAAAACCGGGATAATGAACGTTACTGGGTCTTTACGGCTTAGCGAAAGCGGCCGCGAAGAAATACTCACCAGGTTCGTAGGGGCCATGGAGAAATCCGGTTATTTTACCGGGGCAAATATTAATTCCGTAGAAAAGAGCGTAAATGAGAATAATTCCGAGGTATTAAATTTCAGCGTAGATTTCAAATTGCCGTGAAAAAAATTATTTTCCCCCTAAATAAACTGACAAAAGAGCAGAAAAAAATAATTTACCTTTCTATATTTACCTTTGGCCTTCTGATACTGGCCTGGGCTGTTGTGTACCGGCCCTTAGGCAGGCAGTATGCTTTGGCGCGAAAAGAACTCGGGCTTATTGAGTCGCAAATTGAAGAAATAAACCGGCTGACTTCGGGAAAGGAATTAAACCAGGCAGTAAAGGAGATGAAAGTAGAGCTCTCCGGCCTTAAAAACTATTTTCCCGATACTGATGAGAAAGTAATCTACAATCTGTTGGAGGCGGCTAAGAAACTTAAGATTCAGGTAAAAAGCATTTCTCCTTTTGCCAAGAAGCCCTTGGAGGATAATGCCTCCGGTTTCCAAATGGAGGAATTCCCGGTTTCATTACGTTTAGCCTGCGAATACCGCTCGTTATGCGAATACCTCTATTCCTTAAGGAATAATTTTCCGTTTCTGGTAAGCATAAATGAAGTAAATATTCAGGGAAGAGGGGAGGGTGAGCCGCAGCTAGACGCCTCTTTGAAGATATCTGTTTATTCAGCCAGGGAAAGATAGTATGACAAAAAAACGTATAGAGATAATCGTTACGGTTGCGCTAATCCTTATTTTTGCCTTAACCCTGGCAAGTTCCCTGGCGAAAATAAAGAAAAGAAAAGCTGTAAAGGGCGGGCCTGCGCTTTCTTCTGGAGAGCTTTTGGCTGAGAGCGCGGATAAGAAAACCGTAGAAGAGGCGGATTTAAAATGGGTAAGGTGCCCTTTTAGCGGCAAGGTATATTCTTCGGCAGGGGCCCTGGAGTTAAAGATTGACGGCATCATCTGGGACAGCGAAAACCCCATGGCGTCCATAAACGATACGGTGGTAAGAATCGGAGAAAAGGTTTCTGGATTTGAGGTGGTAGATATCAAGAAGGAATCCGTAACTCTTAGTGACGGCAGGAAGAATTTTGAAATTAAATTGGAATATTAACAGGGAAACGCGAAAGGAGGATAGTTATGCCGTATGAAAACAATCTTGATGAGAAGGTGTTTGTGAAAGAGCTGGATACGGATAAAGGCAAGATTATCGTAAGCGTGCATTCTTATAATAACGGGCCGAAGAAACTACAGATTACCCGGGAGGTCAAAGACAGGCAGGGAAATGTCATATTTGCGAAGTTAGGAAGATTATCCAGGGAAGAAGTAGAAGGCGTTTTGCCCTTTATTCAGGCAGCATTGGAGATTATGTAATTTTTTTTCTTAGGCCTTCTTATGTATGCTCGGCCATCTTAAATCCCACCTTAAAGGCAGGGTAGTTATCGTGGGGATCGGAAATACCCTGCGCTCTGACGATGGAATAGGTTCCATCTTAGCCCTGCGCCTGCAAAACAAAATCCCTTTTACGGTTTATGATGCCGCAGAAAGCCCGGAAAATTACCTGGGAAAGATTATCCGGGATAATCCGGATACTCTCCTTATTATTGACGCGGTAGATTTTGGCGGTAGGCCCGGAGAATTCAGGATTTGGGAGGGAGCCGATTTAGAAACGGTAAACCTCTTTTCCACCCATAATGCCTCTTTAGCCCTGGCAATAAATTACTTGCAAAGCCATATCAGGGCGGATATAATTATTTTAATTATTCAGCCAAAGGACATTTCTTTCGGGGATAATTTAAGCCCGCAAATCCAGAAGGCGCTTTTAGATCTGGAGGGCTGGTTTCTTAAATTAGAAAATACGCAAAATGGCACTGAAAAGAGATAGTTGGGGGACGCGGCTGGGGATCATCATGGCAGTTGCAGGTTCTGCCATAGGCCTGGGCAATTTCCTGAGGTTTCCGGCGAAGGCCGCTGCCAACGGCGGTGGCGCTTTTATGATTCCTTATTTCGTCTCCCTTTTTTTGCTGGGAATCCCCCTGATGTGGATTGAATGGACCCTTGGCCGTTACGGAGGAGGTTTTGAGCATGGAACTGCCCCGGGGATATTCCACAGCATCTGGCAAAAAAACCGTTTTATAAAATATTTCGGAGTAATCGGCATCTTCGGGCCATTAGTGATTTTTATTTATTACACTTTTATAGAATCCTGGACTCTGGCCTATAGTTTTTTTGCCGTTACCGGGAAATATGCGGGGTTTTCTGACCAGGCAGCAATGCAAAGTTTCTTGAGCGGCTATCAGGGCTTGGAGAAAAACCAGTATTTCAGCAGCCTGTTGCCGGCTTATTTATTCTTTCTGATCACCTTCGTACTGAATATCTGGGTGATTTATTACGGCATAAAAGGAGGAATTGAGAAACTTTGCAAGTTTGCTATGCCGCTTTTATTTATTTTTGGCGCAATACTTTTAGTTAGGGTTTTAACTTTGGGAGCGCCTGACCCTTCCAAACCCGAATGGAATGTTTTTAACGGCTTTGGATTCCTGTGGAACCCGGATTTTTCGGCCTTAAAATCCGCCAAGGTCTGGCTCGAGGCAGCAGGGCAGATCTTTTTTACTCTTAGCGTCGGTATTGGTGTAATCCTTACTTACGCCAGTTATTTGTCTAAGGGGGACGACGTAGTCCTTTCTGGGCTCACTGCCTCAAGCACCAATGAGCTGGCAGAGGTCATATTGGGAGGAAGCATTATCATCCCCGCAGCTTTTGTTTTCTTTGGGCCTGTTGATATCCAGTCAATTGCCCGCTCAGGAGTCTTTAATTTGGGGTTTGTGACTATGCCCCTTGTTTTAAACAAACTCCCGCTTGCGCAGATTCTTGGTTTTATCTGGTTTTTCCTGTTGTTTCTGGCGGGGATTACCTCTTCGGTTTCATTGGCGCAGCCGGCAGTAGCATTTTTAGAGGATGAATTTGATATCAGTCGCAGGAAAGCCGTATTGATATTCGGGGTTATCGCATTCTTGCTCTGCCAGCCGGCAATCTTTTTCCTGAAAAACGGAGTGGTCGACGAACTGGATTTCTGGGGAGGGACTTTCTTTCTGGTAGTATTTGCCACTATTGAAACCATCCTCTTTGCCTGGATATTCGGCATGGAGAAGGCCTGGGATGAGATTCACCGGGGTTCAGAGATGCGCGTGCCCGTAATTTATAAATTTATCATAAAATACATTACGCCTTTATTTTTATTCATTATCTTAGGGATGTGGTTTTGGCAGGAGTGGATTCCCTTCATATTTATGAAAGGCGTGCCTTCCCTGAATAAGCCGTTTGTCCTCGGCACAAGGCTGGGGCTTTTATTAATATTCCTGACGCTGGCAGTATTGGTTAAGATTGCCTGGAGAAAAAAGAAGGGCCTGCAAGAAAGGATGAGATGAAGCGGTTGTTTAAGATTATATTTTACTTTTCCTTGGCCTGCATGGTTTTTGTAAATATTTCCGGTTGCGCCCCCTTGCTCGTCGGAATGGCAGCCGGAGGGGTGGGTATTTATGCGATTAGCGGGGATACCATTCAGGGAGACACGGATAAATCCTACGATTCGCTCTGGGATGCTGCCCTCTCCATAAGCAGTATCCGCGGCACCGTAAAACAGGAAGAAGCCTTGCGCGGCTATATTGAGTTAGATTCCGGAAACAGCAAAGTCTGGATCAGGGTGATTAAACTTACCCAATCCAGTAACCGCCTGAAAGTTTCAGCGCGCAGGTTCCATTTTCCCAATTTAAGCCTGGCGCAGGATTTCTTTGTAAAAATAATAGAAGGGGCAGGCCCATGATTAATTTGATAAACCTTTTTACCGCTATCAGCCTCGCTTCGGCTTTTATCTCCATCATTTTTTCTTTGGAAAGCCATTTTACTTTTGCCTGCTGGGCGATAATAATTTCGGTAATCATCGACGGCCTTGACGGCCAGCTAGCCAGAAGGTATTCTTTAACCAGCGAATTCGGCAAGGAGCTGGATTCCCTTGTGGATGTGGTGGCGTTCGGGGTAGCGCCTTCTATTTTAGGCTATATTTTTGTTTACCGGCACTTCCATCTTTATGCCATACTCTCCTTATTTATTTATTTATCCTGCAGCGTAATGCGGCTGGCAAAATATAACATTACTCCGAAAGAAAACCTGAAGGTTTTCTTTTACGGCTTGCCTACTACTGTGAGCGGTGGCGTATTGGCGTCTTTCATATTGATTTACCGTAAATATACGCAGTTGCCTCCTCCGGCATTATTCCTGATAATGGTCCTGTGCCTTTCTTTTTTGATGGTCTCCAGGATAAGGTATTTGAATTTAGACGGGATTAAGCAGGTTTTAAAGAAAAAGATTGTTTTGTTCTTAATTATCCCGTTTGCTTTGATCCTTATTGCATTTCCCGAAACTTCGATATTTTCGCTTTTTCTAATCTACCTGATATTTTCTCCTTTCCTTGTGAGAAAATTCGTGTAGAATATAGGCTCAAAGTTATTACAGCTATAGCCAGCGGCATTTCCGACGCTGACAAATAGATTTGCTGAGGTAGCTCTCCGCCACAAAGCTTGGCGGATTCGCAGATAATATATAGCCGAGGTAGCTCAGTGGTAGAGCGCGGCCCTGAAAAGGCCGGCGTGGGAAGTTCGATTCTTCTCCTCGGCACCATCTAATTAAGGGGGGGTTTCATAACCCCTCTTTTTTATTTAATTTACGGCGTAATTGTATAAATCATATACAGTTACGCCTTTTTTATTTCTCTGTGTCCGGTTAAGTATTTTTGTATGGATTTGTGTTTTATTTGCACTTATTGGCTCACTAACGGCTCAAAACCAGGGTAGCGCAGTGGTAGAGCGCGGCCGTGTCTAAAAATAATCGCATAGAGCATAAATACTTGGCACAGTCACGGCCAGAAATAAATATTTGGAGCGTTAAATTTTATTTGACTTATTTATATTATGATATATAATGCTAAATATGAATTTAGTAAAAGCACTAGATTCTTATCGATTAGAACATAAAATCTCCCAGCAGGATATTGCATCCCGGCTGGGAGTTTCTTTTGTTACTGTAAACAGGTGGCTTAATGGAAAAACCAAGCCCAACAAGATTCAGCAGTACCATATTAAGAAGCTTTTGAAAGATAAATGGTCCCAGAAATTGGCAAGTCATGGCAGTTCAGGAAAAAGGCGTTAATTGATTGGCTGAAAAAGCAGGAGAATGCAAATCAACAAAAATAACGAAGGAGGCTAACTTTGCCAAACAAGATACCAGATAACCTAGAAGAGGAAGTTAAAAAATTAATAGCCGATGTAATTCTTAGAGAGCCGGGGGATCTAAAGCCAGAGACTAATTTTTGGAAAGATTTACAGGTGGATTCAATTAAAGCAATTGAAATAGTTGTTGCCATAGAAAAGCGTTTTAAGATCAGCATAAGAGATGAGCAAGTTCCCAAAATCACCACTATAGGCGAAGCACTAGCGTTAGTAAAACAAGCTTTAGAAAAAAAGAAAGAATGAATGGCAGAACATTATGATTATGATGCAATAATTATTGGCGCGGGGATAAGCGGACTTGTTTGCGGGTGTTATTTAGCCAAAGCTGGCTTAAAGACTCTGATTGTAGAAAAGAATGCCAAGGTAGGAGGATATTGTGCGTCTTTTACAAGACAAGGGTATAGTTTTGATGCATGTGCGCATGCTTTAGGGAGTTTACGTGAAGGCGGGCAACTTGATAAGATACTTTTTGATTTAGAGCTCAGAGATAGACTAAAAATTTTAAGATATGAACCCTCTTATATTATAATCACTCCTAATCTTAGCATAAAAATACACGGGTTGCTGGATGATACAATAAAAGAGTTCCAACGGCATTTTCCTAAAGAAAAAAAGCAAATCGAAGAATTGTTTAGCTTTATAGCTCTAAGTGATATACCAGCATTATCTAGGTTTCGCAGTAAGACATTTCAGCAATTATTAGACATTTATTTTAAAGACAATCAGTTAAAAACAATTTTAGGGCTTTTGGTATTAGGATTTGTAGGATTACCACCAAATCAAGCATCTTCAGTTGTAGGCTGCCTGATTATTAGAGAATTTGTTTTTGATGGCGGATATTATCCTTTAAAGAAAATGCAGGCTCTCCCTGATATTTTAGCACAAAGATTAGTAGAATTAAAAGGCGAGATCAAGACGGCTAAGACCGTTAAGAAAGTAATTATTCAAGATGGGAAAGCAAGAGGTGTGACTTTGAATGATGGCAAGCGGATATTATCTAGATATATAATTTCTGCTTGCGATGTAAGAAAATTATTTCTTGAAATGATTGATGAAGAAAATATTCATTTACATTTTAGACAGAAAATTACAGGAAAGCAACCTTCGCCATCTTCATTTCTTGTTTACTTAGGAATCCGATCCGAAGAGCAGATTTCGTCTCAATTGCAATCGGATAAAAATATAATATTGCTTAATAAGCTTGATATTGATGATTTATACTCTTCAATGATATCTCATGAAAGCCAGTTTCTTTTATTAACATCGCATATTTCAACAGATAAATCTCTGCAGAGTTATAAAAATATTTCAGTATGCTTAGAAACAAATACATTATATGTAAATGATAAGTTTTGGACCAAGGGTAAGATAGATATGTTTGCAGATAGGTTAATTGCATTGGGGGAATTGATAATTCCAAACTTATCGAAGTATGCCAGTTTAAAATTAACCGCTTCCCCAGTTAGTCTTAATAAATGGACGAACAATTATCAAGGCGCATCCTATGGATGGGCTAGTACTATAGAACAATTCTGCAATCCTTTTGCTTCTCAGAAGACTGAAATTGAGAATTTATATCTAACCGGTCATTGGTCTAATCGAAGTAGCGGTATTGCCTTTGTTGCTAACCATGGTTATGATATAGCCAATTCCATTCTTTATAAGGAAAAAAGAAAATGAATATATTCGCTTTAGCTGGTTTATCATGCGGAATTTCTTGTTTTATACTAGCTTTGTTTACTTTTGTATATGGCAAACTCAAAATTCACCGAATTTTGGTAGTTTTTAATATCGCCGTAGCTATTTGGGGCATCGGTTGTTTTATAGTAGGGCAATCTAAAACCGAAGAACTTGCGCTATTTGGTTGGAAGTTTGCTCATATCGGCGGGATATTTGTTGCTATTTCCTTTTTCCATTTAGTAAGTGTATTTTGTGATTTGAGACGCAGAAACATTATTTTATTTTCTTATGGAATAGGTTTATTCTTTCTCTATCTAAACATTTTTACAAACATTTTAATAAATAAAACCAGGTTTATTTTTAACTCTCTATACTATAATAAGGTAACTCTCCCGTTCTGTATTCTGGCTACTTTTTGGTTTTTGATAGTAATTTCAGGTTTTTTTGAATTAGTTAAATTCCTTCCGCTATCAAGTGGAAATAGGCACATGCAAACAAAATATATAATTACCGGTTTCTTAATCGGTTTTATTGGCGGAACTTCAACATTTTTACCGGAGTTTAAAATAGATATTCTTTATCCTTTTGGTAACTTCGGCGTGACACTATATTCCTTTATTGTTACCTACGCCATTCTCCGCCACCAGCTTTTAGACATAGAAGTCGTCATCAAGAAATCCCTCGTCTTTGCCGGGATGTTTGCATTTGTTTTCGGTGTAGTAGTGGCAATGGCGATGCTGGTGGCGCACTTCCTGGGAGGGGCGAATAACCTCTTATCCCTTGCCATCAGCGCTTTGATTATTACCTTTACCTTGCGCCCTGTGGAAACCTGGCTCATTAACTCAACGGATAAATTCCTTTTTCAGAAGAGGTATGAATATAAGCAGATACTGAAGGCGTTTATTGATGAGGTAATCACGGTTTTGAATTTGGATGAGGTAATCAGCTCAACCCTTGAGCTTTTAGGCAAAACCATCCATCCTTACACCTCGGTCGTCTTTATATTAAATAAAGTAGAGGATAGATTCCAGCTTTACAGCAGTTTAGGGCTTGAGGATAAAAATATCACATTTACTTCTGAATCAAAGCTGGTAAGCTACCTTAAGAAATCAGACAAGCCCGCTATTATAAAGCAAATAGACGGCATTACCGGAGCAAATCCTGCGGTGCAGGAGGAGATGCTTAAGCTAAAAGCAGTTTTAGTCTTGCCGCTTAAGCTTCACGATGACTTAATCGGGTTTATTTCCCTCGGCAAGAAAAAATCAGACGAAGGATATACTAAAGACGACCTGGATGTGCTTTTAGACTTAGCCAGAACCGAGTCCATTGCCGTAGGCAATGCCCAGCTTCTTACCGAAGCAGCCCAGGCAGAGCGCCGCGCAGCAATTGGCACAATGGCAGCAGGGATAAACCATGAAATAGGGAATCCTTTAAATATCATCAATACCAAGATACAGGTATTCTTAACAGGCATACAGCGTGGTTTTTATCAGAACAAATCAAAAGAAGAGGTGATTCAGGAGTGCGAAGCCATACTTAACGAAACTTTGTCCCAATCTAACCGCATTGCCGATATTACCAGGCGGCTTTCAAATTTTGCCAAGCCCTCCAAAGAGTTCAGGCCGCAATTGGTAAATATCTCTGAAGAAATAGATGAGACCCTGGCAGTGCTAGGCCATGACCTGGAATTAGAAAGAATCAAGATAGAAAGGCACATTCCTTCAGATTTACCGAGAATTTCGGCAGACAAGCATGAACTACAGCAGATATTCTTTAACCTTATCCGCAATGCCGGGCAGGCAATAGAAGGCACAGGCACAATTAAAATCAGCGCGGTTTCAAGCAGTAATGGCAAGGTGCATATTGAAATAGAAGATACAGGCAAGGGTATAGCTGAAGATAAGATGCACCGGATTTTTGAGCCGTTTTTTACTACAAAAGGCCCAACTAAAGGCACAGGATTAGGGCTTTCCATCGTCAGGCAATTAGTCTGGAGGAATAAAGGCGAGATTTCCTTTAAAAGCCAGGTGGGAGTAGGCACTACCTTTATTTTAGAGTTCCCCAGGGGGGCAGAAGCATGAAGAAGGTTTTAATAGTTGATGATGAGCTGGAATTTATCAAGGATTTTGCCAAAGGATTAGAGATGTTCGGTTATGAGGCGTATAAGGCAGGGGATGGAGAGAGCGCCTTCAATATCATTGAGAACAAAAAGCCGGATATTGTGCTTTGCGATTATAAGCTTCCAGATATAGAGGGCGACAAGATATTGGAAAGAACCAAGAAGAATCATCCTGAAATAAAATTTGTTATGGTTACTGCTTATTATGATGAGGCAGTGGAAAAGCGTATGCGCAATTTAGGCGCGGATGAGGTTGTTTTTAAACCGATAGTGCTTACCGAGATAGAAGCTTTATTGGCAAAATTATAAGGAAAATACAATATGGCAAACATAAGAGAAATGTTTCATAAAGTAGGCAACTGGCACAACAAAATCAGTGTAAGCGCCGGCGTGACGAAGATAGAATTAAAAGAAAGATTTAAGGAAAAAGCCATGCCTGCCGAGATAAAGAAGTTAATTGAGGTATTAACGGACTTAGAGAAAAATGCGGTAGGAGCAAGCAGGAGCTTAAATGAACTAAAGGCCCTTGTTTACGATATAATTGAACCGGATTCAGGAAAGCCAAAGAGGTAAAACAATGCAGCCAGCAAAAAGAATTCTGATAGTTGATGACGAAAAGTTCGTTACCGACACATTAGAAGGCTTCTTTAAATCGCGCGGCTATGAGATATTTAAGGCAGAAGATGGTCAAACCTGCCTGGATATAATTAAAAAAGATAACCTGGATTTGGTGTTGTTGGATATAAAACTTCCTAAAGTTGACGGAATAGAAATCCTGACATTGCTGCGCAGGGATTATCCCCAAGTACGGGTAATCGTAATGACTGCCTATGACATAGAATACAAGGCGCTCATTGACCGTATTGGCTGCGATGCCTTCTTTATCAAGCCGCTTTTAATTGACGAGCTTACTGATAAAGTAGTTGAATTATTGTCTCAAGAAAAGGTTTCTAGCGCAAGTATAGCGAAGCCGCAAGAGCATATCCCTTCTGGGAGGAAAACAGAAAGCACCTCTTTGCCTGAAAATGCTTTTCCCAAGGCCAGGATTTTAATCGTCAGCCCCCGGGATTTGATTTCAGTATTATTGAGGGACTGTTTTACGGAGAGAGGGATTTGTAACGGGCTTTACGAAGTCAGTAAGAGCGGCTTAGATCAGCTTGATTATATCAGAAAATTCCATCCCGATATTATACTACTGGATGTCGTTTTTGTCGGGGTCTTAGGAGAATTCGGCACTACCTTGCTGAAGATGCCTAATCCTCCCAAGGAGATTATACTTTTCGGAGATCCTGCAGTAACTTGGGGAGAGGCAGAGTCTTTGGCAAAGAGAGGGATAAAGTTTATAGAGATGCCAGCGAATTTGCACGATGAAGCCTATCCTGTGAAGGAAGCCATCCGCAGGCTGAGCGACGCGGTGAGAGAGGCCTGTATAAAGCATAATTTGTATGAGGAGGGTAAGTTAAATGGTTAAGGAGAAGAAGAAATTGTTAATTGTTGACGATGAGAAAGACATCTGCAAGTTTGCAAAATTAATCTTTCAAAAAAGAGGCTTTTTGGTTTATACCGCCCTTAGCGGCGGAAGCGCCGTAAAAATAGCAAAAAGAGTAAAGCCGGATATCGCCCTTTTAGACCTTTATTTAAAGAGGGGGATAAGCGGACTTGAAACCTTAAGGAAAATAAAAAAAGCCGCACCATTATGTAAATGCGTAATGGTTACCTGGGAGAAAGAGAAAAGCAGGATAAAAGAGGCTAAAGAGCTGGGGGTGGTTTCATATCTAACTAAACCCTTAACCATTGAACAGCTTCTTAAGGCAGTTAAGCGAATCTCAAGGAGCAGAAAGGGGGTGCCCCGTGGCTAATCCCTTACCCAACGAAAAAGAAAT
>JBFMBZ010000043.1:0-15043 GCA_040754615.1 Candidatus Omnitrophota bacterium | reverse complement strand
AATCCACTCTCTTGTTGAAAAACCATTCACTTCTACTCTGAGCGAAGCCGATTCCCTGATAAAAATAGCCCGGAAAATCAAACTCATCTTACAGGTAGGCCATATAGAAAGGTTTAATAGCGCCTTTGAGGCAACACGCAAAATTATCCGGGAGCCCCGTTTTATCGAATGCCACCGCTTAAGCCCATTTCCGAACCGCTCACTCGATATCGGAGTGGTCCTTGACCTGATGATACACGATATAGATATAGTCCTGGGGCTCGTTAACGCCGGGGTAAAAAAAGTAGAGGCTGTAGGCGTCCCTGTCCTGACAAAATTTGAGGATATTGCTAACGCCAGGATAACTTTTAAAAATGGCTGCGTAGCAAACCTTACCGCAAGCCGCGTATCCGATGAATCAATGCGCAAGATCCGGATATTCCTTAATAACGCCTACATCTCGCTGGATTACAGGAACGAAGAAGCGTTTATCTATAGAAAGTCTGACGCGGGTATAGAAAAACAAACCCTGCCCATAGAAAAAGAGGAACCCCTCAAAGAAGAATTGAATGCCTTTGTTGAATGCGTAATCAAAAACCTCCCTCCCATAGTTTGCGGAGAAGTGGCGAAAGAAGCCCTAGCCATAGCCTTGGCGATACAGAATTTGATATGGAAAAAAAACGTATCCTGATTGTTGCCGGAGAAGCCTCCGGCGACCTGCATGCAAGCAGCCTGGTTAGGGAGATAAAAAAACTCATCCCCCAAGCCGAGTTTTTTGGCTTAGGCGGCAAAAGGCTCAAAGATGAGGGAGTAAATTTATATTTTGATATTGTGGGACTTGCCGTAGTGGGGTTCTTTGAGGTATTGAAGAACCTGACAAAATTCAAATCAATTTTCCAATACGTCCTTACTCAAACCGATAAAATGAAACCTGACCTGGCAATACTCGTGGATTACCCGGGCTTTAACCTGCGCCTTGCCGTAGAACTAAAAAAAAGAAGGATACCCGTAATCTACTATATCAGCCCGCAAGTTTGGGCCTGGGGCAAAAAAAGGATAGAGACCATAAAAAAGGTAGTTGACCTTATGCTCGTAGTCTTTAAATTTGAGGAAGAGCTTTACAGGGAACATTCTGTCCCGGTATCATTTGTTGGCCATCCGCTTCTTGATATCGTCAGGCCCGGGGTACCCAAAGAAGAGCTTTTTAGCAAAATAGGTTTTGTTCCCGGAAAACTTACCCTCTCCCTTCTTCCCGGCTCAAGGGAAAAGGAAGTCAGGGCCCTGCTTCCGATTATGCTTGAGGCATCACGGCTGATACACAAAGAAATGCCGGAATCGCAGTTTCTCATCCTGCGCTCGCCCACGGTAAAAGAGGAAATATTCACCGGCATCTCCTCAAAATACAAGATCCCCCTTGCCACAATACAAGACATGACTTACGAAGGGATCTTGGCTTCGGACTTTTGCCTGGTTGCTTCAGGGACAGCAACATTAGAAACCGCGATACTCTGTGTGCCCATGGCAATCCTGTATAAAGTATCCTTTTTGACCTGGGCCTATATAAAGATGCTCATCAGGATACCTTATATTGGCCTGGTAAATGTAATTTACGGGGAAAAGGTGGTTGAAGAATTCATCCAGTCCAGGGCAAAGCCAGAATTAATTGCAAGGCATGTAACCGGCCTATTAAAAGACAGCCAAAAACTTGACCGGATTAAAACACGGTTATATAATACCAGGGGCCTTCTCGGAGAAAATGGCGCAAGCCAAAGGGCCAGCCGGATAATCGCGGATTTTCTTAAAAGATAAATGAAGATAGACCCCAATAAAACTATCAATGAACTGCTCGTGGCGCTCTCCTATGCGATAGACATAGAAAATAATAAAAAAATTTTTCACGCCTGGAAGGTAGCTATCTTGTCGGCGAAAATAGCAGAGAATGCCGCCGGCCCCCAGAAACTAAAAGATATATTTTACGGGGGACTGTTACATGATGTGGGCGGAGTTGAATTTTCCCATCACATAATCCACTATCTTAAACGCCAGGACAAAGCAAGCAGGAACCTGCTCCTCTCCCACCCGATAGTAGGGGCGCAGTTAGTCTCTAATCTGCCCCAGATGACCAACGCCGCAAAACTTATCCTTGACCACCACGAGTGGATAAACGGCTCTGGTTACCCCAGGTCAAAAACGCAAAAATTCATCCCTTTTGGCTCGCAGGTAATCCGGATGGCAGACGCCATAGATATACTCCTGCAAAAATGGCGCTCCATAAATTTTAGCGAACTGAAGAAACGGCTTTCTTTGAATACGAATAAAGAGCACACAAAAATCCTCTTCAGGCGTGCGCTTGATATATTGAAAAGAAGCAGCTTCTTGAAGAAGATTTCCGACCACGCCCTTCTTCCGGGGCTCTTTGAGGAAGTCAGGAATGGAATCGGCCCATTAAAAGTACCGGCAAAGATAGACGCCATCGGCTCTACTTTAGAGATAATTTCGCAGATTATTGACATGAAACATCCCTATACTTCGGGGCATTCGCTTCGTGTTTCGCGCTACGCTATCGCCTGCGCCCTGGCTATGAACCTGGGCCATGACGAAATAACCGAAATCAAATGGGCAGGGCTAATCCACGACATAGGAAAACTCAGCGTCTCCCGCAGAATCCTGGATAAGCCTACGCCGCTCACCCATAAGGAATTTGAGATCATAAAACAGCATCCTTACCTTACGCGTAAGATTATGGATATGACCCCTTCATTACAGGATATCACCTCTGTTGCCGCCAACCACCATGAATTCTACGACGGTACCGGTTATCCGTTGGGGCTTAAAGGAAATGAGATACCCCGAGGCGCAAGGATATTGTCCATCTGCGATGCCTTTGATGCCATGACCTCAAACCGCCCCTACCGTAACCCCCTCACCCCGCAACAGGCCTGCCGCGAGATAGAAAAACATGCAGGCACGCAATTTGATGCCGAGATCGTAAAACAAACCCTCCCTCTCTTTAGAAACTTAGCTCTATAGTTTATAGAAACAGTTTCCAAGTTGTTCGGGAAAGTGGGCACTAAGGCTCTTATGCTTCGAGTCTGTCCCACTGTCCCTATTGGGTTAGAAACAGTTTCCCGATTGGGATGGAAACTGTTTCTTACAATGATTTTGCCAATTGGATGCGCTCGTCAATGGGCGGATGGTCAAAAAAGAAGAATTTAATTAGGGCGGGGGGTTTTCTGTCGGCGAGGTTCTGAAGGGAGAGTTTATCCATCATAGAAATAAAGGCCTCTTTCTTTTGCGTAACCGTAAGAGCCATGAAGTCCGCGTTTCTCTCCATTACCCTGCTCAGGTAATTCGCTAAAGGCTGCGTGATAATGCCGAATGCCATAAGATATAAAAAAATAAGCGGCAGGCTGGATAATTCCGATAACGAACGCAGCCCAAGCCTATTCAGCACTCCTGCACTATGAATATAAATAAAATAAAAAGAAACTACAGTGGCCGCAGAATTAACCAATATAAACTTAAGAAGATGTTTTAACCTGTAATGCGCAAACTCGTGCGCTAAAATAACCTCTATTTCATCCAGACTGTATTTATCCTTCAGGGTATCGGCTAAAATTACCCTGCGGGTCTTTCCCCATCCCACGAAAGCGGCATTGGCCTTGAGGGTTTTTTTGCTAAAATCAATTTCAAAACACTCTAGAATCTTAACCTGCATCTTATCTGCTAATCTTAAAATTCTCTCCTTCAGGCCCTCATCGGAAAGTTCCTTATATTTAAAAAATAAGGGAATTATGATTAAAGGGAAAACCTTGGCCATAATCAGGCTGAAGATTATCCAGAAAAGGGAAACCAAAAGCCACCAGGTACTCTTATAAACGCCTAAAATATAATAAAAGGCCCCCGTGATTATCAACCCCATTATGTATGCGATTATTCCGGATTTGAGCTGGTCAAGAAACCATCCGGAGAGCCTTTGAGTGGATAAAGAAAATTTATGCTCTAAATAATAAGAGCGGTAAAGATTAAGAGGCAGCGTAAGGAGATAATAAAGTATAAGCAGGCTAAAGAGATATATGGGGATGTTGAAAAATCTGCTTGGGATAGCTCTGGTCACAATTTCCTCCCAGGCCTTTGATGCCCCGGAAAACAAAAAGAACAAAAGCAATATCAGCGTATAAACAGTATCAATAATTTCCAGGGTATATTTTTCTGTAGAATACCTTCCGGCCCTGGCTTTAAAATCTTCCTGAGGGTCTGGCATGCGCCTCTCGTGCTATTTCTTTTCGGCTAAGACATTGATAAAGGTCCTTGCCTTTCCGTGGGGAGTCTTCTTTTTTGTAAAAGAAACTTTACCGTCGCAAAGAGCAAAGAGGCTACCTTTTCCTTTTACGTTAATCCCCGCTTTATAGACGGGTTTTCCCCTTACTAAAATTTGCCCTGTTTTAACGGCTTCGCCTCCGGAAATCTTAAGTGCCTTATCCTTTTTAGGTGTTGAAAAACCTCCTGCCATTTCATCCTCCTTAATTTGCCCTATTGCTTACAGGCTGCAAATTAACCCCGCAGCTTGCCGGGAAAATATCGAAGAGATTTTCCCAGCGACTAAGCAAGGGGTAAAGCTATTCAAGCGTTACTTCTTCATCCTTAACCGGTAAATAAACATCCAGCCCTTTTGCCCCAAGCGCCTCCTTTAATGCCAAAGACTGGTCCTGGTCCCCGTGAACCAGAAAGATTCTTTTTAAGGGAAGGCTATTATCCACATAATCGCATAGCTCGTTTCTGTCGGCGTGGCCGGAAAACGCGTTAATCACAACTACTTCGGCGTTAAGCTGGTATTCTACGCCGAATATCCGCACATAGGGGGCCTTCTCAACAATCTTCTTTCCCAGTGTATCCGCCGCCATATATCCGACTACAAGGATCATATTCCTTGAATCTTCGATATTATTTTTAAGATGGTGGAGTATCCTTCCCGATTCGCACATCCCGGAGCCCGAGATTATAATCATCGGCCTCCTGTCATTATTGAGCGCCTTGGAATCTTTCTGCTCCCGGATAAACCTGAGGTTTAAGAATTCAAAGGGGCTATTTCCGCTTTTAATCGCCTGGCGGGTATTTTCATCCAAAAAGGCGCTGTGGAACTTAAATAATTCGGTGATATCCGTAGCCAGGGGGCTATCCACAAAAACAGGGACCCTCGGTATGAGTTTTTCTTTCAAGAGCCCGTTTAGGAAATAAATTATTTCCTGCGCCCGCTCCAAGGTAAAAGAAGGGATGAGAATCTTGCCCTTTCTTCCTATCGCCCGGTTTATCGCCTCTTTCAGTTTATCCTTTGCCTCTTCTATGGGAGCATGCACCCTGCCTCCGTAGGTGCTCTCTAAAATCAGGTAATCCACCCCTTTCAAGTAAACCGGGTCATTCAACAGAGGGAGATTTCTCCTTCCCAAATCAACGGCATAGCCGACTCTGACGACCCCGCTCTCCTGCTTTAGCTCTAAGGCCATTACGCTTGAGCCGAGTATGTGGCCTGCGTCAAAAAGAGTAACCCAGATATCTCTTGCAATGCAGAACCTCTGGCCGTAAGAAATAGGCCGGAACCTCTTTATGGCTTTATCCGCGTCTTTTTTTGAATACAGGGCGCTCCTTAAAGGAAGGCCGAGGCGTCTATTAATCTTATTTACGTACCTGATATCTTCCTCCTGGACCTTCCCCGAGTCTTCAAGCATGAGCCTTGAGACGTCCTTTGTGGCAGAGGTAGAATAAATTTTACAGCGCAGGCCTTTTCTGACCAGGTTAGGGATATTGCCGCTATGGTCTATGTGGGCGTGGGACAAGACAAGCGCATTGAGGGTACGCGGATTGTAGCTGAATGTTGTATTCTCCCGGTAAAATTCATCGCGCCGGCCCTGAAAGAGGCCCGCGTCCAGAAGAACCTGCGTTTTAGCCGTTGAAATCAGATGGCTTGAGCCGGTAACGGTCCTCACCCCGCCTAAAAATTTTATCTTTACCGCCATAGCATTACTCTTTCTTTTTCATCTTATAAATTACTAGCAATATTAATAGAAGATAACCCAGGCTGATTATCAATAAGAACCGGTTGCTTAAGAAATATTCCACCAACATTTTAGGGTCCTTAAAAACGCTTTTACCCACTCCGTAAAGAATGTATTGTATCCAGAACATCTTGACCGGAGAACCGAGGATTTGCGCGAAGAGGTATTTCTTGAAATTAATGCTGGTCAGCCCCGCAGCAAGGTCCATGAACCTGTAAGGTATAAGCGGCGCCGCCCGGAAGACAAAAAGCCAGAAGAAGCTTATATTGGCAAATTTCTCATCAAGGTTCTTGTATTTTCCTTTCAGGTTTTTTTCCACATATTCCCTGCCGAGATACCGCGACAGATGAAAGAGTACGCCTGCGTTTATGGCTTCGGCAATGCAGATAAGCAAAGTGCTGAAAAACACCCCGAATAAGACTGCCCCTACAAACCACAAGACGTCTTTTGAGAAAAAGATAAAGAAGGTAATAACTACATAAAGAATAACGTATAACAGCGCGCTGTAAAAAACAGGGATGTGCTCTAAGTTTTTCTTCAGGGAATCCGTATCGAGGTTAAAATACCTGCCCGCATACCAGAGCAGCATTATTGCCAAGGCAAGGATGATAAAGTTGATTTCCGGCCTGAGCCTTCTAAACCCCATCTATAACCTCCAGGAACGCCTGCACTACTTTTGGGTTAAACTGGGTACCGCTGTTTTTCTTTAACTCTTCTATCGCGTCTGCCTTTGCCATCGCCTCTCTGTATGCGCGGCAAGACGTCATCGCGTCGTAGGCGTCAGCAACGGAAAGTATAGCCGCAAATATATTTATCTTCTCTTGGCCCAGCGCGTCAGGGTAACCTTTCCCGTCGTAACGCTCATGATGGCTCCTGACCATTGCCAGCATCTCCTCGGTTATTAAAATAGGTTTAAGGATATCTTCGCCGATAATGGGGTGCTTTCTGATTATCCCCCATTCCTCTTCGGTAAGTTTCTCCCTTTTATTTAAAATGCTTTCTTTAATGCCCAGCTTTCCTATATCGTGAAGAAGCGCCATTTCCTTCAACTCTTCTATTTTTTCTTTGGGAAACCCCATCTTTAAGGCTATCATTTCGGAATACTGCGCCACCATTTCGGAATGGCCCCGGGTATAATGGTCCCTTGCTTCCAGGATGCGCACCATAGACTGTACCACATCATAGAAATAACTCATTATTTTTTTTCGGGATTCATACAGGCTCTTCGACATTTGATTAAAAGAAGCGGCAAGTTCCGAGAGCTCATCGCTGCCTTCAACTGCCACCGCATAATTCAAGTTACCTCTAGCTACGCTACGCGTACCTTCAACCAGTTTTTTCAAGGGCCCGGTCACCCGCCTTGAAATCAACATCCCTAAGGCAATGGAAGTTATTATCCCAAGGAGCATAACCAGAAACGCCCTTCTATGGACTGCTTTTTGTGTCAAATAAACATTATCCGCAGTAACATCAACCCCCACCATCGCAACAGCCTCGCCTGCGCTATCGCGCACCGGGGCGTAACCGGAGAGCGTAACCCCCCATTCATCAATCTCTAATTTTGTATCGGCAGAAGGGCCATGGAAGGCCTTAAGCATCTCGGGGAAACGGCTGGCATCGTAACGGTCACCAGGATAAGAAGTGGGGTTATCCTTATTGCCTCTACCGGCTTGCGGCTCCGGTTCCGGGTCAACGATAAACTGCCAGATACCCTCCTCTTGCGTCCTGGCCATGGTATATATATATTTGATCTGAGGGTTAACTTCTCTTATCTTCTTTAGTTTCTGCGCAATAACTTTGTAGGCCTCGGAGTTTGTGCCTTGATGGCTTAAAGGCACCCCTAATAGCGTATCGGCATCTATCAATAATCCCGCGGTCTGGGCAATTATCATCAGTTTACTTCTTAGTTCGTTAAATTGGGATTCAAGCGAAAATTTGTAAATCAGAAGGTTGCTCAATGCCCCGGCAAAAAGCATGGAAAATATTATCACTAAAGTAATCTTTACCTGAAAACTTAGGCGTAGCATCTTAAACGCTCCCCTCCTATTCCTCAAATCCGTGGATTTTAGCCCGTAAGAGCTTCTTCTCGGAATTCCTGCGTTTTGCCTCTAATATCCTTAATTTGACACGCCGAGGTTTTTTACGGCTTTTTCTCTTTAGCTTTTCTCTTGCCTCTCGCTCTTCGGCTAATTTTTCAAGAGAGAAGGATTCAATCTTATCAAGCAAAAGGCTCCATGCCAAATAACGGTTCTGGGCCTGTTTACGCTCCCTTTGGAATTTTACCTCTATTCCGGTAGGAATGTGCTTTAAGTAAACGCAAGTAGAGGTTTTATTAACATTCTGTCCGCCAGGCCCCCGGGAGCGGATGAATTTCTCTATTACGTCACTTTCTTTAACCCCGAGCTGCTGTAATTTTCGGGAAATCTTCCCTTCTTTATCAAAGAATGCTTCAAGCGCCGGCATAGCGGTATTATTCTTTATAAATATATTTTTTCATGGACATCGCATAACTCAGGAGCCCGTTACCTTCTATCTTCACCGGTATCCGCAGGTCGTCCGCGCTTACCCAAATCTTGACTTTGGGAGGGGTGCTCTCAAAGTAATAAGCTTTAAAGAACCCTGCCGGGACTTCCACTGTTTCTATGGAAACCAGCGTAATTAATAATTGCTGGGTGGGGAAGTCAACTTTCATATTCCATCCCACCCTCAATTTTTCTATGCGCCGAAGGTAATAAGGAAGAAGCACCGCATTCTGGATGGGGCCGTCTTTTTTTATCTGTATCTCTTCTTTCCTGCCTGAGCTCGTGCCGTTATGTTTGGTTATGGAGGCGGTGAAATTCTTCTGGTCATAGACTTCAATGATTTTCTCGCGCCTGAACCAATTACGGATATCGCGCTCAACCCGTAAAGGGAGGTAATCGTCGGCATTGCTGTATATTGTCTCCAGGTCGCTGAAGTTGGTGATTTTTGTCTGGAAGGTTACTAAATTTACCGGCCTTCCGTCAAGGGTGGTTTTCTTAAGGTGCCTGAATTCTGACTGGCCCAGATACATTTTGCCTAATTTTACTTCGTAAATAATCTTTTCTCCTACGCGGCCTGCCCCTCTGTCAGCCTTGGCGCCGCCAGTAAATAGCGAAGAGGGCTTAAAGATAGCCAGCCCCGGGAATTTACTGCGAAGAGTCCCCAGGAGCGCCAATAAAATAATTAAAATTAGAAGAACCGTTAACTTACGCATATTTTAAAAACCTAAGGCAATTCAGACTCCAGTTTAACGATTAGTGCCTGCGCTTCTTTAATAAGGGGGTAAGGCAGGAGCTTTGATATCTCAATCTCTTTTTTCAGTGACTTTAGAATCCCCACGAACCTCTTTACGGTAGCCAATTTTCTCTGGCGCAAAACCTCCTCCGTATCAAGTTCCCTTCTCTGCCTGATAATCTGCGTCAGGTCCCGCTTAATGGATACAGCATCCCTTCCTTCTTCAAAGATCCCTTTCTTTAATTTCAAATAATCCTCTTCATCCAGCATTTTGTTGTTTTTTGCCCGGCGCAGCACATCAACTGAATCGTACCCCGGCAAGGCAGGCGTTTCTGCATTTTGGATAAAATCATCTTTTAGATACTGCGGCTCTTCTTTTTCCAGGAAATAATATGACCGCAAGAGCTTCATCGCCGTCTCTTTCCTTATGCCTATTTCTTTAGCCGTATATAACTCAAATGACCCGAATCCCCAGTCTTTATAAAGCTTATCCTTCCAGGCCGAATAGAGCGCGCGGCCAAACTCTATCCAGGACGTCTTAAAGTTTTTTGCGCTCTCAAGCACCCTGTAACGCAAAGATTCCCTATCGAAAGAAGCCATTTTTTCTTCAATGCTTTTGATTGATTTTGTTTTCAGCGTATCCATATTATTTTCCTTTTTTAGGTTTATTTTAATAGTGCCTTGGGGCAGACCTGGTTATAGGCGCAGTATAAACAGGAAAGATATTCGGGCTTGGCCTCAAAAATTCTCCGGCGTAAGCCTCTTGAAACCTCCCTTATCTTTTCCTTTGCCTTCTCTAAATCTTCCTCCTTCTTTTCGTCCTTGCCGATGAGCCCGGATTCCAGAAAATAGAGCTCCTCCCTCTTGGGGATTTTGCCATAGATATCCTTATAAGCAAGGGCATATATAGCCAGCTGCAGGCTTTCTTTGGCGCGCTTATCCGCGTCCTTCTGTTTAGTCAGTTCCGAGGTTTTAAAGTCTATGATTACCCCGTCCGTGCCTTCCATATCAATACGGTCGAACCGGCCCCTTATTTTATTATTTTCAAAGGAAAAAGAAAACTCTTTTTCAATATATTCCGGCCGGCTCCCGGCTTTCTCTTCTTTTTGATAAAAACTGGCCAATGCCTCTTTACCCTTCTCTAAACGCAAGGCCTCGTGCTTTTCGTCCAAAAATCCTTGCGGGTCAAAACCTTCCTGAAAGATGCCCAGCAGCTCGGATAACCCCATCTTCCTTTCCTCTATCTTTGCTTTGAAATATTTTGTTACCGCCTCGTGCATGGCGCGGCCGTAAACAACCGTATGGTGCTCCATAATGGGCACACGCAAGATATGCACATATTTATATTTCAATGGGCAGGTAAGATAATCATCTATCTGATAAAAACTCAGGTTCAGGAGTTCGTCCTGGGCAATATCCGGCTCCCCGGGTGCCGTCGGCTCTTTTCTTGGGGCAAAACGCTTTATTTTTTCCAGGGAGCTCTCTTTTCCTGCGTCTCTTATCTTTGCCTCTTCACCCAGCGCCTCAATGACAAACTGGCTCCTTTTACGAAGCCTCAGTCCGCCGTAATCTGCCGAAGAAGTGAAATATAATTCCTCTTTTGCCCGGGTCATGCCCACATAAAATAAACGCCTCTCCTCCTGAAGATGAAAATCCCCCGAAGGAAGGGCCTCTTTAATCAGGGAATCGGCCAATTCGATTATTTGTTTTCTATGCGCTACGGGAAAACGGCCGTTCACCAGGTTGACCATAAACACTACTTTAAATTCCAGGCCTTTGGCTTTGTGTATGGTAAGCACGTTTACCGCGTCGGCATCCGGGTCTACATCTACGCTCTCCGGGTCATCCCCCGCATTCATCAAAAGCCCCAGATAATTTACAAAGTTTACTACCCGCTCATCCCTTGCCGCCAGTTCAAAATCCCGCACCTTATTAAAAAACCTGGCGATATTCTGAATCTTTGTTTCTTTCTCTAAGTTAATATCATGCGTAAGTTTCTTTAGATAACCGGTATCGGTTAAAAAAGAATACAAGAGCCTCCCCGCCGGCTCTTCATTGGCTATTTTAAGGAATTTTTCCGAATCCGAAAGCAGTTTATCTATTTTATGATGGGTCTCTTCGCTAACTTCAGACAGCTGCGGGAGCTGCCTTACATTCTTGAATACCGAATACAAGGGCCTATTCCTGCTCTTTGCGTAATGCATGCACAGGCTCAAATCAGAAAGGTTCAACTTGTATATTTCGCTGCTGCATAAATAATAGAGGCTGAGCGAATCAAAGGGGTTCGCCGTAAAACGCAGGAAATGGATGCAAAGCTTTACTTCCTCTCTTGAATAGAGGCCCTGATTGCCGCTGAACTTCCAGGGTATAGCCTGCATATTCAGTGCCTGAAGGTAACTTTGGGCATCCGCGTTAGAACGGACCAGTATCGCAAAGTCCCGGTAGGCATATTGTGCGCTCTTTACTTTTTCCGCAATGGCCTCGGCAACCCAGTCGGATTCGGAGGAATTTACCTCAAAGCAACGCTGCTTCGGGCCTTCGCCCTGGCCGGAAGAGCTGACCAGCCTTTTATTAATCCCTGACTTAACCTCAAACCGGTCAGGATTATTATTCTGGATGAGGCGGTATGCGCTTTCCAAAATGGGTTGGCTGGAGCGATAATTCATGATAATGCTTATGGACTTGGCTTTCGGGAAAGCACTCATGAAGTTTATCAGGTTAGAATAAGCGGCGCCGCGGAAGCGGTATATGCATTGGTCGTCGTCTCCGGTAACGGTGATATTCTCTCTGCCTTGCGCCAGTAACTTTATCATCTGAAACTGGGCATAATTTGTATCTTGAAATTCATCCACCAATATGTATTTAAACTGCTCCTGGTACTTTTTCAGGACCAAAGGGTGCTTCCTTAGAAGCTCAAGGCCTAAGTAAAACTGGTTTCCAAAATCCACCACCCCTTCCTTTAGAAGCAGCTCCTGATATTTTGCGTATGCCAGGGCAATCTCCATCTGCTGGCTGGCTTCTTCTGCCAAAGCCTCATCTTTCGGGTTTTCTTCGGATTTACGCATAAGGCTGCCGGCATAAGCAAGGTATTCAGATGGTGAAATATCCTCATCTTTTGCCCGGCTGAACAGAGAAACCATGGCTTCGATAAAACGGGTGGGCGAAGAGAGCGGCCGGAAATAATCAAGCTGGAATTCAAAAAGGCGCTCGCGTAAGAAAACCACGGCTTCAGGCCGGGTCAAAACTTTAAAATCAGAGTCCAGGCCCGCAAGGACCGAATTCTCCCGCAATAGCCGGTCGCTAAAAGCATGAAAAGTAGAAATCCAGATATCCGTATAGCCGTAGGGGACTAAAATATCTACCCGGTTAAGCATCTGGTTTGCAGCTTTATCCGTAAAGGTAAGAGCCAGGATTTCATTAGTCTTGGCCAGGCCTTCGTAAATAATCCAGGCGATCCTGCGGGTAATCATAGTGGTCTTGCCTGTACCTGCACCGGCAATAATCAGGAGAGGCCCGTTTTTATGCGTTACGGCCTCAATCTGTTCCTGGTTTAATCCTTCCAAAACCTTATTCATAGTTCTTGACAAGGCGCTTTTTTTCAGTATACTTCTTCTTTACAGAATAGGAGCTGATAAATATGTTAAAAAAATGTGCTTTGTGCCACAAGGGCAGACTTACGGGAAAAATCGTTACCAGAAAAGGCCAGGCAAAAAGTAAGGGCGGCACAGGCAGCAAGATAAGCCGCTGGACAAAACGCAAATTCCTTCCGAACCTTCAGAAGATGCGCATATATATTTCGGGCCGGCCTGAAAGAGTGTACCTGTGCGCTAAATGCATCAAGAAAGGCGCTTTTCAAAAAGCCTGATTTTACCTTAAGAAAATCTCCTCGATCTCCAAGAGAATCCCGGATTCTTCCTTCCAAGTATCCAGCCTGGGAGTATAAACCAAGTCAAAAGAATTTGCTTCTATCAGGCTCTCTTTTAAATTAGCCATCCCAAAACCGATGGCCTGATAAGTAAAGGCGCCGTCCGTTACCCAGAACTTTAATGTTTCCCTTCCTAATACCTGCGGCTGGCTTTTTAGTTTGAGGTTCCGGCTTAAGAATAGCGGCTCGGGGTTTCCCGTGCCGAATGGCTCTAAGCTGCCGAGTTCGGCTATCATCATTTCATTGATATCCGCAAAGCTTAATTCCATATCTATATCTATACTGGGGAGCAGGTCTTCTATAGAAAGGGCGTCGCTCGCCAGGCGGTTGATATGCCGCCTAAAATCATCAATGCTCTCTTTTGAAATAACCAGGCCCGCAGCATGGCTGTGGCCGCCGAAGGCATTCAAGAACTGCTGGCATTCTTTTAAGGCCTCAAATAAGTGGAAATTCTTGATGGAGCGCGCAGAACCTTTGCAAAGAGTGTCGTTAAGCGAAATAACTATGGCCGGCCGGTAAAACTTATCCGCAAGCTTAGAAGCAACTATGCCCAGCACGCCCTGATGCCAGTCTTCTTTGGCGATAACGATAATCTTCTGCTCTTTAAAATTGACTTCCCGGTTGATTAGATCTTCTGCCTCTCCCATGATCCTGCTTTCAACTTTCTGGCGCTGGCGGTTAAATGCCTCCAGTGATTTTGCAAGCGCTTCTGCTTCGGGCCTATCCTGGCTCATTAAAAGGCGCAGCGACTCTTCAGCCGTGTCCATACGGCCGCTGGCGTTAATGCGCGGACCGATAATAAAACTTATAAAGGTAGAAGTGAATTTCTGCTCGGCTTTCAAGCCCGCATTTTCTATCAACGCCTGCAATCCCGGCCTCTTCGTACGGGGAAACCGCAATAACCCCTCCCGGGCAATTATCCTGTTCTCTCCCTTTAACGGAACGCTGTCGGCAATGGTGCCCAGAGCGACTAAATCCAGCTCTTCAAGCAACCGGGAATTGCTCATTGCCTGGCAGAGTTTATAAGCTACGCCCACTCCAGCCAGGTCCCTAAACTTATATCCGCAATCTTTTAATTTAGGGTTTATGATGCAGAATGCCTCCGGCAGGCCAATTGATGCCGGCTCATGATGGTCCGTAACTATGGTAGCTATGCCATTTTTTTTAAGCTCTGAGATTTCCTTGTGGTTACTGATACCGCAGTCAACGGTAATCAAAATCTTGATATTATTCTGTTTGGCAAGGCGAATAATATTTTTATTTAATCCGTAGCCATCCTTTATCCGGTGCGGCAGATAATGCGTTACATCCAGGCCCTGGCTTAGAAGGCTCCCCTTTAATAACGCAACCGCGGTTATGCCGTCAGCATCGTAATCCCCGCAGATCATCACCTTTTCTTTGTTCTTTGCGGCAGCCTTAAGAAAACCCACTGCTTTATCCATATCGGGCAGCGAAGAGGGGTCAAGAAAATTATCTACCTTTATGTTTAAGAATTCTCCTGCGCTTTTAAAATCGCGCAACCCGCGGTTTATTAATACCTGGGCTAATATCTTTGAAATGCCGAGCTCCTTACTTAAGCTTTCCTGTAAGGGCGCCTGCGCCAACGCAATATTTAATACCTTGTGGCTGTGCATTTTTACATTCTTTCCGGCAAAGAAACTCCCAGCAATTTTAGCCCTGCGGAGATTACCGTTTTTGTCGCGTCAATAAGGCAGATGCGGCTTGCAGTTAAAGCGCGGTCCTCGCCTAAAACCCGGTGCAAATCGTAAAATTTATGGAATTCCTGCGCAACTTCCTGAAGGTAAACAGTGAGCATATAGGGATCGGTTGT
>JBFMBZ010000042.1:0-4415 GCA_040754615.1 Candidatus Omnitrophota bacterium | reverse complement strand
TAAAGCCTGCTTATCCGAATCGTCCATTGCGCTTCCGATTAACCCGCCGCCAAGAGCTCCTGCTGCTGCTCCGATTGCAGCGCCTTCCAGGCCATGTCCGCTCTGATGGCCGATTATCCCGCCTGCTGCCGCGCCAAGCACTCCGCCGGCAACTGCGCCTGTCTTGGTCTTGGGGCCCATACTCTCGCAACCCATCAGGCTAAGAGAAAGAGCCAATAGCGACAATAATAAAATTCTCATCTTTCTACCTCCTTAAGTTGACTTTAGGTAATAATTATATCATTTTTTGAAAGGGATGCAAGAATTATGAGAGCCTGGGGCTGGAGGGTAGGGTTATCTTTTGAAGAAACGGAAAAGGCGTTTTAGCAGGGGAACATTTCGCCTTTGAGTATTCGCATCCGGCTTAGGGGCGTAGATGAGCCGCGAGATGCCCATAAAATCAGTTTCTTTCAGGCTGATGCCTACAATAAACTTATTGCCCGGGCAGGCCCTTGCCCAAACTACCTCCCCTTTGGCGTGGAGTGCTTCTCCGTCATCAGGTATATCAAGCCAAATCTCCAAAGGAGTAGCGGGGATTAATTCGGCATTTGAGATAATACCCAGCCCATCAGCGCAGATATTTTGTGTTTCAGCAATGAATCTCTTTCTTAACTTTCCGTTAAGCGCCCGGTATCTTAAAGGAAGATTTACCCCAAAGCGATAAAAAGTCCTTCTGTCTTCAAACGCGAGAGTCTCCATTCATTTCCCTTTATTAAACGGTATTTCCTCCGTAAGGTAAGTAAACGTGCGCTGGCCCATAATAAATATGTAATAATATTTATCTATTTTCAAGCCGATTTTGCCCAAAAAGGAAAGCGTTTTCTAAGGGTCAGGTGGATTCTTCTGCGGATAGGAGAAATGCCTTAATGCCTTCTTTGCCCAGTGTCTTTCTTAACTCCCTTGTCTTTAAGAGTATTTTTTTTGCATCCTGCTCATCACAATATACATAGAGGATATTATTTCTTCCCGGCCAAGTATCATTACCCTGGTGTGTCCCCGAAGAGGTGCCCTTACCGAGCGCTCCGGAGATTTTAGTGTAATTTTTATTTTCGCACTGGGCCAATACCTCCATTACCTCTTCATCCAGGGCTTCATTATAGACAATCATAACCATTTTAAACATCAGCCACCTTCTTTCTTTTAAACTTGCTCTCAAAAATCGCATAAAGCGTAGGCACAAAAAGCATGGTTATAAACGTAGAAACTAAAAGCCCTCCGACCATAGTGATACCCAGCGGCTGCCAGACTTCTGAGCCTTCTCCTCGTGAAAACGCAAGGGGAAGGAGCCCGGCAAGGGTAGTAATAGTAGTCATCAGCACCGGACGCAACCTATCCTTTCCTCCCAAGGTAATCGCATCAATCAGAGAATGCCCGCGCTGGCGCAGGATATTAATATAACTAATCAGGACTATGGCATTATTGACCACGATGCCCATTAACATGACTACGCCAAGATACGTAACTACGCTTAACGTGGTGCGCGTAATTAAGAAAGCAAAGATTACTCCGGAAAACGTAAACGG
The DNA here is from genome assembly GCA_040754615.1 of Candidatus Omnitrophota bacterium. GTDB lineage: Bacteria > Omnitrophota > Gorgyraeia > Gygaellales > Profunditerraquicolaceae > JBFMBZ01. Next base: position 2,853 of record JBFMBZ010000042.1, on the reverse strand, counting down.
CACAGCGAACATTACGATAAAGGGGTCAAATAAGGACTCGAACTGCGCAGCCATAACCATATAGACAAGAGAAATACCCAAAATAAGTAACAGGAATAAATCCCTGAATGCCTTTTTCTGCTCCTCTGCCTCCCCTCCTATATTAATCATTACATCCTGAGGCAGGCTGATTTTTTGTATCGCCCTGCGGACATCATCCACTACTTTTCCCGAAGGCCTGCCAAAGGTGTTACATTCCACCCGCACTACCCTCTCACGGTTCTTACGCTCAATCTCAAGGGGGCCAAAGGTTTCTTCTATCTTGGCAATATTAGAGAGCCTCACTTGTTTGCCGGTAACTGCGGTAATTATCGGCAGGTTCTGGATATCCTCTATTTTTTGACGGCTTTTATCTTCCAGGCGCACGTATATATCGTAAGTCTCTCCCTTCTCCCGGTATTTTGTGGCGCTCTGGCCTTCTATATAGGTACGCAGGCTGCTAGCCACTGTATTCATATTTATGCCGAGGCCGCCTGCTTTTTCCCGGTCAACCTGAATTCTTATCTCAGGCCGCGTTAACTGCCGTGATATAGTTATATCCACTGCCCCGGGAATTTTTCCCATAGCCTCTTTTAGCTCATTTGCTACCCTATCCGTATCTTCAAATGAATTCCCGATAATTTCAATTTGCACGGGCTTTCCGCCTGTACCCGTAATCAAGCGGCCAATGGGGTTGCCCGTAGAGACATCTGTCCTGACAATACCGGGGATAGCGCGGATCCTCTCCCTTAGCAACTCTCCTATTTCATCCACAGACCTTTGCCTTTCGGTTTTTGAAACCAGCTTTGCTCCGCTGATTACCACGTGCGTTCCGGAAGTGGGATTAAACGCCCTGCCTGCTCCGCCGACCGAGCCGCTACGCGCAAAATAAAGCCTGGCCTCAGGCACATCAACCCTGTAAATCTCTTCGATACGCCTGGCCACTTTTTCCGTTTCTTCGAGCCTGGTTCCCACAGGCAATTCTGCGGTAACCCGCAGGTCTCCGGTATCTTCCGTAGGCATAAATTCAGTACCCACAAAAGGGGTAAACAGTAAACTCATAATGAATACCGCAAAAAACCCTAGCACCACCAATTTTTTATGTTTTAAACACCGGTTAAGCTGTTTTTCGTAAAAATTCTCCCAAGATGTGAATAGTTGCTCAGACAACTCATAGAGCTTGGTAAGTTTTAACCGATGACCGCTGGCCCCTGGCCGCTGGCCAATACCCATCCATTTTGCACAGAGCATCGGGCTGAATGTAGAAGCAGTAAACAGCGAAGCTAAAAGCGTAACCGTGACAATAATTGCCAGTTCACCGAACATAATCCCGATTACTCCGGGAATAAAAAGCATGGGCAAGAAAACCACGATTGTGGTCAGAACTGAGGCGCTGATGGCGATAAACATCTCCTGTGCTCCGAATATGGCTGCCTCCTGCGGCCGGTTTCCTCTCTCTAATCTCCGGAATACATTATCTACAATCACGATAGCCGCATCCACCACCATTCCTGTTGATATTGCCAGGGAAGAAAGGCTGATGCTATTAATAGTTTTTCCGGTCAGGAACATATAAATGAAAACGATGAGCAGGGAAAAAGGAATGGTCAGGGCAATAATCAGGCTGGGCTTTATTTGGCGCAAAAAGAACCAAACCACTAAAATAACCAGGGCTATCCCTGTCCAGAGCGTGCGTTTGAGAGAGTTAAGGGAATCAATGATATCCTTGGAATTATCAAAGATGACATTCATCTCTATATCCTGAGGAAGCGCGCCCTCTAACTCTTTAAGCTTTGCCTTAACCCTTTCTGCTACCTCTACGGTATTGGTATCTGTCTGTTTCTGTACCATAAGCAGGACGCCAAGCTTTCCGTTTATTTTTACCGAGGTGACTACTTCCTTAAAACTGTCTTCGATACGGGCAACATCTTTTAAATAAACGGTTTTCCCTTCGCGCTTTCCTAGAATCACCAGGCTTATCTCATCCGGAGACTGGAATTCTCCCGGGATTCTCAAAAGGTAATCCGTAAGGCCGCTTCTTAAATTCCCCACCGGCTGGCTGATATTCTCCCGGCTTAAAACTTCCTGCATATCCAGGATGGAAAGGCCATAACCCTCAAGCCGGTGCCTGTCTATCCAGATATTGATTTGACGCTCTAATCCTCCCTCTATCTGTACCGTGCCCACTCCTGGAAGCTGGCGCAGGGCATCTCCCACGCGCTTATCAATAAGGTCGCGTAGCCCCGGATAGGACTCCTGTGCCGTCACCCCCAGAAACAGAATAGGTATATTTGCAGTATTAAACTTAAAGATAAAAGGGTTATCCATCTCATCCGGGATATCCGGCAGGAAACGTTTTGCCAGTTCTATGCGGTCGCGGATATCATTGGATGCTTCATCCAGGTTTGTGCCCCAGATGAACTTCAGGGAAATAAATGAAGCGCCTTCAACAGAGCGGCTGGTTATTTTTTCTAAGCCCGGAAGGGTGGCAAGCTGGTTTTCCAGCGGCTCCGTAACTTTTATCTCTACGTCAGAAGGATTTGCCCCGGGATAACCTGAGATGACAGTAATGAAGGGCGGATCGATTTTGGGAAGAGAATCAATGCCTATGCGCGTCAGGCTGTAAGCGGAAAGTATAATTATGCCGAAAAATATCATCAGGTTGGTTACCGGCCTTTTTACTCCGAATTCAGGTAGGTTCATTTCTGTTCCTCGGTTATAACTTCGCTTCCTTCGCGCAGCCTCTGTTGGCCCAAAACTACTACCAGATCCCCCTCTTTTAAGCCTTCGGTTACTTCATAATATTGGCCCTGGCGTATCCCGAGCGAGATTTTT
>JBFMBZ010000041.1:0-4327 GCA_040754615.1 Candidatus Omnitrophota bacterium | reverse complement strand
AATTTGATAAAAATGTACGAGCGCATCATTACGTGTGAGACCTGCAACAGGATACTTTATGTTGATGAAGGAGCTTGAAATCTATATAGACGGGGCATCTAAAGGCAATCCCGGGCCCAGCGGAATAGGGGTGATTATTTGCAGTGGAAAAGAGGTGGTCAAAAATGTATCAAGTTTTATCGGTAATGCCACCAACAATGTTGCGGAATATACGGCTTTAATATACGGCCTTCAGGAAGCGCTGAAGATGCGGGCGGAAAACCTGAAAATAAACACTGATAGCCAGCTTTTGTACAGGCAGCTGAAAAAAGAATATAAAGTAAAGCATCCTAACATACTGGGCCTTTATAACCAGGCACAGAATCTCCTTTCAGCTTTCAAAAAAATTTCCCTGAAGAATATTCCCCGCGAAGATAATAAGGGGGCGGATAAATTAGCTACTAAGGCGGTTAAAGAGCATTTTAAGAAAAATTCTTGCGTATTTGATAAATAAGGCAGGCGGAAATTGGCCGCCCCGGCTTTAACCCGGGGAGGAAAGTCCGGCCTCCGGAGGATAGCGTAGCGGGTAATACCCGCCTTCCGAAGTTAATTCGGAAAGGATCTCCGCCACAAATCGTGGCGGACCCGCCAGGTATTTTGGCGGGAGAGCCACAGAGACGAGGCCCGCCTTTGGCGGGAGTGAAACGGGGCAATCTCTACGCGGAGCAAGGTCCAATAGGGGATGAGCGCTTATCCGGCGCGCTAATAATCCCGGGTTGACTGCTAAAGCTTCGAGGGTAACTTCGGAGTTGAGAGAAATGGCCAAAAAGGATGCGCTTAATTCGTATCCACACAAAACCCGGCTTATTTCGCCTGCCCCTTTTAATCTTGAAAAATGGGTCAATAGTCTATAGGCCCAAAGTATTTTAGGAGGGAAAAATGTCTGGTCACTCAAAATGGAAAACAAATAAAGGCAAAAAAATGGCAGCGGATGCCAAAAAAGGCGCTGCCTATACCAAGCTTATTAAAGAGCTTACTGTGGTTGCGCGTGAAGGAGGAGGCAACCCGGATACAAATTCAAGGCTGCGCGCAGTGATTGCCAAGGCAAAAGAAGCAAATATGCCTTCGGATAACGTGAAGATGGCCATAAAAAGGGGAACCGGCGAGCTTCCCGGAGTCGTTTATGAGTCGGTAATGTATGAAGCATACGGCCCCGGAGGCGTAGCTCTTTTAATCGAGGCCCTGACTGACAATAAAAACCGCACTACCGCGGAGCTGCGTAATATTATGTCCAAAAGAGGCGGGAATATGGCTGGGGCGGGCTCTGTCGCCTGGATGTTTACCAAGAAAGGCTATTTTCTTATGGAAAAAAGCCAGATTAACGAAGAAGAGCTGATGAATATTGTTTTAGATGCAGGGGCAGAAGATTTTAAGGCCGACGATAAGAATTATGAAGTTATGACGTCGGTGCAGGATTTTGAAAAGGTAAAACAGGCAATACAGGAAAAAGGGATAAAGTGCCAGGATGCTGAACTGACCATGATCCCTTCCTCCACCATAAAATTGACGGGTAATGACGCAAAGCAGCTCCTTGCTTTAATTGATGCTTTAGAAGAGCACGATGATGTGCAGCAGGTTTACGCCAACTTCGACATACCTGATGAAATAATGGAGCAGGCTGCTTTAGAGTAGGTTATGGTAATCCTTGGGATTGACCCGGCTTTAACCATTACAGGATACGGAGTAATTGAGGCCAGGAAAAATAATTTATCATTATTGGAAGCAGGGATAATTACCACCAGGCCTCAAGACCCGTTGCCAAAAAGGCTGGATAAGATATACAGCGCAATAACCAAATTAATTGTTGATACCAGGCCTCAGATTATGGTCCTGGAAAAGATTTATGCGCATTACCGGCATCCTGCCACGTCTTATCTCTTGGGGCAGGCGCGGGGAGTAATTTGCTTAGCCTGTTCTGTGCAGAATGTGCGTTTAGCAGAATATGCCGCTACCCGGGTGAAAAAAGCAATGGTAGGCAGGGGCCTTGCTTCAAAATCTCAGGTGCAGAGGATGGTGGTGAGCTTATTGAATTTGAGCGTTTTACCTAAATACACGGATGTCACCGACGCATTGGCTCTGGCAATAGCGCATAGCTACATGAATCACATATGATCTCAAGAATCTGCGGAAAAGTAATAGAAAAGGGCACAAACTACATTGTTATTGACACCGGAAGCCTTTGTTACGAGGTCCTGATTCCTCAGACTGTAATGGAGAGGCTGGAGCAGGATTTGGGGGAGGGTAAGATTAGCCTGGTAACTTTCCATTATTTACAGGTGGAGCAGTCAAAGAGCATGCCTGTGTTAATCGGATTTTTAAATGATATAGAAAAAGATTTTTTTCAAGTTTTCATTACGGTTTCGGGTATAGGCCCGCGCGCAGCGCTAAAGGCATTAAATAAGCCGATATCCCAGATTGCCAAGGCAATTGACGAAGGGGATATTTCCTTCTTAAAGTCATTGCCCGGCATTGGCGAACAGAGGGCGAGAGAGATCATCGCAAAGCTGCAGAATAAGGTGGGCAAATTCGGCCTGATACAGGATGCGAAAGCAAAAATAGAGGAAAAGGGGCCCAAGGATATAGTAGAAGAGGCGGTAGCTGTGTTGATGCAGCTGGAATACAAAAAAACAGAAGCCCTGAGCATGGTAAAAAAGGCACTGGAAGGCGAGCCGTCTGTTTTAACTACGGAAGAGTTGTTAAATCTGGTTTACAAGCAGAAGAAAGCTATTTAGATGTCCCAGGATAACGTTAAAAATATAATCGAGGCGCTTTTATTTGCCAGCGACAAACCCCTGGTGATTGACCAGATCAAAGAATCTTTGGGAGGGCTTGATGCAAGCCTGGTCCGCGGCGTTATAGAGGATTTGAAATCAGAATACGAGACAAACGGCCGGGGCATCAGGGTTGCGGAAATTGCCGGAGGGTTTCAGATGATTACCTCTCCAGAAGCCGGGCCGTTTCTAAAGAAACTCTTTAAGATTAAACGAGTAGAAAGGTTATCCCGGCAGGCGCTGGAGACCCTGGCAATAGTCGCATATAAACAGCCGGTTACTCGCCTGGAAATAGAATCATTAAGGAGCGTTAATGCTGACGGAGTAATGAAGAGCCTGATGGACAAGAACCTTATACGGATTTCCGGCAGGAAAAAGGCTCCGGGCAGGCCTTTTGTGTTCGGCACTACGCGCCAATTCCTGGAATATTTCGGTTTAAAATCTCTGGATGATTTGCCGAAGATAGAAGAGTTTTCAAATTTACAGATAAAAGGCGAGTTACTTGAAGGAGCTGCTCAAAAAACAACAGATAACGGAGGAGATAAATGAGGCTGGAGGGGTTACGCAGTAAAATAGACGGTATTGATAAAAAGATAATCCAACTTTTGAACAGCCGGGCAGGGATTACTTTGGAAGTTGCCAAGTTGAAGCAGAGGTCAGGAAAGAGTGTTTATTCCCCGGAGAGGGAAAGGCAGGTATTAAACAGGATATTGAACGAGAATAAAGGCCCCCTGAAAGAAGATGCCTTGGAAGCAATTTACCGCGAAATTATGTCTGCCTGTATTTCACAAGGCAGGCCTTTAAGGATAGCTTACCTTGGGCCACAGGCTACCTTCACGCATCTTGCGGCAATGAAAAGATTTGGCTCCCGGATGGAGTATATCGCCTGCGATAACATATCGGATGTTTTCCTTTCCGTAGAAAAAGAGCGGGTAGATTACGGCGTGGTCCCTATTGAGAATTCCATAGAAGGAGCTGTGACGCATACTCTAGATATGCTTCTGGATTCAGATTTAAAGATTTGCGCTCAGGTAATCCTGGATGTTTCGCATAACCTTCTGGCAAAATGCGCCTTGTCTAAGATTAAGCGCATTTATTCCAATCCTCAGGTTTTCGCCCAGTGCCGTTTATGGCTGCAGGAGAATTTACCAAAAGCAGAAAAGATAGAAGTTTCAAGCACCACGGCTGCTGCAAAGATTTCCGCAAGAGAAAAAAACAGCGCCTGCATTGCTTCGCTCCTTGCGGCTAAAGTTTACGATTTAAAAGTCATCGCAAAAGATATAGAGGATTCCCCGCATAATATTACGCGCTTTTTGGTTATCGGCAGAGCGCCGGCAGGAAAAACCGGTAATGATAAGACTTCCGTAGTTTTTTCCATTAAAGACCGGGTTGGGGCCTTGCATGATATGCTTATGCCTTTTAAGAAGCATAAAATTAATTTAACCAAGATAGAATCCCGGCCCTCCAAGAAGAAGGCATGGGATTATTATTTCTTTGTGGACTTAGAAGGGCATCAA
>JBFMBZ010000040.1:0-29352 GCA_040754615.1 Candidatus Omnitrophota bacterium | reverse complement strand
TAAGGAGCTCTGCCTCTTTGGACTCCAGAGCCCTTAATTGCCCTATAATGGCGTCTTTTTGCCCCAAAAGGCTCTTTCTTTCTAAGGCTGCTGAATTAATTTCCTTCTGCTTTAAATCTTCAAATACCTCTTTATACCGGCGCGCCTTATTTGCCTGGCGCTCTAAACTCCCTATCTGCCGTTTTACTTCCGTAATAATATCATTGACCCTTAAAAGGTTCTGCTCGGTTTCCTCCAGCCTTCTTTCGGTTTCCCTTTTCTGGGCCTTATATTTGGTTATCCCTGATGCCTCATCAAAAACCATGCGCCGGTCTTCCGGACGCGAACTTAAGACTAAATCAATCTTCCCCTGGGCAACTATGGAATAGCTCTCTGCGCCTATGCCCGTGCCTAAAAGTATATCCAGTATATCCTTAAGCCGCACCTCGGCTTTGTTCAGCAGGTACTCGCTTTCTCCTGAACGAAAGAGCCTGCGGGTAATCGCAACCTCATCGCCGTCAACATTAAAAAACCTTTTTTCGTTGTCAAAAGTAAGGGTCACTTCAGCCATGCCTACGCTCTCTTTTGAATCCGTGCCGCTAAAGATAACGTCCTGCATATCAGAGCCGCGCAGGGATTTTGCCGACTGCTCCCCTAATACCCAGCGTATGGAATCCATAAGGTTGCTATTATGGACGATAATATCTTCGGCTATGAAATTATGATTTCCTGAAATTGACAAATCGTAAACCCACTCCTCTGAATAGACCTTTTTAATTTCAGTGATTTCATCCCAGTAAATATCCGAATTTGCCAGTAATTTAAGGTAATCAAAGATACTCTTTTCCAAACCCTCCAGCCTTGAATGTTCCGCAACAACGCTCAAGGACTCAAGCAACCCCTGGCGGCTGGGCAGGCATCTATTCTCATAATAGGCGGCAAGTTTTGGAGCAACCTTTCTTAGTTTTTTAACATTAATACCGGATAACTTTACTAAATCTTTGAACAGGGCATTAATTTCTGGGATAAGGTCCAAATTCAAATTTGTTTTTAGCTCCAGTTTCCCAATTTCTTCTAACTTTTTCGCCTTCTTGCCTCTGAAATTTAATAAAGCTGCCAGGCGCTTGACATTTTCAAGGTTATAGATATACACGGAATAATATTTTCTTTTTATTTTGGCCCTGGTGTTAGTGGCGCATTTTATTTTTTCTTTTATTGATGAATGCACCCCTAATCTAAGAAGCAAGCTCGCAACGCCTTCTGCCAAGTTTTTAGAGGCAGTGGAGTATTCAAAATAGGCTCCGCTTCTTCCTTTGGCTATAGACACATAGGCATCGCCTTCAAAAAGCGCAGAAAGGAATTCTCTGATGATATTTTCGCCGGAACCAAAGAACTGCTCTGGGACGGTCTTTTCTTTGGATAAGCTTCCTATTTTAAATCCAAATGCCCTATCTAAAAACCTACATAGGGCAGCAGAGAAAATTATCACATCCTTAGCGCAGGTTTTATAATTAAAAATTTTTGCGTCAACGCCAAAAGACCTTTTAGAGCACTCCACAAAATCACTGGCCACGGCCTCGTCTTCGTTGACAAACCAAACCTGATTTGTGTCCGTTATCCGTCCTTCTGAGATAAGATAACCCAGAAACCTTGCCAACGAAGCATCTATTTCTCGGGGAAGATAAATTTCTCCGCTGCCCTTACTCTTTAAATTCCTGGCAAACTCAGGGATATCCGTTTCTCCCTTTTCTTCCAACAGCTTCATAAAATAAACCGCATTCATTGACTGACCGTCTATAGCGGACCTTATGGCCTGTTGATTCATATTTAATGAGGCTGCCATTTGATTGCAGGTACCATATCCGGTTTTTATCTCTCGTAGCAATTCAGACAATTCTTCGCAGTAAGTAATATACAAAAGGTCCTCTTCTTTAAATTTCTTTAAGATACCAAAAAGATCAAGCTTGTTGCTAGTTTTTTCTGTTTTAATAACCCGCGGTATGGCAATTCTTATCCCCGCCTTCAGTTCTCCAGCTTTAAGCTCGATAACCTGTCCGCCTTTAAGGCTGAAAAAAGGATGGTAATGTGTGGTGGTTACCCTCCTTCCCGAATGGGTCTTGATTTCCAAAAGATAATCCGGGGCTTTTCTTTTGATAAAAGCAAATACCGGCCTGCTCTCAATTTTGAGCGTGTGTGGATTTAAAGATAAAATATGAGTATTTTGAAGATGGCCTGCAGCCATAACTCCATCATCCAATTTCTCCGAGTTACCTGGTCTTCTTAGGGCGCCCTCCACCAATTCCCCTATTTTAATTCTTGTGCCATTATTTAAGGTAACCAGCGAATCATAATGCAGGCATTTTCCGCAACCGTTTGGGCCGACGATAGCGGTAATCCCCGGCTCAAAGTTTAAAGTGGTCTTGTCGCAAAATGACTTAAAGCCAACAAGCTCTAATTTTTTGAAATACATAATCTCTCCTTTCACACAGGTGAACACCGGCCTGTCAGATAAGGCCGGGTGTTTAGTGTAAAGAACGGGTTTCTATCCAATTGTCAATTTTATCCCTTCTAAAACGCCACTGCCCCACCAGTTTTACCGCCGGGATCTTATTCTGTTTCAGCCACTCATAAATAGTCCGGCGCGTCACCTTCAGGTATTCAGCTAATTCCTCAATTGTCATTAATCCGCCGTTTGGCATTATAGTTCTCCTAACATATTGCCTGCATTATAAATAAAAAACCAGAATTTGTCAAGGAGAAATTTAACATTCTTTAACATATTGTTATAAATAGTTGCTTTATGGTGCATCCAGATACACTTATATGCAAAGATGACATAAGAAAATATTTCCCACCTCGTAGGTCATGGCCTACGAGGTCGAATTGTCAAATTGCAAAAAACTGTTGCACTAAATTGAAGTTGTAGTAATATATGTATTGATAAAATTTTATTTATTGAAAGGAGCGGATATGAAAAGAGGAAAGTTCTTAGTTTTGTTATTTTGCCTGAGCTTATTTATGCCTGACGTTGCCTTAGCGGCCGAAAAAAAACATTTAAGTATCGGCATGCACGCGGATAATTTTATGGGGATTTTAAAATACGCTAAGGAGCTGAATGTCGGAATAATGCGTAATGTAGTCAAGTGGCAGGAAATAGAGCCCTACGAAAAAGCAAATAACGAATACAGGGATACCCTGATGAAACAAAACCCGAACATGGTCAGGGCCTCTTTTAAGCGCGGGTTTGCTATCTTCCCTCTTATCGACAGGCTGGATAAGTCAGGATACTATTGGGAGAAGATGGATGAAAAGGTAAAAAAGGCAGAGGAAGAAAATGTGGATATACTCCTTAATTTAAGGTCAGTTTCTTTATGGGGGACAATTGCTCAGCCTAAACGCAGGGGAGGAAGCGGCTTTATTGCCTCTTCCATGCCAAAAGAGATAAACCGCTGGAAGAAATTTGTAAAGGCCGTGGCCAGCCGTTATAAAAATAGGAAAATTAAAATATATTATGAAATTGAAAATGAGGTGAATGCACCCGGTTTCTGGAACGGCACCATTGAAGAATACGCAAAACTCTTAACCGAAACCTATAAGACAATAAAAAGCGCCGACCCTGATGCGGTTGTCCTTCATGCGGCAATGGCCTGCGGCATTACCCGTGACAGAAAGACCGAAGAAATGCAGCGGGAATTTGCCAATAGGCACGATAACTACCTGAAGCCGATATTAGAAACCAAAGCCTTTGATGTAGTGAATGTGCATAATTATTATTTTCCTGACCGGGAAGTTAACGGCTTTACCTTCTCAAGCTATATTGAGCATGCCCGTAAGTATATGGCTGAGGCCGGCGTCAGCGAAAAGCCGATATGGGTTTCTGAATTCGGCTATGTCAGCCAGGCGACTCCGGTAGGAACCCGGCTTGATGACAGCTCCCCCAATAAGCAGGCAGAGTGGCTTAAAGAAGCGCTTAAACAAGCTGAAGGTTTAGGTGTAGAGAAAGTTTTTTGGTTATTATTATACGACCGTGATGAGCCTTATTTCGGCTCAATGGGGCTGATGGGAGATGATGGAAGCCAGAGGCCGGCGCTGGATATTATCAGAAAATATAATCAAAGAGAGTAACTTCTCTTACCAACCGCAGTTAGGAGACGGATTATTTGTACCCGTGCCGACAGAGGAACTAGTAGTAAATATGCATCCTACCCTATAGCCGCTTCCGCCAAGCTGAGTAGTCGCAAAATTTGAACAAGTAGTCTTTGTCCAACTCGCTGGAACCAAAAGAGGCGCAGGAGCGCCGCCGCTACCGCCCGCAGGCAAAACAATACAAATCTTCTGGCCTGTAAAATTCATACTTCCCTGCACATCTAATTTAACGGAAGGACTATTGGTTCCAATGCCAACATTTCCGGAAGCATCTACTACCATGTGATTAGTCCAAGCTCCCCCATCAAAATCCGGCGTGTACCTAAAAACCAATTTATTCAATACTGAAGCTGCCTGGCCCATAGCCGCCTGCCACATCCTGACTGTAGGCCCCGGATTGGCTAACGAAAGCGCAGCATAATTAACCCCATTACCTACTCCCTGCAGAGTCGCTTCAGCAGCGCCGTCCCCATCCCAGGCATAAAGGCTGACATTGCTGTCGTCGTCAAGATCTACCCCCAGATTTAAATGGCCGGGGATAAAAACATGGGCCTGTCCCGGGCTATTAGCTTCGCTAATCCTTAAGGCCGGTATTGAGACTCCGGTATCATCAACATAATGCTCTATAAGAAAATCGTGATTTTCCTTTCCGTTTACCCCGACATTGGCGTTTCCGGGATTAAAAGGGTCGTAGCTACGGTGCTCAATGCTCCAGTTTCGGGGAGACCGGCCTAGATACCTGGTTGAAGAAAGCATCATTCCGCTGAAATTATAATCATCGGTTGCCACGCCTTCTAATTGCATAATAGCATCCCGAGTTTCATCGCTATTATAAACCGCCAGAGGATAATACATATCAACAGGACCCTGCCAGTTTATACGCCCGATATGCAACGCCCCCCTTACAGAGACTCCTCCTTCAATAGAGCTCCCTGTTGCTGCATCGCGAAGCATATCACGCTCGTCCTGAATGCTGTCGTTATCCACATTCCCCACCACTATCTGATGTTTTACGTATAAATCATTATAAGAGCCGTAAGGAGAAGGATAATAGGTAGTAATGGTGATCTCTTCCTGGGCAGAAAGAATAACGGGTAATGCCAAGAAAATCAAGAAAATAAAAATTCTGAATTTCATGGACTACCTCCTTTTGTGAATTATCTCTTAAGTGTTTCTTTGAATTTTTTAGTTAAGGCCGGAACAATTTGAAAGAGGTCCCCGACTATCCCGTAGGTAGCAACTTTAAAGATAGGCGCATCCGGGTCCTTATTTATGGCAATGATGATTTTTGAAGACTGCATCCCCACTAAATGCTGGATCTGGCCGGAAATCCCGCAGGCAAAATATATTTTTGGCCCGACTGTCCTTCCGGTTTGCCCTACCTGATGGGAATAGGGCATCCACCCGGAATCCACTGCTGCGCGCGAAGCTCCGACTGCCGCGCCGATGACATGAGCAAACTCCTCCAAAATTTTAAAGTTCTCCTGCCCTCCCATGCCCCTTCCTCCGGAGACAATTATATCTGCTTCCGCTAAATTCACCAACGACTCTACTTCTTCTACGATATCCAGCAATTTTGTGCGGGAGAAATAAACCTGGCCATCAAAACTCTCCTTGATGATTTTTCCTTTTCTTTTTTTATCCGGAACAATAGGCTGCATTACTTTATGCCGGACAGTCGCCATCTGGGGACGGAAATTCGGGCTGATAATGGTAGCCATAATATTTCCGCCGAATGCGGGCCGGGTCTGTAAGAGTATCTTCTTTTGCGGGTCAATATCTAATCCGGTGCAATCTGCGGTTAAACCGGATTTTATATTCACTGCTACGCGCGAAATCAAAGAGCGGCCGATGGCAGTGGCGCCGCAAAGGAGGATTTCGGGTTTATATTTCTGTATCAATCTAATCAGTATATTTGTGTACGGCTCATCCTGAAAATTGGCGATTTCCGGGGCTTCCACCAGATATACATTATCCGCGCCCTGCCAGATTAATTCATCCACCTGGTCCTCTAAATTATTCCCGATTAATACCGCTCCCACCTGACAATTTAATTTCCTGGCTAACTCCTGCGCCTTGCCCAAAAGCTCATAAGAAACTGACTGCACCTTGCCCTTCTTCTGCTCAATAAACACCCAGATGCCTTTATAGTCTTTGATGTCCGGGGTAACGCAGACCTGCGCATCTTTTTCCAGAAGCACTGCCTTGAATTTACAGGCAGGCACGCAGGCGCCGCAGAGATTGCATTTATTTAAATCAATAACTGCCCGTTTGTCCATAATGCGGATAGCATCAAAAGGACAAGACTTGATGCATAATGTGCAGCCGGTGCATTTTTCTACGATAATTTGGATAGGCATTTAAGTGATTTCGCCTTTCAATAGTTGCGCCAATTTCTCCGCAACCTCCTGCGACTCGCCGTCAAGTATCTGGCCGCCCTGGCGAGCAGGGGGAGTAAAAATCTTCACTACCTGCGTGGGAGAGCCACACAGGCCGATACTCTGGGAATCTAAATTTAATTCTTTTTGGGTGAGGTGGTTAATCTTTACCTGTTTTGCGCGCATCATCCCTTTTAAAGAAGGAAGCCGGGGCTCATTAATTTCTTTCACTACGGTAAGTAGCACCGGAATAGGCGTTTCAATCACTTCAAAGCCCTCTTCCATTAACCTTTCCACGCGCATGCTCTTTTCCTTTACCTCTTCTATCTTTTTTACGTAAGTAACCTGGGGGATATCTAAGTGCGCGGAAATCCCCGGCCCCACCTGCGCCGTGTCTCCGTCCGAAGCCTGCTTTCCGCAGATTATTACATCAAAGGCGCCTAACTTCTTTATTGCTGAAGCTAAAGTATAACTGGTAGCCCAGGTATCGCTTCCGGCAAAGGCGCGGTCGCAAACAAGTATTGCCTCATCCGCTCCCATAGAAACTGCTTCCCTTAATGCCTGCTCTGCCTGAGGCGGGCCCATAGTAATTATAGTAACTTTTCCTCCGAATTTTTCTTTCAGGCGCACGCCTTCTTCAATGGCATACATATCAAAAGGGTTAATAATAGACTTTACCCCTTCGCGGATAAGCGTATTTGTTTCGGGGTTAATCCTGACTTCGGTAGTTTCCGGAACCTGCTTGATGCAGACGATTATGTTCATTTTATTTCGCCATTTCCTTAATTAACTGCAGGGCGATGATATTGCGCTGGATCTGGTTAGTGCCTTCATAAATCTGGGTGATCTTGGCATCGCGCATATATTTTTCCGCCGGGTAATCGCGCATATATCCGTAACCGCCCAATATCTGCACCGCATCCGTTGAGACCTTCATCGCCACATCCGAAGCGTACAGTTTTGCCATAGCCGAATCCTTAGCCACATCCTTTACTCCGGCGTCAATCTGGCGGCTTGTGGCATAGACTAATGCCCTCGCTGCCTCAACTTCTGTAGCCATATCCGCGAGCATCCATTGGATACCCTGAAAGCTGGAAATGGACTTTCCGAACTGGACTCTCTCCTTCGCATATTTTACCGCTACATCCAGCGCGCCCTGCGCAATACCTAATGCCTGGGCTGCTACACCGGGCCTGGATTTATCAAATGTCTTCATGGTCACGATAAAACCCATACCCTCTTTTGCCAGGAGGTTTTCTTTAGGCACTTTACATTCATTAAAGACTAATTCGCTGGTTATGGAAGCGCGGATGCCCAACTTTTCTTCTTTCTTCCCGAAGGTAAACCCGGGAGTGCCCTTCTCCACAATAAATGCCGAAGCGCCTCTTGCGCCTTTGGTTTTATCGGTCATGGCAATTATGGTATAAGTCTGGGCCTCTTTTCCGTTAGTAATAAAATGCTTGGTGCCGTTTAAAATATAGTGGTTGCCGTCTTTACGCGCGGAAGTCTTAATTGCCGAGGCATCAGAGCCTGCTTCCGGCTCGGTGATACCGAAGGCGGCGATTTTCTTGCCGCTGGCTAAATCCGGAAGGTATTTTTTCTTCTGCTCGTCAGTACCAAAGAGGATAATCGGGAATGTCCCCAGGGCTGAAGCAGCGTAGCAAACCGCAATACCGCCGCAGGCGCGGGATAATTCTTCGGTCACTAAACACAGGTCCAAAACGCCTCCTCCTGTCCCGCCGTATTCAGCGGGAACAAAGATAGCGAATAAATCTGACTGGGCAATAACTTTCAAGACATCCCAGGGAAATTCTTCTGATTGGTCGTATTTGGCTGCTACCGGCCTTAATTTTTCATTGGCGATTTTACGCGCCAGCTCCTGCACCATTTTTTGCTCATCAGTCAGTAAATAATCCATCTCTCCTCCGTTTTAAATATTCGGATTTACGTTCAAATTCCGGAATTATACCATATTGAGGTAATTTTACAAGTCTTTGAGAAGGGCAGTCTCATCGCAATCAGGGAATTTGCAGCAATTTATGCATTCCGCCCAGATTTTATGGGGAAGGCGCTCATGGCTTATTTTTTTAAAACCGAATTTCTTAAAATATTCCGGCCTGTAAGTAAGCACAAAAACCTTTCCGGATCCTAAATCTTTAGCCTCTTTAAGGCAGGTTTCAATTAACTGCCTTCCTATGCCTTTTCTTTGCGCAAATTTAGCGACAGCCAAAGACTTAATCTCCGCCAGGTTATCCCAGGAGACATGCAGGGCTGCGCAACCAATAATCTTCCTATTTCCTTCTGCCACCCAAAAGTCCCTGATATTCTCATAGAGCTCATTTAGGGAACGCGGCAGCATTAAATCTTTGCTCGCGAAAGCATTGATGAGCTTCTGTATCTCTTTTATATCCTTTATTTTCGCTTTTCTAATCACCTATCACCGTGCCTTTGGCTACTACCACAATCCCCGATTCGGTAACATGAAACCTTTTCTTATCTTCGCTGGGGTCATAGCCAATAACCATCCCCTGCGGAATAGTCACGTCTTTATCTATAATGGCGCGTTTAATCTTGGCGTACCTGCCGACATTTACCCCTTCCATAAGTATGGAATCATAAATCTGCGAATAGCTGTTTACCCGCACATTGGGCGAGAGTATGGAGCGCTGCACCCTGCCTCCTGAAATAATGCTTCCGCCGGAGACAATTGAATCCAGCATCAGGCCTATCCTGCCGGTGACCTCGTCTCCGGAAAAAACCGTCTTTGCCGGAGGGAACTGCTCCTGGTATGTCCTTATCGGCCAGTCTTTGTCATAAAGGTTAAATACCGGGTCAACCTGCACCAAATCCAGGTTGGCTTCGTAATAAGCGTCAATGGTCCCGATATCCCGCCAGTATTTTGCCTCTTTTCTGTTTTCATCAATAAAATTATAAATGGCTATCTTCAGGCCTTTTTTCAACATCTGGGGAATAATATCTTTTCCGAAATCATGGGAGGAATGGCGCTTCTTTGCGTCTTCGTGAAGCTCTTCTTCAATGACCGGGTGCTTAAAAACATATATCCCCATTGAGGCGTAGGCTTTATCCGGCTGGTATGGTATGGCTGCAGGCTTAGACGGCTTCTCCTGAAAACCGATGATTTTCCCGTCATTATCCACTTCCACTACCCCTAAATGGGTGGCCTTTTCTCTATCTACTTCTACCACTCCCACGGTCAAATCCGCATCCAACTCGCGGTGAAAATCTATCATCGCATAATAATTCATTTTGTAGACATGGTCTCCGGCTAAAATCAGGACTTCGTCAGACTTGTCAATTTCCAGGGTATAAAGGTTCTGGAAAATCGCATCCGCAGTCCCCATATACCAGGATTCCCCCACCCTCTGCTGCGCCGGCAATATCTCAATAAACTGCGCCAGCTCCGAGGGAAGAATATTCCATCCTAAACGGATGTGCCTTTGTAAAGACGCGGATTTATATTGGGTAAGGATGTAAATTTTGCGTAGGCCCGAATTTATGCAGTTACTTAAGGTAAAATCAATAATCCTGTAAATTCCGCCAAAGGGCACTGCAGGCTTAGTCCTATCTTTTGTCAAAGGGTAGAGCCGCTCTCCCTTGCCTCCGGCCATAATGAACGTTAGGACACTGCGCATCATGAAAAGAATACCCCCATTATCCCGCGCCTGACCATCATTACTCCGATTGCCGCAAGCAATATATACATTATTTTTGAAAAAGCCCGGGTGCCGCTCGGACCCATTAGCCTGATAATAAAATCCGCCTTGGCAAGCGTTATCCAGCTGATGAGCATATTCACAACAAGAGAAACAAAGGTTGGCCAGATACCGAAGCTGTCCAGCATCATTAATGTAGTGGTCAAGACCGCGGGGCCGGTGATGAGAGGCGTGCCTAAAGGAAAAACCCCGATATCCTTATCCCGTCCGTCGGATAATAGGATCTTCTGCGCTCCGGGAAGAAGCAGGCGCATGGAAATGACAAAAAGCAGTATCCCTCCTGCCACCTGAAAATCAGGCACGGTTATGCCGATAAGCCGGAGTATCCACTTACCGATAAACATAAAAAGAATGGCTACGAAGGTGGCGGTAATGATAGACTGAAGGACTATCTTCTGCCGCTGCTTTTTGGATGCGCCTTCTACCAAAGAAATGAAAAGAGGAATGTTTCCTATAGCATCCACTGCCACGAAGATAGGGATAAAAGTCAAGACAAAAGGTTCTAATATTTTTAACATAGTTATATATTATATATTAGAGGTGGGAAAAGGCAAGAAAAATAAGGTTGGCTTACGGAAGTATTACGCAAGTTCCTAATTCGTAGGGGCCGGAAAAACTATTGGCATCATCCCTGACATAAAGATAGGTATTCTTTGCGCCGGTAAAATTTGATTTGAAAGTTATATTCCACTTTATGGTTAAATTGGCGCCTGAACCTGTCACAACGGTTTGCCTGCAGTTAAGCCTTGCATAAGAGTTTTCTATAGTTGCGTTTGCCCCTGGGCTAAAACCTCCCAGCCAGGCGGTATTGGCGTTATTCCTGATATAGAGTTTATTGGAATTATGATTGTAGTATCCTAAGAAACAATTCTTAAGCTTAAATGAAGAGTTAATCAAAATAGCCCCGTGTTGAATATCCTGCCAGCCATTACTATCCGCATAGGTAGCGCTAATATCCACCGGGATATTAACTTTGGCTGTTAGGCTCTCCGGGGATACGCTTAAAACCTGAGGCGGGCTGTTATCCGTAGCTAAAATATCCTTAACGCTATTCAGATACCTATCGTAGTACCCGCCGGGATATGGCTCCCCGGGCTTCTGGACTGCCAACTCCATAATCTGCGCTTCTGACCACTGGTTCCAGGCAACCTGATATACCAAGTCCTTATCTTCTTCAGCGCATAAACTCCTCTCCCTGAACCTTCTTACCATATCAGCCTGCTTTGTCACCTCGGCCAGGCCCGTATCCAGGGACCACATTTTCATATTGGTGTCCGGGTCAGGGTACATCCCCCAAAATGAAAAAGCTAATAACGGGATATAATCCAAACGCACATCTTGCGAGCCGTAAGCTAATTTTGCATCCTCAGAGAGGTACATCCTGTATTTCCTCTTTTCAGAGAGCACGACATTAATCCACTCATTATTCACATCCTCTGCCATATCGGTATAAGCGCCTAACGAAACGCTCCCATATCTTGCGAAATAATTGCCATCAAGGATATTCCAGCTTCCGATAGCATCGTATTGCTGTAAGTACCCCCAGTTCTTATAGTCCTCTGGCCGGCTAAGAATAGCGCCATTTGCATACTCCATCGGCAAATAAGTAGCGGAGTATTTAGCAAAATCCCCTACCAGATACAGCATAATACCGTATTTATTGTATAACTCCGTTCTTATGCGGTTTAAGGCCCGGCCAAAACCATTAACCAGGTCCGCATTCTTTCCATTATTGAACCTCCAGCTGTCGTAAATAAACACGACGTGCTTATTGCCGATCTTCAGATAATTACCCCGGGAAAAATATGTCCTTGCCAAATAATCAAAATCAAAACTTAACAATTCATCATAGATATATTTTCCGTTTGAGGAGAGGGAAAAATCGTATGAGGGCGGATACATCCCGGTAGCAGCTACCAGCGGGTCATAAAAAGTTAACCCTGGCAGAACATCATTTCCCCAAAGGTTCTCTGCCTGGTGCACCAGCCACGAACGGGTGCAGATATCATAGCTTATGGCAAACTTGATATCCTGGAAATTATACGCCTGCATCGGCCCTTCCTGAAATGCCTTATCCGGGTCAAGGCTGCTCCAGACTGTCTGGTCGCCCTGCTGGTTAAACCAGCCAATGCTTAAGACGTTTATGCCATGCTCCAGCATCTGCCTGATGTGCTCTTCTGCTACATACCTATCTCCGGAATAATATTTTTCTCCGGCTACCGGAGTTCCGTAATTACCTGTAACATCCCATTGAACTGAAGAGGCCCTGGCTCCGTCGCCTAAAAAGGTCCAATATTGTGTAGCTATATAATGCCTATCCTCCCCGGCCCAGGCATGGCTAAGGATTAAAAGGGCACAAAATAATATAAAATTAACTCTCATTTTTAACATAAATATCTCTCGCAGTTTAAAAGAGGGTAATAAAATATACCATATTTTGCGGGATTTTCAAGGCAGGGAAAACGGGAATAATAAGGTTGGCAGCCTACGATAGATTATCCACACTACTGTGATATGCACCTGGCAGTACAATTAACAGTGCCGCAGTGATCCGATTCGACAACAATTGCCAAATTCGTATGCACTTGCCTTATTTCACAAGAGGAATGACCGCATCCTGTTCCATCAAAAGCCGTAACACTACAAAAACCAGAATCAGGAGCAATTCCAGTGTCGCACTCAGTTGATCCCGGCGAAACATCTGAATCCGAACAAGGATGAAGAGTAGGATTTAACGGTGCAAGTTTCTTCCATTCCGTGCCATCACAATATTCCATAGAACCGCTATTATATCTGAATGTCCCTGGCGTATGAATGTTACAACCAGCATCGTCAACATATCCGACTTTTATCCCTCCAGCCACATCCAACCTTGCCTGCGGAGCAGCTGTCCCTACTCCCACTCGAACATCTCCTGCGCCAGCCATTAACAGGATGGCAGCATTTGCCCCTGAGCGTATAATAACATCCTCATCATCATGGGCTCCCAGAAAAACTCTATTCCTTAAGCCTTGAGGCAAACCAGTACCCATCATCGTATTGCCATAACCCACCCACCCTTTTTTATCCCCATTGTTATCAAAGAAATCTATGGAAGAGGCTCCTTCAATATCAGTATTCATAATATTAACAAGAGTCGGCTCATTGCCGCTTCCGGCTAAAAGCTCTCCGACTACGTCCAAAGCCCCATCAGAATCTGCAATCGGAGTTTTCGTGCCTATGCCTATTTTCCTGGCAACAGTTAAACTTCCGGCTACCGGCAGGCCGAAATTATCCTCAGCCAGGTCATCTGAATCTACGTTGCCAAGGCGGTCCACATTCCCTATTGCCTGCCTGCTGGATACCAATAATTCATTATAGGAGCCGTATGGGGAAGGATAATAGGTAGTAATGGTAATTTCTTCCTGGCAAAAAATAAAAGCCGGCAAACTTAGCAATACCATCATTAAAAATATTGTCTTCATGCCTTCCCCCTCCTATTCTTGCGACTTATGCTGTTTTAGGTGGTTCGCCTATTTTATTAATTAAAGGTAAACATAAAAAACTGGTTAAAGAGGATAAAACTATCAGCCACTTCAAGCCTACCCTCGGGAGTAAATACGCCCCTGAGAGCCCGCTCGTAAAGAGCGCCAAATTGCTGAAGCTGGCAAGCAAGGCAAAAGAAGTTGCCTCAAGCCCCTTTAGCGTATTTCTGGCCATAAAATCCATAATCATAAGAAATATGAACATGCCCATCAGGCTGTAAACTATGTCATAAATAACCGCAGTAACAGGAGTGTAGTAAAGATAGCTAAGAGTAGTCAGAGCGCCCAGGAATACGGAAAAAAAGAGCCACTTCTTAATATTGATACGCCTGCTGAATTTAAAATATAAAAGCGAGCCGATAATGGAAAACACCGTGCCGATTGTTCCCAGCCAGCCGATCCAGATTTTGTCCCACTTGAATGTGTCCCTTTGTATGAAAAATAGCGGAGTGCCGAATGACGGGGAATATTTATAAAGGAATATGAATACGCCTATAATCATAAGCCTCTTGTCAGAGAAGAGGATTTTTGTATCCTGCCAAAGCGTTGAAGCACGCTTTACATAACAGTTTTTTTCTTCGCTATAAAAATGGGCGCAGATGCCTACTAAAATATAAACAGGAATCAGGCAGAGGAAAGCTGCCTTGTAATCCCATTTCTGTGCAATATAGCCTCCTCCTATCCCGGTGAGTAAAGCTGATATTGATATGGCTATCCACTGCACGCTCTGGATTTTACCCGTCGCCTGATACAATTTCCCCTCTACGCACATTATCCCGTCTGCAGCCACATCCCTGAAGGCGGTATTAGTTGAGTTCAATAATAAAAGGCTGATGAGTAAAGCTATTGGCAGGGCATTCAGGCCTAAAATCACTACTGAAAGCACATCAAAGAAAAGCGCGATAAAAATCCAGGTTTTTTTGCAGAAATAATTATCTACCGCATAGCCAATCGGAGGCTTTACTATCCAGGCAAAAGAAGTAATTACGCTGATAAGCATTATTTTTTCCGCCGGGAAATTAAGGGTCTCTTTCAGGTAATAAAAAAGCCCCTGTGAAGGAAGGCCTTCTATCCCCTGGGTAAAATAAACGCTTGCGCTTAATGCGAAAATCCAGAATAATTTCCGGTTCATAATATTAAGGCCACAAAGTGAAGCCTCTCAATAAACAAAAAAACTACCGCTCTATGGTAGTTAAAAAAAGAGTTTCTGCGAAAGTATGCAATTTATGGAGTAATAGGTGTTGTTTCTTGCTTAGATTCCTCTTTAACAGGCTGCTCGGCCTGCGCCTGTTGCGTCCCCTGAGCCGGCTCCTGCGCAATGGGCTCTTCTTTTTGGCTGGTTTCCTCCTGCGGCCTGACATTACCCATCAATGAACGGCTTTTGCTTACCGAAAGGAATGCCAGCCCCAGGCAGGTCGCAAAAAATAAGATAGAGAGCACGGTAGTTGTGCGCGTAAGAAAGGCATCGGTTTTAGTGCCAAACATTGATTCCACTCCGGAAAAAGCCTCTACTAAACCGCTTCCTCTTCCCCGCTGGATAAGGACAATCATTATCAGGCCTATACAAACCATAACATGTATGACAATCAGAAAATTCATCATTTTTTTACCTCGCTTGCGCTTTTTACTATCAGGCTAAAGCTTTCCGCAGACAGGCTTGCCCCGCCTACCAGAGCGCCGTCAATATCCGGCTGGCTGATTAACTCCTGCGCATTCTCCGGCTTTACGCTTCCGCCGTACTGTATCCTGATATTGTCAGCTACTTCTTTATTATACAATTTTTTTATTAATTCGCGAATATATTTTTGCGCCTCCTCTGCCTGCTGTGGGGTTGCGGTCTTGCCTGTGCCGATTGCCCAGACCGGCTCGTAAGCAATCACGATATTTAGAATATCCTGCTCTTCTATCCCGGAAAGCCCGTTATTTACATGGTCGGACAAAACCTGAAAAGTCAGGCCTTTCTCTCTTTCGGTTAATGTTTCGCCGCAGCAGACAATCGGGAAAAGTCCAGCTTTTAAGGCAGCCTTTATTTTTTTGTTCACCCCTTCGTTAGCTTCGCCGAAAAACTGCCTGCGCTCGGAATGGCCGATGATCACAAACTTAGCGCCCACGTCAACCAGCATTTTACAGGAAACCTCTCCGGTAAATGCGCCTTCATCCTGCCAAAAGCAGTCCTGAGCGCCAAGCTGGATATTTGAGTCCGCTATCACTTCTGCCACCTCGCTTAATGCCGTAAAAGGCGGGCAAAGGACAATATCAATAAGCTCACTCTCTATATTAAAAAGCGCGCGCTTTAAGCCGTTTGCCAATTCAATGGCCTCGCTTAAAGTTTTGTACATCTTCCAGTTACCCGCAATTATGGCCTTACGCATATTATTTTTCCGAAAGCGCAGCAATCCCGGGCAGGGCCTTGCCTTCTAAAAACTCAAGGCTTGCCCCTCCTCCGGTTGAAACATGGGACATTTTATCTTCTACTTTGAATTTTGCTACTGCTGCCGCAGTGTCGCCTCCGCCGATAATAGAGGTGCATTTTAAGGTGCTGATAAATTTCGCGATTTCTTCTGTTCCGTTAGCGAAAGCCTCCATTTCAAATATCCCCACCGGGCCGTTCCAGACAATTGTCTTTGCGCTCTTTAATTTATCTTGAAACAAAGCTACTGTCCTAGGCCCTATATCCACGGCAATCTTTCCTTCGGGAATATCTCCTTCGGCTACCTCTGTTTTTGCTTCAGGAGAAATGTTATCTACGACAACATGGTCTATAGGCAAAACTATTTCTTTCTTTAACTGCCCTGCCTTTTCTAAAATGGATTTTGCCAGTTCCAGCTTATCTTTCTCCAGCTTTGAGTTTCCGATATTCTTGCCTTGCGCCTTTAAAAATGTATAACTCATCCCTCCGCCAATGAGAATGGCATCGCTTTTAGGCAAGAGGTTCTCAATCACCCCTATTTTATCCGAGACCTTGGCGCCTCCTAAAATAACCATAAAGGGCTTAGTGGGATTCTGCAGGGCGCTGCCTAAATACTGGATCTCTTTTTCCAAGAGGAAACCGGCTGCTGCCTTAAGATAATGCGCTACTCCTTCAGTTGAAGCATGCGCCCGGTGGGCAGTGCCAAAGGCATCATTAATGAAAATATCTGCAAGGGAGGCTAACTGCCTGGCAAAATTAGCGTCATTTGCCTCTTCTTCTGCGTGAAACCTTAAGTTTTCTAAAAGGATGATTTTCTCGGATGAAGAATCCAGCTCTTTCTTTACGTTTTCTCCTACGCAATCATTCAAAAATTTCACCGGCTCACCGAGTAATTCTTTTAATCTTGCTGATACGGGCTTAAGCGAATATTTTTCCACTGCCTTGCCATCAGGCCTGCCTAAATGGCTCATCAGGATTACCTTCTTTGCTCCGTTTTCCAGTAAGTATTTTATAGTAGGAAGGGTCGCGCGGATGCGCGTATCATCCGTGATATTAAGGCTTGCATCCTGCGGCACATTAAAATCCGCCCTTACCAGGACCTTTTTCCCCTTAAAATCAACTCCTTTTAATGTCAGCTTTGCCACCTTACTCCCTCCTCTGGTTAATTATTAAGAAAGGGTAATATATATTAAATTCCCTTTTTTGTCAACCTAAAACAAAGAACCAGAATCAGGCTGCTTGCTTTTAGCATCAGCATAATCAAACAGGTGTTAAATAAGCCTAAAATAGGGAGCAAAATAATCCCTCCAGTTAAGCCGGCAAACCAGCCGCCTGCCAGGTCGCAGGCATAAAGCACCCCTACTGTACTGCCCACTCCGCCTTCTTTTGCCAGGTAAATATTGCTAGCGAGGGGAAACTCAGCTCCGATTAGAAAACCGCAGGCAAAAAATAGAAAGAAGAAGACCGTGCTTTCGTAGCTTCTAAACCAATGGAAGTTACTTAAGGCTAATGCCATCAAAAAAGAAAATATGGCTGTTACTGCCTCAAAGAGAATAAACATCAAAAAGGCTCTTTTAAACTTTCTGCTATAACGAGAAATAAAAAGGCTCCCACAGACCGTTCCAAGCATGAAGAAACTTATCAAAAACCCTAACCGGTGGTAAAGATACCCGTAAAAGACCTGAAAGGCAAATATCAAAAGCAGGGTGGAAAGCATCCCGAAAAAACCGGTAGTAAAGATAGAGTAGGAAATGGCGGCCTTTAGGTTTCTTCTTTTAACCACTGGATACGCAAGCAAAGCCGTAAGAAGGATAATGCAGAACAAAGCGTAGCGTAAATCTGCGTATCTAAAGAAATCGAGCAACCGGCTCACCCCGGGGGCAAACTTTTTATTCCAAAAAATGAGCGTCTGAAAAACAGCTATGGGTTTAAGGTCTAAGTTTAATTCCTTTGTTGCGTCTTTCGTTTCGCTAAGAAACCAATCCAGCCAATAGCTGCTCAAGCGGTATTTAAGGTAATCCGGAATCAAAAGGCTCGTATTAAGCTTTAGCTGCCCGATCCTTTCTGAAATGGCCTCTGCTTTAATTTCCGCAAGTTCCTTTGAAGGAGACGCCATATAAATATTGTAGTCTCCGGGTATAATGCGCACATTCAGGAAAGTTGCCTTGAGGCTGTTTAATACGCTTATATTTATGTTTTTTAACTCACTGCTTAAATAAGCAAGCGAACCCGGAAGCCAAAGAGCAAAAACTCCTTTTTGATTAAGTTTCTCCTTTACCAAAAAGAAGAATTCTCTGGTAAAAAAGCGGTTAGTGGC
This sequence comes from Candidatus Omnitrophota bacterium, assembly GCA_040754615.1. Lineage (GTDB taxonomy): Bacteria > Omnitrophota > Gorgyraeia > Gygaellales > Profunditerraquicolaceae > JBFMBZ01. The sequence goes on along the minus strand of JBFMBZ010000040.1, from coordinate 10,864 downwards.
TAAGTCCGACTGGTTAGAAAATCCGATCAAAATAACATCATAGTTTTCCTGGTTTGTTTTTAAGAAAAACCTGGCGTCGCGGTTTATCACTCTAACGCGCCGGTCGTTTAACTCTTCCTTCGTCAATTCCGTGGGATAATCTTTAAGCATCCTGATAATCAAAGGGTCAAGCTCAACATAATCTAACTTTTCGACCGGGTGCTTAAGAATTTCATTGATGAGGCCCCCTGCCCCTGCGCTGACAACAAGCACATTTTGCGCCTCTGCCTGAAATAACAAAGGAAGATGCCCGAATTCTTCTACAAATTGCTTATCGGGAAAAGGAGCGGTGATTATGGGGATGCCGTTGTAAAAAAAGGTGTATTGCTTTTTTTGCTCGGTGACAACGACATTCCCGTAAATAGAATTCCGATAGTCCAATACCTTGTTCTTGAGCCACTGCTGATTAATAGAGATACCCTGAAGGCGGTTTAAAAACATAATAACAACTATGGATGATAAGATAAACGCGAATAATTTAATCTTTGATAATCTTATTTTTTCAATAAACTTTACCGCAAAAAAGCAGGCTAATATATTGGCAATGAATATGGCGGCTATAATCTGAAAGGAGTTCAATAATGGGATAAATAAATAAGTCAGGGCAATCCCGCCGATGATTGTCCCTGCTGCCTCCCAGGCATAGACCCTGGCGATAGAACCCGTATTATCCTGGGAGTATCCGGAATAAATATTAGAAATCACGCTGAATATTGCTCCGTGGCAGAAACTTATAGGTAACGCTGCGACTAACGAAATAGCGAATATCATAGAAAGGCCTATGGCTTCTGCCTGCGCAATCCCCAGGAAATACTTAAAGGCCCTGCAGAAATATATGCTTACAGGCAAAAGTAAAATAAACGCTGACTCTAAGACTAAGAAAACCTTAATCCTGTTTTTAGCTTTATCAATATATTTACCGAAAATAAACGCGCCCAATGCCTCAAGCGCCACCCAATTGCCTAAAATCAGGCCCAGGGTGAGCTCGTTTCCGTAGAAACTCACCAGAAGTTCCCGTAAAAGCAGGACTTGGGCAACCATCCCGCTTAAGCCGATGATTAACAAAATCAGGATAAACCCAAAACCCATATTATTCTGAAACCTTTTCAATAAATAACGGGGTATCCATTATTTTTAAATTCAATATTCCATCTTTTGCAGAAAGCGCTGTTACCTTGCCAAAAACATCGGTTATCAGGGCTTCTTTGAGGCCTAAATTGTATTTAAAGCCAACAGGCGGCTCTTCTTCTCCGCTAAATAAATCCCTTTTGTGCCAAAGGACGTAAATGCCCTCCTTGTTTTTCCGGGAAATTTTATAAAAATAAATGTCTTTGTTTTCAGTATTTATCCTTTCTGCTTGGCACATCCCAAATAACTTATCCGCCATCCTCTGATAACAATAATAAGCCGGCCTCTTTGCGCCATCCTCCATATTCATAAGCCGCAGTTTTCCGAATATCGGATGGACAGGTTTATTGCGTAGACTCTGCGACTCAAAGATATTCCACCAGCCCAGATACTTTACTCCCGCTGCCGCCGCCAAAACAGTCCTCTGGGTAATGTCTCTACATTCTATTCTATCCCTTTTTTTATCTAACTCTAAAGATGCCTCGTGAAAAAACATTTTTAACTTATCTGGCACTAACCCTTCTTCTTCTAATTCCTTTTTACAATCATAATACTCCAATAACTCTTTGTAGCCGCGTTCATTACAAAGCTTCTTTAGCTGGCCCCATTCAGGAAAGTCCATAGTGGTCGGCCCGCCGTATTCGGTTGCCGCAATCGGCTTTTGGTAGCCAAGGCTTTTCATTTTCTCCCTAAACCACCGGACTCTGTGCTCTATAGAAGTATTGGGGTTATAGTATTTATCCGCGTAGAGCCTTACGTCAAACATATCAAAATAATCCCCTGACTCTTTCAGGAAATAGTCAAAGAATTCTTTATTCCCCGGCTCTCCCGTAGAAGAATTAAACCCTCCGGCATGGCCTCCGCCAATAACAACTGCCCCGGGCTGTACTGATTTAACGGCATTATAGAATATCTTTTGGGTTTCAACGTATTCCTTCGGCCTATCTTTAGGCCAATGCCTTTCTAAGGCCGGCTCAGTATCCCTGTTCCAGTATTTTATCTTTCCCTGCGTATGCTTGACAAGGTCCCTGATAAAATCGGCATAAGCCTCATAACAGCTCATACCCATATCCGCAAGGCCTGCTTTCTTAATATCGGCTGCGCAGCGGGAATCAGATTTTATCGGGCTTCCGGTGGCAGTGCCTTCCGGGTTAGTTTCGGTTGCCCATTTTGAGGTAGTAGTTACGGTTAAAAGTATCACGTCACCTTCTTTTATCTGCTTCAATAAAGCATCGACCAATTTCCAGTTATAGGTATGTTTGCCATTGACCGGTGGCTTTGGTTCAATTTTACTCCAAAATACAATTACCCTTGAAACCCTCGTATTCAAATCCCTGATGATCGGCATGAATTGCTTACCGCTCTGCGCATAATGCATGAAAACATGCGACTCGCCAAGGTCAACCCCGAATTCAACAGGCTGGCATGTATTGCTGCAATCTTCTGCATAAATAAAAATCGGTAGAAAGAATAGAGTAATTAGTACCGAAAACAATTTGGTTTTCATCTCTCCTCCTGCGCAAACACCGGCGTCTCATCTATTTTTACTGCATGAGAACTAACAGTTTCTATTTCAGCATCCCTACCTTTTTTCCCTTGGTCCTTTACTATATGGGTAATTTTTACATGGGCAGAGGATACATAATAGCTAATATCCGCTATTCTTTCCCCTGTTTCGCTCCAAAGGATAAAAACCGGGTCATTATTAGGAAAGGAAAACTTATAGATAAAATCACCGATTTTTTCTACGGATATAGCCCCGGATAGCTTTTCTTTCATCAGCTTATAAGTATAATAAGCGGGCTTCTTATTGCCTTCTGCATCAATCAGAGCAAGCCGGATGTAGTTTTCGCTCCAGCCTAAAGTGGGAGAAAGCGAGCTATAAAAAATCTTCTTTATCCCGCTATTTAATCCCACTACATATCTTTTTACTAATTCGTCTGCATGTGTTGTGCTGTCATAATTAAAAAAAGGCCCGGAGAATTCCATAGACCAGATTTCTTTACCGGATACGCCCAGTTCCTTCATTTTGTTTATTAGCCAGCTGGTTTCATATTCAATATCCTGCACAGAACCCTTGTATGAGTGATAATCTAAAACATCATAATAAGGACTGGCCACTTTTATTAAAAAAACTATCCTCTTCTTGAGATCTTCTGCTAATTTTCTCTGCTGCAGGGGTAAGTTATTGAAGCTCGCTCTGTTATATTTTAAATCTTCTTCACCTGCTTCCATGAATCCACTTTCAGAATATCCGTCAAGCCCTGCAGGGATAATCAGGCCGGCAAATGCACCCAGTATTATCTTTGCGCTGGGATCACTTTTCTTAATGGCGCTACGAATTTCCAGAAAATGGTTGAGCAGCTGTTGATTAGAAGGCTTATCTTCGGAGCCGGGAAGAATTATCTGCCAGAGCCACTCATTCTCTACCTGCCAGTATTTGACTGGGTTTTTCCGAATCTTTTTAACAAACTTTTCTGAAGGATACAGATTATCGCCTTCTTCATAGCAGTCAGGAGCTTTCAGTTTACAGCCAAAATCATCATCCCCGTCATAACGCTCAACCAGCCTGCTAACTAAAGCTTTCCATTCCTCCAATTCTTCCGGGGTTAATAAATAATAACTATGGCCTGCCTTCCCCTGGCGCTCCTTTGCCGAAACTAAAGTAATGACTATTTGCTGGTTACAACCTGCAACATATTCCTCAAAAGAAAGCATTCTCTTAGGGTTAAGATCCCTGAATCTAACAATACCCCTTATATCGGCCTTTAATTCATTTACCGAATTCATTTCACCCGCAGCAGCGTGTAAGCCGAAAGGATTACCAGAAAGATACTCAACATTGCAATCTTCTTTGCAATTAAGCGTATTTTCTCCCCTCAAACATATCCCATCACCGCACTTAGCACCGGCGTTGGCTTCTCTCGAGACTAATAAAATTGATGAAATTAACATCAATGAGATAAGTTTTCCTTTCATTCGGATTCTTTCCATCTCCTTAATTCCCGCGCAGATTCCGGATTTGAAGCATCTGCAACCAATATTTTAAAATCCGCCATCTCAAGCGCCCAGTCCACCGTGCCCTTTATATCTTTTGCCTTCTGGGGTATTGCCGCGCCAACAATGGTCTTATCCTGGTATTTCCGGAATATTTTCTGAAGGAAGAAATCCTTGGGCACAGGCCTTTCCACCAACCCGTCAAAGAAAAGGATGGTTTGATATTTACTTACCGCGTAATTACAAAAACTATCCAGCCACTCTACTTCTTCCGGCCGGTTCTCCAGGTATCCCGGCTCTTTGAACTCCGGGTCGCCCAGGGGAAAGTTTAAATTCTGGCAAATAGGCGTGACCTTAAATGCATCTTCAAATGCGCCAAGGATAGCCCGCATAGCCTCTTGGTGTTTTTCTAAAGTATAACCTTGCCGCTGGAGCTCTTTAAAAGTTTCGCCATAGCGGGTTACGCCGGTTAAACCTGTTTCCACTAACCTGATGCAGCGGACACTGGGATTGCCGTCGTATCTGAAAGCGAGTGCCTGTGCAAACCTCTTCCACTCTGCAAGAAAAACCTCATCCCAGGGGATAATAAAATTAACGGAAACTCCTTTTTTGGTAACGGTATAAGTTTTGGCATTTAACCAGGAGGGAACCGCTTTTACGGGAGCGCGGCCTTTTGTGGCGGTAGGCAGAAATGAAACCCAAAAGATAACCTTTTTACCCGCAGCCTTTACTTCGCCAAGCGCATTATCAAAATCCTGCCAGTTGAATTTCCCTTTTTGCGGCTCCAAATCCGCCCATTTACGCGCAATAATCCTTCCGTCCACCAAGCCTGGATTTGATAGCCCCCAGCTATAAATTTCTTTTTCTGCGGCAGGCGCGGGTAAAGCCCAAAAAAACACTGATGCCAATATCGCAAAACAATTCAGCCATCCTGATTTCATTTTCACCTCCAATAAAAAGGGGCTCATCCCAAAAAGAGGGGAGCCCCTTTAGTAGAGCATTATAAATTATCCTTTATGCTTATAAGCCCTTCTTGACTATGTATTCGCACAGATCTACGACCCTGCAGGAATAGGCCCATTCATTATCATACCAGCCCATCACCTTCACGAGTTTTCCATCTATGACCTTGGTTAATTCCGCATCAAGGATGCAGGAATAATTTGACCCGTAAAAATCTTTGGATACCAACGGCTCAGTCAGATACTGCAATATTCCTTTAAGGTTCGTTTCCGCGGCTTTTTTAAATGCCGCATTTACCGAATCGGTAGTAGCGTCTTTTTCCACTATGCAGGATAAATCCGTAAGAGACACATCCGGGGTAGGCACGCGGATGGCCAGGCCATCCATCTTCCCTTTTAATTCAGGGAGCACTTCTCCGATAGCCTTGGCTGCTCCGGTTGAAGTAGGTATCATTGAGACTGCAGCGGCGCGCGCCCTTCTTAAATCTTTGTGCGGCAAATCCAGGATCCTCTGGTCATTAGTATATGAATGGATTGTTGTCATCAAGGCACTTTTTATCCCGAAGTTATCCAGTAAAACCTTGGCCATGGGCGCCAGGCAATTGGTGGTACAGGAGGCATTGGAAACTATGTTGTGCTTTTTCGGGTCGTAATTATTCTCATTTACCCCCATTACCACGGTGATATCCTGGCCTTTGGCCGGGGCGGTAATCACTATTTTCTTTGCACCGCCGCTTTGCATGTGGCCGATGCATTTTTCCTTATCAGTAAAGACTCCCGAAGACTCAATGACTAATTCTATGCCGAAATCTTTCCAGGGTATCTCCGCAGGAGATTTTGCGCTTAAAACTTTAATTGTTTTTCCGTTTACGACTAAGGCATCTTCCTTGGCTTCAATGTTTGCAGAAAGCGTGCCGAAATTTGAATCGTATTTTAAAAGGTGCGCCAGGGTCTTTGTGCCGACAGGCAAATCATTGACTGCCACGATATCCAAATCCTTGGTTTGTTTTGCTAGCGCCGCCCTATAGACGAGCCGCCCTATCCTTCCAAAACCGTTGATGCCTACTTTGACTGCCATTTCTTCCTCCTTAAATGAGTAGATAACTTACGCAGGCGTACCTCCCGAATTTTTCGGATAATTCGGCGTGCCGCATCTAGCGGCAAGCGACGTAAGTTATAGCGCCGAAGGCGCGTCTACGAATTAATCCCGAGCGTATGAAGAAGATTTCACAAGAAATCTTCGAGTGGTTACGCGAAGGGCAAACATTAAACTTCTTTTAAAAATTTTGCCGCCAGTTCCGGTGAGGTAGGGTCAAGGTAAAAACCCGTACCCCATTCAAAACCCGCGACACGGGTTAATTTAGGCATGAACTCTAAGTGCCAGTGATAAAAATCTACGTTATGCTCGCCGTTAATCGGCGAAGAATGAATGATATAGTTGTAAGATAAATTCACGAATACCTTTTTTACTTTCGCTATGGTGTCTTTTAGTATGGAGGCTAAGGAAGGAATCTCCTCCTGCGGCATATGGCAATAATAACCGTTATGTTTCTTGGGAATAATCCAGATTTCAAATGGGAAACGCGAGACAAAGGGGCAGAAAGAAAGAAAATGTTTATTTTCCAGGATTACCCGCTCTTTATCCTGCGACTCCTGCCTAATGATGTCGCAGAAAATGCAGCGGTCACGGTATTCAAAATAATGCTCCGCGCCTTTTATTTCTTCTGAAACATTCTTGGGCACCATAGGCAAAGCTACAATCTGGGTATGCGGGTGCTCCAAAGAAGCGCCTGCGGCAGAGCCGTAGTTTCTAAAAATCATAATATACTTAAAACGCTTATCCTTTACCAGGTCGTGTGACCTGCGGCATGACATTGACAAGAAAGCCTCTACTTCATTATTTAATAACTCCGGGATATCTTTATGGTGATAGGGGGTTTCTATCAATACTTCATGGGCTCCGACGCCATTTGACAAATCATAAATTCCCAGCCCCCGCCTATCCAGTTCCCCCTCAATTTGTAAGGCAGGGAATTTATTCGGGACCACGCGCACCTGCCAGCCGGAAGTATTAGGCGAAGTGGACGGCTCCCTGAATGCCTCTATCTCAGGCGGAGTCATGGCTTCATTTCCGTAGCAAAAAGGACAGGTGCCGCCCTTGGGGATATACTGCTCGTATTCAAAGTCTTCGGGCTTGCTGGGGTGGTCAGTGTCTACAATTACCCATCTGCCTATTATGGGATCCCTTCTTATTTCTGACATGAACGAGCCTCTTTAATCTTTATTTGCGAGTTCACCCCACACCCAGAAAACCATAGCTTTGTATCCGGCTGGCTGGGTGTGGGGTAAATTCGGCCATACAACTTAGGCTCGCTATTGCTCGCTAAGTTGTGGCCTCATTTACCTCTCTCAAGAATTTTGCCGCATCTTCCGGAGGAAGCGGGCAGATATAAAATCCCGTCCCCCATTCAAAACCTGCCACGCGCGTAAGCCTGGGCATAATCTCAATATGCCAGTGGTAATCATGATCGATACTCCTCCAGTAACCAGCCTTCTGGCGCCGGAATGGAGCAGTATGAATAATATAATTATACGGCGGGTCATTAAGCCCTTTTTTTAACTTGGAAAGGACTGTCTTCAACATGCGCCCCAGATTCAGCCTTTGCTGCGGGTCTAATTTAATAAAATCGCAGGAATGCTGTTTAGGTAATATCCATACTTCAAAAGGAAACCTCGCCGCAAAAGGAGTAACTGCGATAAAACCGTCTAAATCCAGGATGAGCCGCTCTTTTGAGGCAATCTCCTGTTTTATCAAGTCGCAAAAAATGCACCTTTCGTGGTAGTCATAATAATTTCTTGCGCCTACCAGTTCTTCCTTAACGCGTTTGGGGTTAACCGGAGTTGCGATTAATTGCGACCTGGAATGCTTTACCCTGCCTCCGCCGGCAATCCAGCCGTGATTTTTAAAAGCCAGGACATATTTAAAGCGCGGGTCTTTCTCTAAATCTATCATCCTGTCAATATAACAGGCGATTACCCTGGAGATCTGTTCTTCGCTTAAATCCGAAATGTTCTCAATGTGCTGGTTTGTCTCTATAACGATCTCATGGGCGCCAATCCCTTCCATGATGTCGTACAGGCCTTTCCCGTGCCTGCTTAATTCTCCTTCAATGCGCAAAAAAGGAGCGTGGCTGGGTACCACTCTTAAATCCCATCCCGGGCCATTTGCCGCGGAGTGGTTTGGCCTTAAGGCATATATTTCCGGAGGAGTGTTTGATTCGCTTCCTTCGCAAAACGGGCAGGGTTTCTCTGGCGGGCCGGCCTGTGCCTGTCCGGAAAATTGGTCAGGTCTCCTGGCGCGTTCTGTGGCAATGATTACCCATCTTCCGATAACCGGGTCTTTTCTTAATTCTGGCATATTATAAAAATTTATTTATAAAGACAATAATAATAGTTTTTTATTATAGCATACTAATTATTGAAAGCAACAACTTTTTAATGCAGGGACGGTTCTCAAGGCGTTCTAGAAGTGTCCCCTTTAAGGGACACTTCTGCTTTGAGTTGAGAACCGTCCCTATCTATTAGCAACAGAACCGTCCCTAAGTCTTAGAAAAGTTTTCTCCGGAAGATATTTTGTGCCCGGAAATAAATTCCGCAGTAAGCATCCTGCGCTTTCCTTCGGGCTGAAGCTCCAAAATCCGTAAGGCCCCTTCTTGCGTTGCGACAACAATCTCTTCTTTGGAAATCCAAATTATTTCTCCGGGTTTACTTGTGGTTTTGTGGCTTTGTGGCTTTGTGACTTGCGCTTTATAAATCTTCAACAACTTTCCTTTATAATGCGTAAACGCGCCAGGCCATTTGACACAGGCCCTCACCAGGTTATTTATTTCCTGCGCAGTTTTATCCCAGTCAATCAATCCGTCATTTTTTCTCAGTTTCGGCGCAAGGCTTATGCCCTGGGTTGGCTGCGGGGTTAATTTATAAGAGTTGTTTTTTATAGACTCAATGCATGCGACTATCATATCCGCAGCAAGAGCTGATAATTTTTCTTCAAGGCTGGAAGCGTCGTCCCCATCCTCTATGTTCAGGGATTTTTGTGCGATTATGGGCCCGGCATCCATCTTTTCAGTCATCTTTATAATTGAAATACCGCTTGTCTTTTCTCCTCTGATTATCGCCCAATTAATCGGAGCAGCTCCCCTGTATTTAGGTAATAAAGAGGCATGCGCGTTCACCGCAAATAATTTCGGCGCCAGAAGCACCTGCCCGGATAATATCTGGCCGTATGAGATTACCACAAATAAATCCGCTTCCAGCTTTCTTAAGAATAAGAGCGCTTCCGGGGAATTAATATTAACGGGCTGGAGGACCTTAAGCTGATGCTCCCTGGCAAGCTGTTTTACCGCCGTCCCCTCCAAATGCAGGTGCCTGCCTTTTTTTCTGTCAGGCTGGGTAACCACGCAGCAAATATTATAGCCTCTCTTTATTAAGGCCTCAAGGGGCTTAACCGCAAACTCTGAACTGCCGAAAAATATTATATTCATGCTAAATAGGGTCTACGTCAACCGTTACTATTATACCCGAGCGGCTAAAATCTTTTAAGTTATTTTTCAGGAAGTTTCTTGCTTTTGAAATGTCTTTAACGCTTAAGAGTATCTGCCAATAGTAGTTCCCGCGTAATTTCGCGGGTTGAGGCCGGCTTAACGATAGTAAGTTTATCTGCCTGTCCTTCTTGACATTATTTAATTGCTCAAATAGCTTCTGGCTTGTATCGGCTACCTTTCCTTCAGTTTTACCCCGTAACCTTAAGGATATGAAGTGCCGGTAAGGAGGAAACCCCAGGTGCTTACGCTGTGTTAATTCCGCATCGTAAAATAAATTGAAGTCGTTTTTAAAGAGCGCTTGGAAGCAGTTATTTCCCGGGAAACCGGTCTGCACCAGGAGCCTCTTCTGGGTCAGGCAAAACAGCCCCTGAAGGAGCGCGAATGTTTTTTCGGATGAACGCAGGTCCACGCGGTTTAAAGAATTATCAATAGAAAGCACTCCGGTAAGCGTAAAATTTTCCCCCCAATCGCTGATTACCGAGCTTGTCGCCACAAAAATGTCCGCTGCGCCGGCCTCTGCCAGGTTATCGCTATCCAGCCTTTTGATTTTTGCTGCCGGGAATATCCTGGAAAGCTCGCTTTCTATCCTTTCCGTACCCGCTCCTTTTAATTTAATATAGCCCGAGTTGCAACTGGGGCAGATTTTCGGGAAGTTTAATTTAAAATTGCAGTAACGGCAAGTTAACAATTCTGCCTTGAAGTGGTACACTAAATTTACATCGCAACGCGGGCAATTAATAGCCAGGCCGCAGGTGGAACAAAATGCAGTTGTAGCAAACCCCCTCCTGTTCAGGAATAAAAGGACCTTTTCTTTCCGGCTTAACGCTGAATTAACCGCTTCAATCAGGTACTTAGAAAAAATGGCATTCTTATCCTTTGAATGCCTTCGCTCCGAAGCCATATCTATTACCTTAAATTCCGGTAAGGGCTTTAGCCGGGGAATAAAGACATAATCTATTTTATTGTTTTTTGCTAAATAAATTGATTCTAAAGAAGGAGAAATGCTCCCTAATATAAGGCGTGCGCCTTCAATAAGCGAGCGCATAAAAGCGGCTTGCCTTGCGCTATAGTGGGGCGCCTGCTCCTGTTTATATACATCATCCTCTTCCGAATCGACGATAATGAGCCCTACGC
>JBFMBZ010000039.1:0-22788 GCA_040754615.1 Candidatus Omnitrophota bacterium | reverse complement strand
TAACTCCGAGGCAGACTCTACATTAAAGAAGAGTATTTTGCTTTTTATGGCCTCTTCAATTTCTCTATCGGTCTTACCGACGGAGGCATAGACGATCCTATTTCCGGGGCAGCCTGCTTTTATTGCCCGGTAGAGCTCACCCCCTGAAACTATATCTAAGCCTGCGCCCTTATCTACCAGCGCCTTAAGGATAGCCAGGTTGGAATTTGCCTTTACTGAATAGCATATCAGCGGTTTAACTGGCTTAAAGGCATTCTTCAATTTCATAAAGTGGCTAATCAGGGTGTGGTAACTGTAAACATACAGAGGGGTACCGAAGCGCCTGGCTAATTCACTTACCCTTACCTGTTCGCAATAAAGTTCGTTATTCTTGAATTTAAATTCGTGCATAGGTTTTAATTTTTAACACAGATAACGTCAGCAGCTGCTCCACCAAAAAGATTGCCACTACGAGGAGTGTATCCGGCTGGACAGTTACCAGGGCTACCGCAAACACTGGCGCCGTTACAAGTTATTTGGCTTGTGTTATCAACGCACAAACCGCACCAGACTCCTTGAGGAACCTTATTTGAGGTGCCGTTGACAGTCAGGTTTCCGGTAACCGTAGCATCCCCTTCAATAGTCAGTTTCTCGCCTGCCAATAGCCGATTCTCCGGGTGATCAGGGTCGCCTGCATTAGCATTTATAACCCCTACTCTGCCATCGTTATTTACCAATAAGCCTCCGCCTGCTGCACGCGGGGTGATAAAAACCCAATCCGCAGTGTATTGGTTAGCTTTCTTAAAGACCATATAGACAGTATCGCTAACAGGGCTAGTAGCGGAGATCGGCGCCCTGATTGTAAATGTTGCCGGCGCATCTAAGTTTAGTGGATCAGAAATGGGATGAATAGTGATCCCATTGCCGTCAAGCCGCACGACGTTATCTTGCGGGCCTGTTTTCTCGCTTATTACATGGAGTTTCGTAGCAGGGCTGTATAAAGGGCCAAAACCCGGGCCGATTCCCACATTCCCCCACGGATTGGCAGAATTATAAATATCGTAATAAGTTGAATCCGGGTCGCCCGTATGCTTTAATGGCGCCCAATAAGAGGTCAATGAATACCATTCGTAGGCTGGCGGAGATGCCAAGTTATTCCATTTACACCCCCTCCATTTATATTCCGCCTCATCAAAGATAACCGCCCCTATATCCTCCGGGCCGTCGCATTCGCTAGAGACCGGGGTATGTGGAAATAGCCTTAATTTGTTGTATATCCCGTGAGGAGAAGGATAATAAGTGGTGATGGTGATAGACTCCGGCTCCTGGGCGCAGGCATTAGAAACAAAAAAGAGAAAAATGGTTATTATTAAAACTTTTTTCAGCATACCACCCCCTCTCTGCATTACCATCAGATACAAAATGCTTTATAAGCCAATAATTAATTTAATTCTTAACACAGGAAGTAATGCCTGGAGCTATGGTTCTCTTCACCCATGCCGGAGCAGGACAGTCTGAAGTACAAATATTATTAACAGTAAAACATCCCGCCACAGATGGCGTGGCTAAAGCAGTGTTACAGATACCGCATAAAGTTCCCGCAGGAGCAGTATTTATAAATCCCGGGTTTGCGGTTCCGGGCTGATATACATTCAGCGTACCCTGAATAGCCGTATTTCCGACGACAGTCAGCTTCTGGGTAGGTATGAGCTGTGATGTTGGATTAGCGTAGTCAGTTACAAGCCCCACCCTCCCGTCGTTATTCACCACCAAACCGCCGTTTACTAAACGCGGGGCGATAAAGACCCAATCAGCTCTAGTCGAGTCGGTTTTGCGGAATGCCATATAGGCAGAATCGGTGGGATTAGTAGCCGACATCGGCCCTCTGATTATAAAGTTTGCCGGAGTATCTATTGTGGGAGCATAAACCGGATGAATAGTCATGCCGTTACCATCAAGCCTGACCACATTTGCTGCTTCGTCCACACTGCTATTTATAACATGGAGTTTGGCCGCGGGCTGTATCTTGGGAGAAGGCCCGAAACCCGGCCCGATACCGATATTACCCAAAGGATTAGAATTAAAAAGATCATCCGGTAATCCCGCATTCACTAAAGGTACCCAATGTGAAGAGATGGATTGCCACCCATAAACTCCGACATCTACTTCCTTACAACCTACCCATTTATTAACGTCTGAATTATAATAAAAAACCCCTTCCTCTTCCTGGCTATCACACTCGCTTGCAGGCTCAGCGGCATGCGGGAAGACCCGTAACTTATTATATACCCCAAACGGAGAGGGATAATAGGTAGTAATAGTAATCTCTTCCTGAGCAAAGGAAAATTGCGTAAGGCTAATGATTGCAATGAGTATAAAAAGGAATTTACGCATCTTATGCCCTCCTTTTCATCTTAATACTTTCTGCCATCTTTTTATTTGCCCGAAAACCCGCTTTGGGCTGCTAGCGCCAAAAGAGGTTTTTAAACTAACGGATGCTTCGGCATTTAATATTTTTCTGATATCGGGCTTTAGTTTGGGAGAATATTTTTTTAACTGCTCCGGAGTTAAATCTTTTATCCTTTTTCCTTTATCCAGGCAGCCTTTGACCATCCTTCCTACTATATCGTGCGCCTCTCTGTAAGAAACTCCCTTCTTAATCAGATATTCCACAATATCTACCGAGAATAATGATTCGTCCGTAAGCCGGCTTAAAACTGCTTCTTTTTCTATGACAATATTCTCAAATAAAGCGATAAATATCTCTAAGATATCTTTTATGGTATCCACCGCGTTAAAAAGCGGAGGCTTATCCAGCTGCAAATCCCGGTTGTAAGATAAAGGAAGGCCTTTTAACAATATCAGGACACTGGATAAATCTCCGTGCACCCTGCCTACCGAGCCCCTGATTAACTCCAGGACATCGGGATTTTTCTTATGCGGCATAATGCTTGATCCGGTGCAGAATGAATAGTCTATATCAATGAAATTAAATTCTTTGGTGGACCATAAAATCAAATCCTCCGCCATTCTGGATAAATGCACGGCAAGAATAGATAAATGCCCCAATACTTCAATGATGTAATCCCTGTCGCTGACGCTATCAATGCTGTTATCCGTTACTTTGCTAAACCCCAGCTCTTTGGCTACAAACTCCCTGTCTATGGGTAAACTCGTCCCGGAGAGGGCGCAGCTGCCAAGCGGCATTATATCTACCCTTTTCAAGGCATCATTTAATCTTTGCTTATCACGCTCTAAGCCCTCAATATAAGCTAAAAGATGGTGCGCTAAAAGCACGCATTGGGCAACCTGTAAATGGGTGTAGCCGGGGATAATCACCCTGGAATTATTTTTGGCGAATTTTAATATTGCCTTCTGCAATAAAATAATCCACTCGGATAATTCGCTGATTTCCTCTTTTAAATACATCTTTACATCCAAAGCAATCTGGTCATTCCTTGAGCGGGCAGTATGCAATTTATCCGCCGCCCTTCCTATTTTCTTAAAAAGCACTTCCTGAATATTGGAATGAATATCTTCTGCCCCGGGGTCAAACTTAAACCTGCCTTTCTGCACATCGGATAAAATAGGCTTAAGCCCTTTTACAATTAATTCCGCTTCCTTCTTAGGGATAATTTTTTGCTTACCCAGCATTTTGGCATGGGCAATACTGCCTAAAATATCATACTTTGCCAATTTTTTGTCAAAGGAGATGCTGGAAGTGAATTTCTCCGTCAATGCACAGGTCCTTTTTGAAAACCTCGTCCCCCAAAGTTTTTTTGACATTTTTTTCCTTTTGTTCTCTTATTGGGGACGGTTCTATTTATACTAGAAATTAAAATAGAACCGTCCCCAATCTTTGGAACCGTCCCTGTTATTTTTTGTACGGCATCCCCCAAATTCTTATGAATCCTTCTGCCAGCTTCTGGTTAAATTTATCCTCTTTTCCGTAAGTTGCCAGTTCTTTTTTGTATAAAGAGTGGGAAGATTTTCTTGCCACGGGGATACAACTGCCTTTAAACAGCTTTAATTTTATGCTGCCGGTGAGATGTTTTTGCGTTTTCTCCACAAAGCCATCCAAGGCTTCTTTTAAAGGAGAATACCAGAGCCCGTAATAAACCAGTTCCGAATATTTCAGGGATATTATCTCCTTAAAATGCGCCAGTTCCCGGTCTAACACCAAACTCTCCAATTCCTTATGCGCAGTATAAAGTATGGTGGCAGCCGGCGCCTCGTAAACCTCCCGGCTCTTTATGCCTACCAGCCTGTTTTCTACAAGGTCGGACCTGCCTACTCCGTAAAGCCCCCCGGTTTCATTCAAATGGTTAATCAGGGTCTTTAACTTATAAACCCTGCCATCAATTTTTTTCGGGGTGCCTTTTTCAAAAGAAACCTCAATGTATTTCGGGTAAGTTGAGTGGCTGGTAGGGCTTTTGGTAATTAAATAAGCATCCTCCGGAGGCTCTGCCTCTAAATTTTCCAGCACCCCTGACTCAATGCTTATCCCCCAGAGGTTTCTGTCAATGCTGTAAGGCTTCTTTCTAGTTACGTCTATGGGGATGTTATAATCTTGCGCATATTCAATCTCTTCTTCCCGGGATTTAAATTCCCATTCCCTTAGCGGAGCGATGATTTCTAAATCCGGGGCCAATATTCCGGCAGTTACTTCAAATCTTACCTGGTCATTGCCTTTGCCTGTGCAGCCGTGCGAAATTGCACCTGCTTTTTCCTTGCGCGCCACTTCTACTAAATGCTTGGCAATCAGGGGCCTTCCTAAAGCAGTGGCAAGCAGGTATTTTCCCTCATAAATCGCATTTGCCTTTAATGCCGGAAGGATAAAGTCTTGCGCAAATTCATCCTGCAGGTCCTTCACATATACTTTTGAGGCGCCTGCAGATAAAGCCCGGTTCTCTATCGCAGAGAAATCTTCTCCTTTTCCCAGGCCCTGGCCTAAATCTGCCATGAAGCAAATCACCTCATAACCCTGTTCCTTAAGCCATCTTACCGCACAGGAGGTATCTAATCCGCCGGAATATGCTAAAACGACTTTCTTCATTTTAATAACTTAATCAATATCGCCTTCTGCACATGCATCCTGTTTTCCGCCTGGTCAAAAACAATGGAATTCCTGCTGTCAATGACCTCGTCAGTTATCTCGTCTCCCCTGTGCGCAGGCAGGCAATGCATAATCAAAACAGCTTTCTTCGCCAGTTTCACCAAATGCTGGTTAATCTGGAAATCTTTAAAGAGTTGCTTTCTTTTCTTTGTTTCTTTTTCCTGGCCCATGCTCGCCCAGACATCCGTATATAAAACATCGCAATTAAGGCTGGCTTTCCCGGCATCAGAAAATAATTTTATCCGGCACTTGCCTGAGGCAATCTGCTTTGCTTTTTTCAATACTCCCTTGTCCGGTTCATACCCCTTTGGAGTAGCCACGTGCATATCCATACCCGTTTTTGCCATAGCCAAGAGCAGAGAATTGCAAACGTTATTGCCGTCTCCGACGTAGGTAAAAATCTTACCCTTAAGCACCTTTAATTTCTCTTTTATGGTGTAAACATCGGCAAGCGCCTGGCAGGGATGAGAGAAGTCAGATAATCCGTTAATCACCGGGATTCCCGCGAATTTTGCCATCTCCAGGATCGTCTGGTGGGCATATGTCCTTAAGACCATCCCGTCAAGGTACCTGGAAAGGGTAAGCGCAACATCTTTTATGGATTCCCTCACCCCCAAATTAATTTCATTGGGCGCAAGGTAAATACAATTTCCGCCTAACTGGTACATCCCCACTTCAAAGGAAACCCGGGTGCGGTTTGAGGGCTTCTGAAAAATCAGCGCCAGTGTCTTTCCGGAGAGCGATTGGCTGAATTTCTGCTTATTCCTTTTTAGCTTATCAGTCAAATTAAAGATGCTGTTTATCTCCAAAACGGACAGGTCATCAATATCAATAAAATCTTTTTTCATCTCACAGCCCTTTTAGTGATTCATCCAATATCTTCAGCGCTTTATCTATTTCTTTTTTTGTTACGTTTAGCGCCGGCATCAGCCTGAGGACCCTTTCATGAGTGCAATTAATCAAGAGGCCCTGCTGCATGCATCTTTCCACAACGCCCTTACCTTCCATGCTTAACTCCACTCCTGCCATCAGGCCTTTACCCCTTACTTCTTTTACAATCACGTATTTCTCCCGCAAGCCATTCAACTCTTCAAACAAATACGCGCTCATCTTTTCTGCATGCGAAAGGAGTTTCTCTTCTTGTATGGCCTTTAAAACTGCCAGTGCCGCCTTGCAGATAACCGGGCCGCCTCCGAAAGTGGAAGCATGCATCCCCGGGCCGAGAGTATCGCTGAGCTCTTTCTTTACTACCATTACTCCGATAGGAAGCCCTCCTCCTAATGCCTTTGCCAAAGTGAGTATATCCGGAGTAACCCCGTAATGCTGATAGCAGAATAACTTTCCCGTTCTTCCCATACCCGTCTGGACTTCGTCAACAATCAAAAGCAAATTTTTATCATCGCATAATTTTCTCAAAGCCGTAACAAAACCCTGATCCGCTACGTTAATACCGCCTTCTCCCTGAATAAGCTCAAGCATAATTGCTACAGTCTTATCCGTAACGGCATTTACCACTGCTTCAAAATCATTGAATTTGACTGTCTTAAAACCCGAAGGCAACGGGCTAAACCCTTCCTGATATTTTTTCTGCCCGGTAGCAGCAAGCGCTGCCAGGGTCCTTCCGTGAAAGGAATTTTCAAAGGTAATAATCTCAAAACGCTCATCTTTCCCGAACTTTCTGCTAAATTTTATGGCTGCTTCATTTGCCTCTGCCCCGGAATTACAGAAAAACACCTTTGACGGGAATGTCCGGTAAGTAATTTCCCTGGCTAACTTCGCCTGGGGGATATGGTAATAATTGTTCGGGATAAATATTAATTTAGAAACCTGGTCCCGCACCCCCTGCATTACAGCCGGATGGCAATGGCCGAGGCTGCCCACCCCCCAACCGGGAAAGAAATCCAGGTATTTTTTGCCATGGATATCCCACAAATAGCTGCCTTTGCCCTTTACAAACACCAGGGGCACTTTTGTATAGGTTGGCAATATGTTTTCTTTATAACTTGCGAAAACTTCTTCTATCTTCATTTTATAATTTCGGTGCCGACTCCCTGGTCAGTAAATATCTCAAGGAGTAAGCCGTGCGGCGTACGCGCGTCAATAATATGCGTTTTCTTCACCTCTTTTTCAAGGGCGCGGATACAGGCCGTGACCTTGGGTATCATCCCTTCATGAATAACCTTGCTTTCAATAAGCCCCTTTGCTTCCTCTGTGGTCAGGGTGGAAATAAAGGAATGAGGGTCTTCGGAGTTACGCATTATTCCCTTTACATTAGTTAACAATACCATCTTCTCCGCCGAAAGCGCCGCGGCAATGCTTGCGGCTGCCTCATCGGCATTAACATTATAATTTTTCTTGTCTTTGCCGCTTCCCATCGGAAGCACCACCGCTACCCTGTCTTTTTTTAGTTCGCTAAGTATAGCTTCGGTATTTATACCTACAATATTACCCACCCTGCCCAAGTCCACTTTGGCCTTCTTCTTCTCCACCTGGATTATATTTTCATTTTTTCCGTTTAAACCCGCTGCCTTTGCGCCCAGCTCGGAAATTTCTTTTACGATGACGTCGTTTAATGCCTGCAATTCCTCTTCCACGACCTCCAGAGTCTCTTCATCGGTTATGCGCACCCCGTCTAAGAATTCGCTTTTCTTCCCTGACTGGCGCATCCGCTCGCTTATATTAGGGCCCCCTCCGTGCACTAATACGGGTTTTAAGCCCATAAAATTCAAGAAAACTATGTCCTCTAAGACTCCCTTCCTTATCTTCTCTTCCCCCAGGATGCTACCCCCGTATTTTATCACGATGACCTTCTTGTGGAATTTCTTGATGTATGGCAATGCCTCAATTAAAACATCCGCTTTCCTGATAGCTTCTTCCATGTGCCTATGCTCCTTAATTATATGCTGCGTTTATCTTGATGTATTCCGGAGTCAAATCCGAAGTATAAATCACTTGCCTCGCCTTTCCCCGGCCGACAGAGACCGTCACGTCTATCTCCTTTTTATTTAAAGGGCTCAAGCTCACTTTTAAATCTTCTTCTTTTACCTCAGTTCCGCTTGCGCCTACGCTTGAGACAATCCTGCCAAAATTAGGGTTCTCGCCAAACATGGCAGTCTTAAATAAGCTGGAATTAGCGATACTCAAAGCGATTTTCCTGGCCTCCTTAGAATCCCTGGCATCCTCTACCGTGATTTTGATAAACTTGGTTGCGCCTTCAGCGTCCCGGATGATCATTTTTGCCAATTCCAGGCACGCGATATTCAATGCCTTGGAAAACAAATTTAGGTTCGCGCCTTTCTTTATCAAAGGATTGGCTGCCTGTGCGTTTGCCAGGAGTATAACCGTATCATTCGTGCTCATGCATCCGTCAACAGTGATGCAATTAAAAGAGTTCGTAACGGCATCATTCAAAGACAAATCCAGCGCCTTTTGAGAGATATTCGCGTCTGTCAGTATGAATGAAAGCATGGTCGCCATATCGGGCGCAATCATCCCTGCGCCTTTGGCCACTGCGCAGATAGTCACAGTTGACTTACCGATTTTAAATCTAACTGTGGCTTCTTTCGAAAATGTATCCGTAGTCAATATCGCCTTCTTTGCCTTATTAATCCCCTGCCTTGATAAGCCCTTAACCAAATCAGGCACGGCTTGCTTAATTTTAAGAAAAGGCAGGGGCTTTCCGATGATGCCGGTAGAATTAACTAAAACCGAATTTTCTTTAATCTTTAAAGCCAAACCCAAAACCTGCGCACTCTTTCGGGCGTAAACAAGCCCCATCTTACCGGTGAAAGCGTTGGCATTTCCGCTATTAACAAGGAGAGCCTGAAAGTATTTATTTTTCCTAAGGTATTCTTTATTCAGCTTCACCGGCGCCGCAGGCAGTTTGTTGGAAGTGAATTTACAGGATGCCTTGGCAGGGGTTTGGGAATAGAATAATGCCAAGTCTAACTTACCCGATTTCTTGATGCCGCTGGCAACTGCGTTTGCCGAAAATCCCAAAGGCAGAATTGCTCTTTTGTATACTATCATAACAATGCTGTTTCTTCCGGGAATCCGTACATAATATTCATATTCTGCACTGCCTGGCCGGATGCGCCTTTTAGGAGATTATCTATTGCAGCCACGACAATGATTACCTCTGGCTCTTCCTTTATCCCGATATCGCAGAAATTTGTCCCGGCCACGTCTTTTAGCCTCGGGAATTCTCCCTCATCCCTTACTCTTATAAAAGGCTCGTTTTTGTAGAATTTTTTGTATAAGCTAACCACTTTGTGGCTCTGCGGCCTTGTGGCTTTGTGGCTTTTTCTTACATAAATCGTTGCCAGAATCCCCCTGTTAAGGGGCAAAAGGTGCGGCACGAAAGTTGCGTTAATTTTTTTACCTGCTAATTTTGATAACTCCTGGTTAATCTCAGGGCTATGCTGATGGATGTTTACTTTATAGGCTTTAAAGTCTTCATTAATTTCCGAAAAAAGAAAACTCTCGGAAATTTTTCTCCCTGCTCCGGTAACGCCGGACTTGGCATCGATAATTATGGAATCCAAATCAATTTTTCCCAAAGAAACCAATGGCGCCAAAGCCAAGATGCTTACCGTCGGATAACAACCGGGATTGGCAATTAACTGGGCTTGCTTAATCTTGTTTTTGTATATCTCGGGCAGGCCGTAAACGGAACCGGCAAGATTAACCTTATCTCTCTGCCTGGTATTGTAAAATTTCTCGTAAATCCGCGTATCTTTAAGCCTGTAATCCGCGCTTAAATCAATTATCCTTTTGCCTGGCTTAAGGAGTTTAGGCACCATCTGCATAGAAACGGTGTGGGGCAACGCCAGGAATATCAAATCGCAATCCCTTAAGATTTCACTTACAACCGGCTCCTTACAAATGAGCCCTATCCTGCCTTTAAACCTGGGAAAAAGGCTTGAGATTTTAAGGGGTTTATCAATTTTAGCAGAAACATGCGTAAGCCTTACCTGCGGGTGCTTTAAAAGTATGGAAATCAATTCTTCGCCTGCGTAACCCGTTGCGCCAACTATACCTACATTTACCATGACATTCTCCATTTTTACATTAAACTCATCATAAAATAAAAACCATATATAGTCAAGTCTTTTTCTCGTCGAGAATGTACTCATTAGTTACAACTCGTTAAATGTGCGCAGGGATTTGCGAGCGTGCCTTAGAAAATTTTCGGCAGATGTGCCCAAGGAATTACGGCGCAGGGCGCAGCGAAACTGACCGAGCTTAAGCGAGGGAATTTCGCTAAAGCACAAGCCGTAAACCGTAGGGCACGGCGAAAATTTTCAGCACGCGAACAATATCCCGCAGTACATTGATGAAAACTGCAAGTAGCGACGAGAAAATAAAAAAATCCCGCTTTCCAGCGGGACTTATTTATTTTTCAAACTTTTGCTATTTGCTATTGGCTATATGCCATATGCCATATTACCTCTTTGTCCACTGGAAGCGTTTGCGCGCGCCCTTCTGGCCGTACTTCTTGCGCTCCTTAGCGCGGGGGTCGCGCGTAAGATAACCATTTTTGCGCAGCGGTTCTTTCAATCCGGGCTCAGCCAAAGAAAGGGCCCTGGCAATACCCAGGCGCAAAGCCCCTGCCTGTCCAGTAAGGCCGCCTCCAGATATATTAGCAATTATATTATATTTATTTAAGGTATTTGTCATAACTAAAGGCTGCTTAACAATAATCCTGTCTGTTTCGCGAAGAAAATATTTATCAAAAGATTTGCCGTTGGCAATAATTTCTCCTTCTCCGGGAAGAAGCCGCACCCTGGCTGTTGATTCCTTGCGCCTGCCTAAAGCTTTAAATTGAAGCGTCTCTTCCATCGTCAGATTATACCTCTAATATATGCGGGTTTTGGGCGTTATGTAAATGTTTATCATCCGCATAAACCTTTAATTTTTGGATTAAATCCCTGCCTAAAGGCCCGCCCGGAAGCATCCTTCTTATGGCCAGCCTCACTACAGTAGCGGGCTTGGTCTTAAGAAGCACCTCCAGTGGCACTTCTCTTAAGCCCCCGGGGTATCCTGAATAGCGCCGATACACTTTTTGTTTAAGCTTCCTGCCGGTCACCCTGATCCGGGCTGCATTGATAACAATCACGCCGTCTCCGCAGTCAAGGTGAGGGGTAAAGATTGCCTTGTGCTTACCCCTTAAAAGGATAGCTACCCGCGTAGCAAGCCTGCCCAGGACTTTATCCTTGGCATCCACCAGATACCACTGCCTTTTTATCTCTTCTTTTTTAGGAGTGTAAGTATTTCTCATAAGGCTAAAAGTATAACATATTTTTTTATTAAGTCAAATATTATTTGTTAAGGTGTGTCTGTGCAGGTTGCATCCGTAGTCAGCACGCCGCCTGTTGCGATAGAAAAG
Organism: Candidatus Omnitrophota bacterium; assembly: GCA_040754615.1. Taxonomy (GTDB): domain Bacteria; phylum Omnitrophota; class Gorgyraeia; order Gygaellales; family Profunditerraquicolaceae; genus JBFMBZ01. The sequence continues at coordinate 11,305 of JBFMBZ010000039.1, read as the reverse complement.
CTTTTACTCCCGCTTCCGGGGTTAAGCGGCCCTGAACAGGCCGCCGGCCTTCCTACTATGGTATAAGAGGTCCCGGTGAGCGAACCGGAAACAGCATAAAAATACCCTTTGCAGGGATTTGAGCTTGTGCATTGGGTAAAATAATCATCATTCAGAAAAGAAGGGTCGGAGTTGATTAATTCTGCGGTAATGTCCGTAGGGTATTGGCCTTGGTTATTCGCAGCGTACATTTCAAAGGCATTGGATATGGTCTTTAACGTGGCCATGGCCACTGACTCATTGGCATTCACCCTGGCGCGCATTACTCCGGGAATGGCAATTGCCATGGCAATGGAGATAACCAACGTAACTATCATAACCTCAACTAACGTAAAGCTTCTGCACCTAAGCATATTTGACTTTCATCAGGCATAGCCCTTGCGCAGGAGCTGTCGGCCCGGCATAAGACCTGTCTTTGGCAGCCAGGATTTCCCGCAAAGAGCCCTTTTTTAATTTACCCCTGCCTATCTCAATAAGAGTCCCCACGATATTCCTTACCATATTATATAAAAACCCGTCTGCTTCAATATCTATTGAAATTATATCCTGGTTTTTAACTACCTTCAATGCTTTTATTGTCCTGACTGCGCTGCTCTTCTTCTTGGAAGATGCCTGAAAGGAGCGAAAATTACGCTTTCCCAAAAGATTTCCCGCTTCTTTTTTCATGCTCTGCGTATCCAAAGGGTAAGGATAAAAATAAACCCTGTTTCTTAAAAGCGCTGAGGGGGAAGCCCGGTTTAATATCGTGTATCTATAAACCTTAGATTTTGCCTGAAACCGGGAATGAAAATCTAAAGGCGCTTTCCGGACGCTATTAATCGAAATATCTTCGGGTAACAGGCTATTCATGGCTTTCTGGAGTTTATCCAAAGGCATATTTGATTTAGTTTCAAAATTGGCTACCTGCTCTTTGGCGTGCACTCCGCTGTCTGTCCTGCCCGAAGCAACCAAATGCACCTTCTCCCGCAAAATCCTCATTAAAACCCGCTCTATTGTTTCCTGTATGGATTTGCTGTTTTTCTGGCGCTGCCATCCGCCGTAGTTTGTGCCATCGTATTCTATTTTAAGCTTGATATTAGGCATTCTGCAATTTGCACTGCATTTGTGGCAGCACCTTTACGCAGGTTATCCGCCACTACCCACAGCCAAAGGCCGTTTTTGACAAAGCAATCTTGGCGCACTCTGCCGACAAAGGTTTCATCCCTGCCTTCTGCATCTTTTGGCATAGGATAAAGGTTCTTTTGCGGATCGTCTATGACGACAATTCCTTCTGAGGCAGAAAGGATTTTGCGTACCTTTTCCGGAGATACGGGTTTTTCAGTCTCTATATAAATTGATTCAGAGTGGCCTGTTCTTACCGGCACCCGGATTGTAGTCGCAGAGATTTTAATTTTATTATCGTGCATGATCTTGCGGGTTTCTTTCACCAGCTTCCATTCTTCACTGGTATAATCGCACTCTCCAAAACCTCCGATGTGAGGGAAAACATTGTAAGCAAGCTGCTGCGGAAGGGCCTTCTCCGGCAGGTTAACTTGCACATTATTAAAGCCTTCCTGCGCTATCTTTTCTGTTTCTTCCCGCAACTGCTCAACTGCAGCCCTTCCTGCGCCAGAGGAAGCCTGTAGAGTAGTCACGATAATCCTCTTGATGCCCGCTTTTTTATAAATCGGCCATAAAGCCACAACCATCTGGATAGTAGAGCAATTTGGGTTAGCAATTATCCCCTTATTTTTCTTTACATCCTGAGGGTTTACTTCCGGAACGACTAACGGCACGTCCGGGTCCATGCGGAAGTCTGCGCCGTTATCAATGACTACCGCGCCCCTTTTTACCGCTTCCTTGGCATAAGTTACCGCAGCGCCCTTCTCTCCTTCTGTCCCGGCAAACAAGGCAATATCTATCCCTGAAAAGGAATCCGCGGAGATCGCCTCCACGGAATATTCCTGGCCATCGACTTCTATGTTTCTGGATGAACGGGCAAATACGCGCAGCTTATCTAAGGGGAATTTCCGCTCTCTTAAAACCCGCAGCATCTCTATCCCCACCGCCCCTACACCTATTACAGCAACGTTATAATTAGATTTCTTATTCATATATTTTCATAGTTAACGGGTGGCTTGGCTTAGTTTCGTAGCAGCACGTAGGAGGCTTGAAGCGGGCAAGGACCCGCCAAAGTTTTGTGGCGGGGAGCGAAAGCCGACTCCCGAGCGAAGATTTTCCGCGCAGGGGAAAATCGAGCGTTGCTGCGAGAAACAAGACAAGACAGGACCCGTTAAATTTGTCAAATTCTACAAATTATCAACGACCAAATCCCCGACTTGGCTCGTCAAATACCCCATCTTTCCCGCAGCCAGGGATTTTAATTTCTTATTCACAACCTTTATTACGGAATTCTCCACAGCTACTGCCGCCTTTGCCTCTCCCAGGTTTTCCAGGAGCATCCCCAGAGCGCAAATCGCCGCTAAAGGATTAATTACGTCCTTACCCGTATATTTCGGCGCGCTTCCTCCGATAGGCTCAAACATAGATACGCCTTGCGGGTTTATGTTGCCTCCGGCAGCAATGCCCATCCCGCCCTGGATCATCGCCCCTAAATCCGTAATAATGTCTCCAAACATGTTATCCGTGACAATTACGTCAAACCACTCCGGGTTCTTGACAAACCACATCGTGGTAGCGTCCACATGCGCGTAATCAGTGGCAATATCCGGGTAGTCTCCGGCAACTTCTTTAAAAACCCTCTCCCAGAGGTCCCAGGCATAAGTCAAAACATTGGTCTTGCCGCAAAGGGTAAGTTTTTTATTCTTATTGCGCCTGCGGCAATATTCATACGCATAACGGATGCAGCGCTCCACGCCTTTGCGCGTATTGTAGGAGATCTGTATGGCTACTTCATCCTTGCTGCCTTTTTTCTGGAACTCTCCCATCCCCTTATAAAGGCCTTCGGAATTCTCGCGCACCACCACAAAATCAATATCTTTCGGTTTTTTATCTTTGAGAGGGCAGAATTTTTCATTATACAGCCTGACCGGCCTTAAATTAATATACTGGTCCAGGGAAAACCTCAATCTCAGCAAAATCCCCGTCTCCAGTACCCCGGGCTTGACATCCGGATGCCCGATGGCGCCTAGATAAATTGCCGAAAACCCCCTTAGCTCCTCAATATCACTCTCTTCTAAGGTCTTAGCTGTCTTAAGGTAGCGTTCTGCGCCAAAATCAAAAATCTTTGTTTCGTATTGAAACTTAAACTTCCCAGCAGCCGCCTTTAGGACCTTGAGGCCTTCCCTGATCACCTCAGGACCTGTACCGTCGCCGGGGATCACCGCAATCTTATACATTGGCGTTCTTCCTTACGAATTTATATTTCTTCTACGCACTTAATTGCTGTCTTGTTGATAATAAACGTGTTCTTTTTCTTTTGCGGCTGGGCTAACTTAAACGACTGCAGGGTCCTGAGGCTGCTTGATTCAATATTAGTAACCGCAATAAAGCTCTCCTTCGGGTCATTAAAAAAATCCATTACCCTTTCCCCCAGGTTAATAAAAATCGTCCCCCGCACAAAGGAACCGTCCAGCAACATGATGTCAACCCGGCGTTTTTCTTTTTCGCCCCTCATTTTTTAGCTCCTTTTTTATTGACCTTCCAGTTAATTAACCCGCCCTGCCCAATTATCTCCTGCAAAAAAGGAGGGAAGGCCGCTGTCCGGTAAACTTTACCGCTGGTTAAATTGTTTATTATACCCCTATTTAAATCTATTTCAAGGGAATCGCCGTCATTTATTAAACCGGTTTCGGCTGATTCAAGAAAAGGCAGCCCTATATTTATGGCATTCCTGAAAAAAATGGCGGCGAAACTTGTGGCAATTACCGCGGCAATACCGCAGCCTTTTATCGCCAAAGGCGCATGTTCCCTGGATGAGCCGCAGCCAAAGTTTTCACCGGCCACAATAATGTCTCCCTGCTTTACGCTCTTTGCAAAATCAGGCTTTATGCTCTCCATGCAATGGCTGCCTAACTCTTTGGCGTCTGTTGAGACTAAATATTTTGCCGCGATGATATCGTCGGTGTTAATGTCATCTGCGAATTTATGCACTCGTCCTTTTATAATCATAGAGTCTCTCCGGGATGCGTAATCCTGCCCGTGATTGCCGAGGCAGCTGCAACCGCAGGGCCGGATAAATAGACAAAAGACCCCGGGTGGCCCATCCGGCCGATGAAATTCCTGTTAGTTGTAGCCAGGCAGGCCTCGCCTTCAGTCAGGATACCCATATGCCCGCCAAGGCACGGCCCGCAGGTCGGAGTTGAGAAAATGCCTCCTGCCTTCACGAATATCTCGGCTAACCCCTCTTTTACGGACTCAAGGTATATCTTTTGGGTTGCCGGGATTACGATTAATTTAAGGCCCGGTTTTATCTTTTTTCCTTTCATAATCCTGGCGGCAATCCTCAGGTCAGAAATCCTTCCGTTGGTACAGGAGCCGATTACCACCTGATCCAATTTCACATTCTTTAATTCCGAGGCAGGCTTTACGTTGCTCGGCAAATGCGGGCAGGCTACCTGCGGCTCAAGGCCCGAAATATCCCACTCGTATATCTTATCGTAATGCGCATCCTTATCGCTTCTTAATTCTTCGTATTTTATTTTCTTGGTTAACCGGCGAGCCGGCGGCTTAGTGACCTGTTTAATGTAATCCTTAGTAATGCTATCGGGTTCAATAATACCTGTGCGGGCTCCGGCTTCGATAGCCATATTGCTCATGGTAAAGCGCTCGTCCATACTTAAATCCTCTATAACCGGGCCGCAAAACTCCGTGGCTTTATACAATGCCCCGTCAACGCCGATTTTCCCTATGGTAAACAGTATAAGGTCTTTTCCTCCGGTCCATCTTTTTAGTTTTCCTTTGTAAATAAACCTTACCGAACCAGGCACCTTAAACCAGCATCTTCCGTCGATAAAAGCGCCGGCCAAATCTGTAGAGCCTACGCCGCAAGCGAAACTACCCAGCGCCCCGTAAGTGCAGGTATGGGAATCCGCGCCTATCACCAAATCTCCCGGCTTAACCAGGCCCAGTTCCGGCAAAAGCGCATGCTCAATGCCCATGCAGCCCACTTCAAAATAATTCTTTATCCCCTGCTCCTTGGCAAAATCAGCCAGGATCTTGCACTGGTTTGCGCTCCTTAAATCCTTTGCCGGGGCAAAGTGGTCCGGGACAAGGACAATCTTATTTTTATCAAAAACTTTCTTAAGCCCGGACTTCCTGAACTCCGCAATAGCCAAGGGGGCAGTAATGTCATTACCCAAGGCCAGGTCGACGCCCGCCTCAATAAACTCACCCGGTTTTATGTCTTTTTTACCGCAGTGAGCCATTAAGATTTTTTCGGAGATTGTATAGCCCATTGTATTTTAGTAACTAGTACGCTAGTAACGAGTAACTAGTAATTTTAAACCCTTGCTTTTATTACCAGTTACTAGTTACTGGATTACTAGTTACTTTTCAAATTTTTTTACGACTAGCGTGGCATTATGTCCGCCAAAACCCAGGGAATTAGACATGCAGACATTTACATTTGCCTTGCGGCTGGAATTCGGCACATAATCCAGGTCACAATCAGGATCCGGATGCTCGTAATTTATGGTAGGCGGGATGACGCCGTCTTGCAAGCTCAGGCAGCAGACCACAAACTCAACTCCTCCGGCAGCCCCTAAGAGATGGCCGGTCATGGATTTAGTGGAAGAAACCATTAATTTCTTGGCATATTCGCCAAAAGTCATCTTTATAGAGAGCGTCTCAATTTTATCATTGAGCTTGGTAGATGTGCCGTGAGCGTTTATATACCCTACATCTTCGGGGTTGAGTTTTGCGTCCTTAAGCGCAAGCTTCATTGCCCGCGCTGCCCCGTCTCCGCTTGGATCAGGCGCTGTCATATGGTATGCATCGCAGGACATCCCGTAACCTATCATTTCTGCGAGAATTTTTGCGTTTCTTTTCCTGGCGTGCTCCAGCGTCTCTAAAATAGCTACTCCGCAGCCTTCTGCTATAACAAAGCCGTCGCGCTGGAGGTCAAACGGCCGGCTTGCCTTTTGCGGCTCGTTATTCCTCGTAGAGAGGGCTTTCAAAGCACAGAAACCGCCTACGCCGGTAGGCACGACGCAGCTTTCTGTACCTCCCGTAACCATAATATCAGCGTCCCCCCGCTCTAAAATCCGGAAGGCATCGCCGATGGCATGAGAACCGGAAGCGCAGGCTGTTGCCACGCAGGAATTAGGCCCTTTTAAATTGAAGTTAATCGCCACCTGGCCGCTGGCTTCGTTAACAATCAACATGGGTATAAGAAAAGGAGACATCTTGGACGGCCCTTTTTGCAGGTACTTATTGTGCTCTACTTCAATGGTGTGCAAACTCCCTATGCCTGAGCCGATTAGAACTCCAATGCGCTCCCTGTCTTCTTTCTCAAGGTCAAGCCCGCTTTGCGTAATCGCCTGCCGCGCGGAAGCCACGGCATATTGGGAAAATTTATCCATGCGCTTTACGTCTTTGGAAGACATTCCGTATTCCTGCGGATTAAAACCCTTAACCTCTCCGGCAATACGGGAATCAAATGCAGAGGCGTCAAAAGAAACAAGCGGCCCTATGCCGCTCTTGCCCTGCTTTAAAGAATCCCAAAAAGAAGGCACATCGTTTCCGAGAGGAGAAATTATCCCTAAACCGGTAATTACAACTCTATTTTCCATATCCATAAAATTTACCCCGCCAACTTATAAATGGCGGGGTAATAAAGCATTAATCTATCTTAAAGGCCTATTTGTTAACCGCTTTTTCTTCAATATATTTAATTGCATCGCCTACGGTAGCAATCTTTTCCGCATCGTCATCGGGAATCTCAATGCCGAATTCCTCCTCCAGGGCCATAACCAACTCAACCGTATCAAGAGAATCCGCCCCTAAATCATCAACGAATGATGCTTCAGGAGTTACTTCCTCCGGCTTGACGCCCAACTGTTCAGCTATGATAGATTTCACCTTTTCTTGCACTGACATTCTCTTTCCTCCTTGCGTTACGCCATGACCATTCCGCCGTCTACCACGATGGTCTGGCCGGTTATGTAGCTTGAATCGTCGCTGGCCAGGAATAAACAGACATTCGCTACATCTTCGGGGTTGCCAAACTTATTTAAAGGGATATTCTCCCTCATCTTCTGCTTAAGCTCCTCAGGAAGCTTAGCCGTCATATCTGTCTGGATAAAGCCCGGCGCTACTGCGTTTATATTTATATTGCGGCTCGCCAGCTCTTTTGCCGCGCTTTTTGTAAGAGCAATAATGCCTGCTTTTGAGGCAGAGTAATTTGCCTGGCCTGGATTACCTATTATGCCGATGATGGAAGCGATATTAATTATCCTTCCGCTTCTCTGCTTTACCATGGGCCGGGATACAGCTTTAATACAGTTAAAAGTGCCTTTCAGGTTTACGTTTATGACTGCGTCCCACTCCGGCACGCCCATTCTCATCAAGAGATTATCCTTCGTGATGCCGGCATTGTTAACTAATATATCAACCTTTGTGAATTTGTCAAGAATTTTGTTCAGCGCTTCTTCGACTTTTGCGTAATCCGTAACGTCCATCGTAACTGCCAGGGCTTGCCTTCCCAAAGCCTCAATCTCGCGGCAGGCGTTCTGTGCCTCTTCCATATTCACATCAGCAACCGCGATATCCGCTCCCTCTTTGGCAAATAAAAGGGCAATTGCCTTGCCTATCCCTCTTGCTGCGCCTGTAACCAAAGCCACCTTATTTTTAAGCCTCATCTTGCCTCTCCCGATATAATATTTTCTTTCTTTTCAATAGTTATTACCTCTGCGGCCGGCTGTATCCTGCGCATTAAGCCTTTAAGTACCTTGCCCGGCCCAAATTCGTAGAAACGGGCTACTCCCTGCGAAATCATTAACCTCATAGAATCTTCCCAAAGCACGCTCTGAGCCACTTGTTTGATTAAATTCTCCCTGATTTCATCTACAGAAAGCGTAACCTTTGCGGTGACATTAGATACTACGGGTATGCGGGGTAAATTTATCTTTATTTTTTCTAATTCTCCGGCTAATCTAACAGACGCGCCATGCATAAAAGAAGAGTGGAATGCGCCGCTTACATCTAACGGGATAACCATCCTTGCGCCTGCGGCCTTTGCCTGAGTTTCCGCATCATCTATTTCTTTTAACCCTCCGGAAATCACTATCTGGCCGGGGCAATTTATATTAGCTATCTCGGTTTTAGCCGACAAGCAGAGCTCTTTAACCTGCTCTAAATCCAGGCCGATTAGAGAGAGCATCTTTCCCGGATGGCTCTGAGCCTCCTCCTCCATAAATTCTCCGCGCTTTCTCACCAAGCCTACCGCATCTTCAAAACTGATTGCCTCTGCCGCTACCAAAGCAGAATATTCGCCAAGGCTTAAACCCGCGGCATAGCCTGGAGCCTGAAGCTTGGAGTTTGGGGAGGCCTTGAAAGCTTCGTATGCCGCTATAGTAACAGTAAGTATGGCTGGCTGGCAATTCTGGGTCCGGGTTAATTCCTCTTTAGGCCCTGCAAAGCAAAGCCTGGAAATAGAGAATCCCAAAGCCTTATCTGCCTTATCAAAGACCGCTTTACTTTCCGGGAAAGCATCATACAAATCCTTTCCCATGCCCACATACTGGCTGCCCTGCCCGGCAAATAAGTATGCTACCATGATTAATTTACCACTCTATAACGCAAGCTGCGCAAACCAGGCCCGCTCCGAAAGCATCCAAAAGCACAATATCGCCTTTTTTAATCCGTCCCTCCTTGACTGCTTCGCATAAAGCAATAGCAGTAGAAGCAGAAGACATATTCCCGTATCTTTCTATGTTCAAATACACCTTATCTTCGGCTAATCCCAGCTTTTTTACCAGGGCCATAATGATGCGGGAATTTGCCTGATGAGGAATAACCAGGTCTACGTCTACAAATTCTATACCCGCCTGTTTTAAAACCCTCTCTGCCGCCTCAGTCATTGACTTAATGGCGACCCTGAATAATTCATTACCCTGCATCTTTAAATAATGCAGCCGCTTGTCTACCGTCTCGTGAGTAGCAGGCATTCTTGAGCCTCCTGCCGGAAGCATCAATAAACTGTTCAAAGAGCCGTCGCTGGCCAGGTAACTGGAAATTATCCCTCCTGAGAGGACTTCAGAGAGGACCGCCGCACCTGCCCCATCTCCGAATAATACGCAAGTATTCCTGTCCTGCCAGTCGGTTATGGATGAAAGGGTCTCCGCGCCCACTACCAAAACATTTTTATACATGGAGGCAGCGATAAATTGCCTGGCAATGGTTATGCCGTAAACAAAACCCGCGCAGGCAGCGGAAATATCAAAGCACGCCGCGTTCTTTGCAGCCAAGGCATTCTGCACCAGGCAGGAAACAGAAGGAAAGGCCATGTCAGGGGTAGTTGTTGCTACAATGATTAAATCCAGCTCATAGGCTTTCAGTTTCGCATCCTTAAGCGCCTGTTTTGCAGCTGCAACTGCCAAATCAGAGGTGGCTTCACCCTTATCAGCGAGCCTCCTCTCTTTTATCCCTGTGCGGGTAGTAATCCACTCATCGGAAGTATCAACCATTTTTTCCAGGTCCGCATTGGTCAACACCCTCTTTGGAAGATATTCCCCTACCCCGATTATGCCTACTCGTTTCATATACCTATTTATTAGTTATAGCTTCTAATACCTTCTTCGTAAACTCCCGCTCCACCTCTTCTTTGGCTACGCGGATAGCATTCTTTATTGCTTTTGCATTAGAGCGGCCGTGTCCGATAATCACTTCGCCGTTTACGCCCAAAAGGGGAGCGCCGCCGTATTCCGTGTAATCTATGTCTTTTTTAAAGCGCATCAGGCTCGGCCTTAAGAATAACAGGCCAACTTTTCCGAGGGTGCTGCTCAGAAGGTGCCTTTTTAAAAAAATCTGCATTGCCTCTGCCGCGCTCTCTGAAACTTTTAAAGCGACATTGCCTACAAAACCGTCGCAGATAATAATATCGCATTTACCGGTAAACAAATCCTTGCCTTCTACGTTACCGATAAAATTAAGATGGCTTTTTTCAATAAGCTCGCGGGTCTCGCGGATAAAATCCGGGCCCTTTGCCTCTTCCTCTCCTATATTTAAAAGGCCTACCGTAGGTTCAGGCCGGTTCAGTATGTAACGGAAATATGCATCCCCCATGATGCCGTATTGCAATAGATGCATCGGTTTTGGGTCAATATTAGCCCCTACGTCAATAATGAGCGAGATTCCCTTTAATGTGGGGGTAACAATAGCAATGCCCGGCCGCTCCACTCCGGGAAGCAGGCCGAGGCCTAAAGTAGCAGCGCATACAACAGCCCCGGTATTTCCGGCGCTGAAAAACGCATCCCCCTTGCCCTCTTTAAGCAGGTTTACTCCGACCACTATTGAAGAATCGCGCTTCCTCCTGATGCTCGTAGCCGCCGATTCCGACATCCCAATGACCTCGGAAGCATGCTGGATAGCTATATTGCTGCCGGAATACTTTGCTTTTGCAAGGAGGCTGGAAACCCTCTTTTCGTCTCCGACCAGGATTATCTCGGCATTGAATTCTCTGACTGCGGCAACAGCGCCCTCAATTACGACTTCGGGCGCGTGGTCTCCGCCCATGGCATCAACGACTATTTTCATAATAACTTTCTAGGGACGGTTCTCTTCGGTCTACCTTTAACGCAGAGAACCGTCCCTAATCTTAGGGTTGTTTCTTCTTTTTCTCTTTAACCTTGATTTCAACGACCTGCCTTCCGTTATAATAGCCGCAGGCTGCGCATACCTGATGGGCGAGCTTGGGCTGTTTGCATTGCGGGCATACAAGAAGATTCAAGGTTTTTAGCTTCCAATGCGTGCGCCGCCTTCTGCCGCGCGCCTTGGAATGTCTTTTTTTAGGAAGAGGCACTTTTAGCTCCTTTCATTAACAGCCACATTTCTCTTGATTTAAATTCTTGCCGCATTTAGGGCAGAGGCCCTTACAATCCGGGCGGCACAATAGCTTTATGGGATATTCCAAAATTATCTCTTCGCGTATCTGAGGGTCCAAATCAATTACCGGCTCTGTTTTGCTTACAGGGAAACTTAGCTTGAGGCTCAGGTTTAAATTAATATCAAAGTCAGCCAGGCAGCGGCTGCAGCTTGCAAACATCACGGCACGCAGCGCCAAGCCTACCGTAACGGTATTCGTAATCCGGGATACATGGGCCTGTGC
>JBFMBZ010000038.1:0-14122 GCA_040754615.1 Candidatus Omnitrophota bacterium | reverse complement strand
AGGGACTGATGTTTTTATGCCCTTGGGGGAGAGTGTGATTATGGCTAATAAGCCGGTCTTATTCTTTAAACAGCAACTTCCGCGCGGTGAATTTGAAAGCGCATTCCCTGCCTTGAAAAATATCGTCCTGAAGGACCAGGCCTTACGTAAGCAGCATATTAATCATGGCGATGTAAAGCTTTATTACGTGTTTTCAAAAGACGAAGAGTTTTATATACCATAGTCCAGTGAACAATATAAATAATATGCCAAAAGTATTATTTTTAGCGCTTCCGACAAGGTTTCAGACGGGTAAGATTAAGGCAAATAATTTCCCTCTTATGGGGATAGCCTACCTGATAAGTTATCTAAAAGAAAGGAATATAGATTCAAGAACCTTAGATTTATCGCTGGATTACGGGAATAAAGAAAAGGCCGTGGCTTCCTGCATAAATGAATATAAGCCCGACATTATAGGCCTAAGCCTTTTTAGCAATATCGCCACAGAAGGAGTAAAGATAGCAAATTTTATAAAAAAGAATTATTCTATGCCGATTGTTGCCGGGGGCCCGCACATATCCTGCACTAAAGAAGGTTTTTTAAAGAAATCCGGGGTTGAATACGGAGTAACGAAAGAGGGGGAAAGGCCGCTTTACAACCTGGTTAAAACCTTATTTTTAGAAAACGGGGCAGAAGAAGAACGAAAGAAGGCTTTATATAATATTAAAGGATTAATATTTAAGGATAGTAACGGAGAATATGTTATCAATGAAAATGATGACCTCATTGAAGATATTGATAGTATCCCTTATCCTGCCTTTTATTCCTGCGAAATGGATAATTATACGGATTTCCGCAATAAGCATCTGACCATCATAACTTCCCGCGGCTGCCCATACCTCTGCTCTTATTGTGCAGCGCCATTGTGTACCGGCAGGAAGTTCAGGATGCGCAGTGCCAAAAGCGTGGTTGATGAAATGGAGCATTGGAAGAGATACGGTTTTAAAAGCTTCGGTATTTTTGACGACAGTTTTAACCAGGATATTGCGAGGGCTAAGGATATCTGCCGCCAGATTTTAGAACGAAAACTGGATATAACCTTTGATTTATATAACGGGATGCGTGCTAACCGTGTAGATGAAGAACTCTTCAGTTTATTGAAAAAAGCGGGGTGCACTTTCGTCGGATTTGGCATGGAATCAGGAAATGAAGAGATTTTAAAGAGTATTGGCAAGAGCCTAAGAAAAGAGGATATGGTCAGGGCAGTTAGCCTTGCTAATGCTGTTGGCATGGGCAGTGCGGTTAATTTTATCCTCGGCCATCCTCATGAGACCTATGAGACGGCAATGGATACCCTTAATTTCGCGCGTTCGCTGAAGTGCTCTTACGTTAATATATACTCTTTAGTGCCTTTTCCCGGGACTAAGGCATACGAAACCTTAAAGAAAACCGCTAAGTTTTTTTACGATGAAGATTATTACCTCACCTTTTTCGGAGGTTATTCCATAGAGCCGATATTTGAGACTAAAGAGCTTACCAGAAAGCAGAGGATAAAATTATATAAAATGGGAAGGAACATATGCAAAAAAAGGATTTTTCAATTTCGTTTCGGCAAGGTGTGGGGCTCGGTTGTTTATGTATTGTTATATAACGACAAACTCTTTAATCTTGCCCACTATATTAAGGAAAATACAGAATGGCTCAATCGCATTTATTACAAGTTTCGTAAAGGAGCCAAATGAAACGGCATTTCACCGGTATCCTTATTTTGCTCTTAGCCCTAATCTATTCGGTTTGCCCCGCTGATGAAAAAAGTCCGGTAAAATACGACATCAATTTGAATTTGACCCCTAAAATTACGGCGGGCGAAAATTATTTTTTTGATGAGAGGTTCATTAATGAAGAGCCTCACAGGTTTACCATCTTAAGAAAAGAGAATGCCCGCCCGGCTCCTATCATTAGCTACTTTAATGACTCAAGCTTGATGGTTTTGAATTTTAATAGCGGAATAATCTTCGCTGACATCTCACTTCAGGCTGCGGAAGGGAACAAGATTATTAATGATGCGGTAGTTTCCGTAAATAGTGGCCCGCAACAGAAGGTTTCAGCTGTTATGCAACGCATTATAATTAAAAACATAAAATTGCTTCCGGGGGAAAACTCAATCAAATTTAAAGAGGGGCATAAAGACAGAAGAATAGAATTTATAGGAGTAGAAATAGTAAATCAGCATGAAACCTCCTTAGGCGCAGGAAATAATTTCAGTTATTCAGAAAGCAGCCACTTTATCGGTAAAGAGGGTTTAATCGTTAAAACAAAAATTAGCGATAAAATCAGCATCGTTAAGATTGATTTCCCTGCGGCAGCCGGGATAAGGACAAGTGATTACCCGGTTTTTCTGCTTGATTGCCGGGTAGAAATGCCGGATTTACAAGAAATTACGGCTTTGGCCGGGATAGATTATACGCAGGACGGGCTTATCGATGGCTGGCTGCAGATTCCCATTAAAGATTTATCTGATTATTTCCAGGAATATGTATTTGACCTTAACGGGATCGCTTCTACGGAGCAATTTTTAGGCAAGGATACGTTCGATATTGTTAAGCTGTATTTATTTTTGCACAGAAAGTGGGGCCTGGATAATAAAAGGCTAAGCCAAAAAGAGCATGGATTTTATATCAGGAGGATAGGGATTTATGCCACTGTTACCGGGCTGATACCTTTAGAAAATAAAAATCCAATAGATGGCGATAAGCTTTCAAAGGACAATAGCTATTATTATGATGAGGATAAAAAAACTTTTTATAAAAAGGTTTTACCTAAATTTACAGAAATTCTCAATAGCAAAGAGGCAGAAAAAATTCCTTTATTCCATATTGATAACCGTATTTTTACGCTGGGAGAGTTGCTGAATTCGGGTAGTTTCGTAAAAATAAACGAGAAATGGGCCTCTGTGCGCCTCTCGGGCCTGGAGTTAGAGAAGGGGAGCCATTTATTCGGTAAGATAGATAACGAGACCCTGCAGTTAGAATACCTGACACTGGAGCCGTCCGGGGATAGTAACCCTAAATTAAAGGAAAAAAGGAGCCAAAAAAGCGCAGGGCCTCCACGCATTGTCTTTAAGAAAATAAATCCGACAAAATATTTGGTTAACGTAGCAGGGGCAAATTCACCCTTTTGGCTGGTTTTGAGCGAAACTTTCCATTCGCAATGGAGAATGTATAACTTACCGGCCGCCGACACAGAGGCGCTTGCTGAAGAGGGAATTGATATTGTAGCAGATTACCCAAAGAGCGGTGTTAAGGAGAATAAACATTCGATGAAATTCAGCATCAGTGACACGGGTTTTTTGTTTAAAGAGAAAATCGATGCAACGCATTTACAGGTTAACGGTTACGCAAACGCCTGGTATATCGACCCGCAAAAATCCGGCCTCGGGGATAACTTTTCCATCATTCTGTTTTTTTGGCCACAGGCTCTTTTTCAGTTAGGCCTATTGATAGCGCTAACAGCATTGTCTTCCTGCTTAGTTTACCTGGTCTTTATAGGACGTAGATGGCAAAATTAAAGAACAGAAAATTTTTATTTATTGTTTTATCGGCCGGGGCCTTGTTTTCTTTTTTTTATTCTGTTTTCTTCAGCTACAATTTTAGAGAATTTACCAGGAAACTTGACCATGTTCACAAGGTGAGTTATTTTGAACTTCCACAAAAAGATACCTATCTCATAAAGGTCTGGTTTTCTAAGGATATTACGAGCCGGCCCGTAAAGGTGAGCCTGAATAGCCAGCCGCTTGTGCTTTATCAGATAAAAGAGCGGGATAAGACAGAAGAATTGTTCTTTGTAGTCCCTCAAGAGGTAAGCAATAAGGGCCTGAATAAACTGGAACTATATGATGTCCCCGATAATTTTACCAGCAGCGTAAGAGTTTCCAATTATTATTCAAAGTCAAAATCAAGAAGGGTTTCTGCTTCAAAGCCTAATTCAAACGGGGTATTTATACTTTTTGATTCTTCTGCACTGTTTAAGGGAGGGTTTCTTAAATTAGGCGCATTTTTAATAGGCATAATTTTCTTTTTTTGGTTAATAATAGGCTACTATGCTTTATTCGATTTCTTGCTTAAAAGGTATTTTAGGCTCTCTTTGGATAAATTTACCTCCTCTTTGTTATTGCCTGTGGCCTTGCTCTTTCTTTTATTTTTGGTTTTTTTAACCTTTACTGCGGTTACTCCTTTTCGGATTATACTTTCCACTAACATCTTCTTCGGGTTATTAGTGCTGGTTTCTTTTCTAAATGTAGCCATGATTGCCTTTAATATTTGCAAGGATTTCCCCGAAACATTAGAAAATGCGGCTTCCGTTGCAAGACAAGACAATCCCTTTTTGCGCTCAAATGTTCTAATCAATTACTTTAGGCCTAAGCTTCATTTTAAAGCCGCGCCACTGGCATTCTATGCCACGTTTCTTAAGCAGAACCTTTTGCTTTTGAGCGCAGCACTGTTTACCGCTCTTTTAACAGCATGTGCTGTGTTTTATGCCCTCGGTTTTGAGCCTATGGATGCATTTTTTGCGAATATTGCTTATATTACATTGGCAATGGGGTTTGCTATAACGGTAATTATTTCGTTTGTTTCTGGAAAATAATATGAAGAGGCACCTGATTGTCCTTTTGATTTTCTTGGCTACTTTAACTGTAATTACCTATCCTTTGGTATTCAAGATTAATACCCACATCCCAGGTTTTTTCTCAACAGATGAGCCATATACATTCCTCTGGGATAGCTGGAGAATAAAATACTCATTTTTAAAAGGCTTATCTGTTTCACATACCCCTTTAATCGCCGCTCCTTTCGGTTTGAGTGTGGGAGAGGCAGCATACTGTCCTTTCCTTTGGCATTCATATTACTTCCTTTTAAGCATGCTAACCTCTAATGTTTTCACTTATAATTTTCAGGTCCTCCTGAATATGCTGCTGAGCGCATTTATTGCCTACCTGTTTGTTTCCTATTTAACAAAAAATCGCCTTTGCGGGGTATTGGCCGGGATGATATTTGCGTTTTCCCCTCTTCAATTCGCCAGAATGTGGCAGCATTTGGGGCTGACTTATATGGAATGGATACCTCTGGTTTTATTTTTGCTTATCCTCTTTAAGGAAAAAGGCACTAAGAAACATTTAATTTCTTTCTTTTTGGGTTATGCCTTTCTTTTATCGTTTGACTATCAGATCTCATATTTTACAACTTTGGCTATTTTTGTGTTTTTGTTATATTCCCTGGTTTATGGCTTTAGGTCAAAAGAAAAAGAGACTTTTTCGCGTGAATTAAAGTTTGCAAGGAAGGCCACGGGGGCTGTCTTACTGGCTTTTGTTGTTTTTTCTTTTCAATTCCTTCCTTTTTTGTTTACTTTATTCAATTCGCAGCAATTGCCTTCGGTTTTTAATCCTTACCGCCGCTCATTTGAAGATTTATTTATGCAGTCGGCAAAGCCCTTGAGTTACTTTCTGCCGTCTCCCATGCATCCGGTATTTGGCAAGTTTACCGAACGCCTTGTCGGTTCATCTTTGTACGGAATGAGCTTTACAGAACATGTGCTTTACTTGGGTTGGGTCGGGATTATTCTGGCATTTATAGCGATTAGAAGCACAAAAGGAAAGAATGAGCACGGAGAGGGTTTTTATATCCGATTTTTCCTGTTATTGGCTCTAGTCTCCTGGTTATTTTCCCAGCCTCCATGGTGGAAGATGGGCCCGGTAAAAATATATATGCCCTCCTTTTTTATGTACAAAATAATCCCTATGTACAGGGCTTATTGCCGTTTCGGTATTATGGTAATGTTTTCTGTGGCGGTACTGGCAGCCTTCGGTTTTAAGTACATTATAGAAAAATATAAGAATAAAAAGGCAAGAGTGGGCTTAGCCATGATTTTCTGCGGTTTGGTTTTATTTGAGTTCTGGAATTATCCTCCTTTAAGGGTGATAGATGTTTCAGTTGCTCCGGAGGTTTACAGTTGGATAAATAGCAGGGCAGGTGATTTTGCTATTGCAGAATACCCTCTCGATGTAAACTCTCCGAATGAATTTTATAAATTTTATCAAACCAAGCATGGGAAAAAAATGATAGACGGCACTGTCCCGGGTACCAGTATTAATGAAATATCCCGTTCTTTGGTAAATTTATCCGAGCTTGATACCGCTAAAGCATTAAGGTGGATGGAGGTAAGGTATGCCCTTGTTCACAGGGACGATTATTTAAATACGGATTTGGTTGAGCAGATCGAAGAGCTGGATAAGATACCTCGCAATACAGGGTTAAAATTTATCAGAAGCTTTCTTGCCCAGAGATGCCGGCAGGAAGAAATACATTGCACCATAGAAGCTGGCCCCATTGATGTTTACGAGATCATAGCAGAGCCGGCAGAGCCCATGCTGGAAGACAAGGAGAGATAAATGAAAAAGATAATTAAGGCGGCCCTTTTTTTAATTTCAGCTTTGTTTCTCTCACATATGGTCTTTGGCATTATGAAGAATAACCCGAAGTATATTATTGAGGCCGCAGGGATAAAGGATGCAAATACTGCCGGAGATAGATTGTTAGTATTTAGCGGAAATTACCTGGGTTTTTGGCATTGGGCTGATGTGGCAATAGAGAACAAAGGGCTCATCCAGTATAAGGGCAGAGATGCTTACCGTTTAATCGCAAGCGGCATTATCCCGAAACTGGTTTCCCGCTTCTATAATGTCAGCATGCAGGCCGAATCTTATGTGGATAAGGAGAGGCTTAATTCTTTAAGGTTTTCTTACCGCCTCAGCCTTCCTGACAAACCTGCGGAGGAGAGCGAAGTCATCTATGACCAGGAAAAGAACATTATGGAGCTTGACGGCGAAAAGAGGAAGATACTTCCCGGCACGCAGGATTTTCTTTCCGCAATATTCTACATTCAAAGGCAGGAGTTTTCTGCGGGGAAAGAATTTGACATAAATATCAATACCAACCAGAAGAATTACCGTTTTTATCTTAAAGCTGTAAGAGATAGCGAAATTGAAATTAAGGGGGAGAAATTCCGGGTCTGGGTTATTGAGGGGGATGTCCGCCGCCGCGATAAAAGCGCGCGCCATGCAGTTAAGATAAATATGTGGCTTCTGGAAAGGGGGGGCTACTGCGTGCCTCTTCTTGTCAAGGTGATGACGAATATCGGACCGTTGGCAATCCGGCTTATCAGCTCCGGATAAAATGAGCGTTCATTAAGAGCATAAACATGTATAATTCAAAAAAAGTATCCGTAATTTTTCCGGCATACAATGAAGAGGAAAACATAGCGCCTGCTATAGAAGATTTTTTCGCAACCGGAATAGTTGATGAAATAGTGGTAGTTGATAATAATTCTTCAGACCGCACCGCAGAGGAAGTCCTTGCTACCAAAGCCAGGCTGGTAAAAGAAAGGAGGCAGGGATATGGTTATGCCCTGCAGCGCGGCCTGAAGGAAGCTACCGGAGAGCTGGTTATCATGTCTGAGCCTGACGGGACTTTTTCCGGGAAGGATGTTTTTAAATTATTATCTTACTCTGAAGATTTTGAGTTTGTACTGGGGACCAGGACTACAAAAGAGATGATCTGGGAAGATGCGAATATGGATTATTTCTTGAGGTTCGGTAATATTTTCGTGGCTAAGCTGCTGGAGGTGCTTTTTGACGGGCCCTCCTTATCTGACTGCGGGTGCACCATGAGGTTGATTAGAAGGGGCGCTTTGAATAAAGTCATCAATTCTTTGACTGTGGGTAGGTCTCATTTCCTTCCGGAAATGGTAATCTTGGCGTTATTAAATAAAATACCGGTGATAGAGATACCTGTAAATTACAGAAAAAGAATAGGAGTTTCAAAGATAACCGGCTCTTTCAGGAAGGCTTTCTTTACGGGAGTTAATATGATAGCGTTGATATTAAAGTACAGGCTGAAAAGTTTTTTTAAGCGGAGCTTCCATGCAAAATAAACAATATTTTAAAAAAATGCCTCGCTGGCGCGGCTCTACCTTAGGCAGCAGTTTAAGGTTTTTGCCAGACAGGCGCTTATTATTGGAGAAAGCCGATGCTGACCTTTATAGCCCTAAATAGCATAGTCATTTTAAGCGCGTATTTTTTAGGCTGTATTTTGCAGCCAACCAGGAAACTGGCGGATTTTATCCTGATTTGTTTTATAATCTTTCTATCCCAGATTACCCTTGTTAACCTGTTTTTGGGTACTCTTTCGCTTTTGTATCTTCAGAATATCATAATCTCGCATGCGGCCATATTTCTGGCGGTTTACGCTTTATTCAAGAGGTTCGGGAAGGCACAAAAGTTTAATCCGGATTTTTCGTTTATACTGGGCAGTAAAAGATTAATTTTTGCTATTTCTATTTTTCTGGGGTTTCTTATTGTAAAGACATGGATTAACCTTAATGAGCCTCCTAATATTCCCGACTCCTGGCAGTACCATCTTTCTTTTCCTGCTACCTGGATCAGGAATGGGAATATAAATAATCCCTTAGTCCCTTGCGGCCCCAAAGACTACTTGGTAAATTTCCTGGCGATGACTTATTATCCGATGAGCTCTGAATTTTATTTTCATTGGCTTATGGCCCCTTTAAGGAATGCATTTGTGGCGGATATCGGGCAGGTGCCTTTTTATCTCTTTGGAATATTGGCTATATATTCCATATTGAGAAAATTTGGTGTGGCAAGGGAAAGAGCGCTCCTGCTGGCTTTTTCCTGGGCATTAATACCGAATATATTTAAGCAATTGGAGTACGCAGCGTTAGTAGATGTAATCTGCGCCGCATCAATGCTTTTTGTCCTAAACATGATTTTGTTTTTAAAAAAGGAGGAGTCCCTCTCGACATACGCCATATTCGGCCTGGCACTAGGCCTGTTTATAAGCTCAAAGGCGCTTAATCTTTTCTGGGCTGTGAGTTTATTCCCGTTATTTTTTTACGATTTCTTTCTTAAAAAGACCCCGCACAGGCTAAAGGCGCTGTTTATTATTGCTTTCTTTGCCCTTGCGATCGGAGGCTATTCTTACATTAAGAACCTTATAATGACAGGAAATGCATTTTACCCGGTTACTTTCAAATTATTCGGTAGGGTGATTATGCCCGGGATAGTGGACAGGCAGGTCCTAGCCAATCTTTTATTCCCCTGGAAAGAATTTAAGATTAAGGATTTACTCTTCAGCGAAGGACTGGGGGTACAATTATTCTCTTTTGTCATACCCGGTACCTTTATTATCCCTCCATTTTTGTATTTTTTTAAAGAAAGGTTTAAAGAAGAAGGGGCACTGCGCATAGCTTTGTTGCTGCTTATACCCCTGATTATGGTTTTGGAATATTTCTTCTACATAAAGGCCTTTTGGACACGGTATTTTTTCCCATTTTACGGGATGGGGATTATCGCTTTCGGGATATTCGCGGAAAAATTCAACTGGGGAAGGAAATATACCGGAATTCTTGCAACCGTATGTGTTTTGTCTTCCGCTGCTGAGTTTTCCGGGCATGCGGAGCTTGTAATCTCGCTGGTATTATCCGCAGCGATATTTCTTTTTATTTATAATTTCCGCAGGATTACTGCCTTTCTCTCAGAAAAAGGCTTCCTGCGGCCTATTTATGCAATTCTAATTTTGTTGTTCGTTCTCGGTTTATTTGCGCTTAATGCGCAATATGACAGAAACGAGGCCGACCGCTACGCAGTGCTTTTCCGGGGCAGGGAATCTGTTGAAGGGGATATCGGAAGGCTTTGGCAATGGGTGCATAACAATAGTGCGCAGGGTAAAAGGATAGCCTATACCGGTAGAGGGGAGTTTTATCCTCTTTTTGGCCCTAAACTGGTAAATGACGTCTTCTATGTTTCTGTTAACGATAAGCCTCCCGTAGCACATTATTACCCTGGTGGGGAGCATAGGAGAGAGCTTAGCCAGAAGTCCTGGTTAAAGAACATTAGGAGTAATGCCGTTGATATGCTGGTGGTTTATCTTCCTCACGAAGAAAATAAGTTTCCAATAGAGGATGAGTGGGCAGCTAAAAATCCGGATAAGTTCAGGTTGGTTTATAAGAATAGCAAGGCCAAAGTATATTCAGTGAAAATGCCTTAGGAAGGAGTAAAGAGGGTGAAGATCCTGGTTACTGGCGGCATGGGTTTTGTAGGTTCGCATCTGGTTGACGCTTTGGTCAAAGAAGGCCATGATGTAGTAAGCTTTGATAATCTGGAGCGCCAGGTGCACGAAGGTAGAAAGCCAAATTATCTTAATAATGGCTGCCGGTATATTATGGGAGATATGCGTAATAAAGCCCAGCTTAAAGCGGCGATTTCAGGGATAGATATAATTTTTCACGAGGCAGCTATGGTAGGGGTTGGCCAGTCCATGTATAAAGTCTCAAAATATATTTGGGTTAATAGCTTGGGCACGGCAAACCTTTTGGATATACTGGTGAATGATAAGCATGGGGTAAGAAAATTGATTGTTGCCAGCTCCATGAGCATATATGGAGAGGGCGCCTATAAATGCAGGTACTGCGGCATAGTATATCCGCAACTAAGGCCCGAGGCGCAGCTAAAAAATAAGGAATGGGAAGTGTGTTGCCCGAAATGCAAAGGCCCTGTGAAACATATCCCCACTGCCGAGGATAAGCCGCTATTCCCGACTTCGGTTTATGCCTATTCCAAGAAAGAGCAGGAGGACCTCTGCCTTCTTATAGGCAGGACTTATGGCATGCCTACCGTGGCGCTGCGCTATTTCAATATCTACGGCCCGCGCCAGGCCCTCTCTAATCCCTATACCGGGGTATGCGCCATATTGTCGGCACGGATTAAAAATAACCACTCGCCGCTAATATATGAGGATGGCCTGCAATCCCGGGATTTCATCCATGTAAGAGATATTGTGCGGGCAAATCTTTTTGTGATGCGTAATAGCAAAGCAGATTTTTGCGCCCTCAATGTGGGCACAGGCAGGCCAACGACTATACTTGATATAGCCCGGATACTGATTAAGTTATATGAGGCAGGCGCTCTTAAGCCGGACATATTGAGTAGCTGCAGAAAAGGAGATATCCGGCATTGTTATGCCGATACCTCGGCAATCCGTTCTTTAGGGTTTAAGGCAAATATAGGCATAGAAGAGGGGATGCAGGATTTAAAAGGGTGGGCAAGAGAGGTTCAGGCAAAAGACAAAGTTGCTCTTGCCGATAGGCAATTACTCAAGAGGGGCCTGAGGGCTGCCTGAAAAGGATATATGCAGAAGAAGGCAGAAAGCCGGGTAATCCCTGAGGAAACGACTCCAAAATTCTTCGCCCAGAACTTTAAACCCTATGTATTCATTGGCGATTTTATCAAGGGCAAGAAGGTGCTTGAAGTGGGATGCGGAGACGGCTACGGCGCGCATTATCTATCGGGCCTAGCCAAAACAATCATTGCTTTGGACTATGAACCCGAAGTAGTATTGCAAGCTAAGAATAAGTATAAGGCGAAGGGCCTGCAGTTTATCTCTATGGATGCCGCGGAATTGGCGCTTAAGGATGCCTTGTTTGAGGCTGTTTGCTCCTTTCAGGTAATTGAGCATATCCCGCAGGAGAAATTAATGAAATATCTCTCGGAGATAAAGAGGGTCCTGAAAAAAGGAGGGAGGTTTTATCTATCTACCCTGAACTTAGCACATGCGATGAAATCTCCCCGGAGCTATCAAAAGAACCCGGCTCATTGCCAGGAATTCCGCCTTTACAGGCTTAAGGCGTTTTTAGCCGGAGTATTTAGGAATGTTGAGGTTTACGGCCTGCATCTTTCGGCAAAGCATAATTTCATCCAACGCCTTAAGAAAATAGGGATTTTTAATATCCTCCCTGCTAACCTTGACCCGGTGAAGCAGTTTTATGCAAGAGTCAGCCCGGATGATTTTATAGTGTCTGGGCATAATTTGGAAAAGGCGTCGGATTTTATCTGCATTTGTTACGATTAAAATGGCATTAATAATAAGCAAAAAAAGACAGGCAAAATTGTTTAAGGCGATGGGTTTCAGCCGGTTGCCGTATCTTCCGGCAACGCTTAACATAGAGCCGGGGAATATCTGCAGCCTGCATTGCCCGCTTTGCCCGACCGGTGCAGGAGAGCCGGGATTGAGCAAGGGGTTCATGGAGCTTGTCCTTTTTAAGCGGGTCATAGATGAGATAGGCAGGGCGGTCACTTCCATAAACCTTTACAGCTGGGGAGAGCCTTTTTTAAATAAAGATTTATCCGAGATGATACGCTATGCAAAAGAGGCCAATAATAAGGTGAGGATAACTACCAGCACCAACCTTAATACAGAAGATAAGCCTCTGTTAAAGAAGCTCATTACCTGCGGCATTGACGAGATTATTGTCTCCTGTGACGGCGCCTCTTCGGAGACCTACGCCAAATACAGGGTGGGAGGGGATTTTCAGCGCGTCATTGAGAATATGAAATACCTCTGCGATTTGAAGAAGGAATTAGGAAAAAGCACAAAGATCGTCTGGAATTTCCTCGTGTTTAGGCATAATGAGCATGAGTTGGATAAGGCAAGGGCGATGGCAGAAGAGATAGGCGTGGATTTCAGGGTAGGTTTAATGCGCACCTCCATGAAGGACGAGATACTTAAGCCCCATAAAGAAGCCATAGAAAAAGACAAGGCCTGGATTCCGGATAACCCAGAGTATTCAGCTTATGATAAAGAGAAGTTTCTCCCGAAGAAAATGATTAAGAGCTGCCGCAAGCCCTGGCAGGAGATAACGGTTAACTGGGACGGCAAGATTTTTCCCTGCTGCGCCGTATATGAAGAGAAATATAATTTTGGCAATGCGAATGAATCCGGCATTAAGAAGGCCTGGAATAACGGGATGTTCCAGCGGGCGCGCAGAGAGCTTAAAGATAAAAAGCTTAGGCCTGAAACTATCTGTGGAATTTGCCGGGATAGCGGATTCATGCACATGTAAGGAGAGTAAATGGCAGTTTTTTTGTTGATGAATTTATGCGTCGTTGCCTGCGCTTATATGCTCGTTTCTAAGGTATTCAAATTTACCAGCGTATTGGACGGCCTGGTTGCGCTGTTTATATTTTATCTTTCGCAGATAATTATAACTGAGCTGGCGCTGGGGATTTTGGGTAAACTTTATTTAGGGAACCTGCTGGTATTAAACCTGGCGGTTCTTATTGTGCTCCTAGTATCAACCCGCAATCAGAAAGGATGCCTGGGTTTTAAAGGAACCTTGGTTAGAGCAGATGAAATTTTAAAAAGCAGGGTAGCTCTCTTTGTAATCTGCGCAATTTCGGCTTTTGGCAGCGCAAAGATTATTATAAACCTGATCAATCCCCCTTTCGGGTGGGATTCCCTGAATTATCATTTTACCTTTGCCGTAGAATGGCTCAAGCACGGAAATCTTAATATTCCTATTGTGCCTTCTGACGACCCCAGCCCCAGCTATTACCCCATTAACGGAAGCCTTTTTTATCTCTGGCTGGTTTTTCCATTAAAGAGCGTATTTTTGGCTGACCTCGGGCAGGTGCCGTTCTTTGCCATTTCATGCTTTGCAGTATACGCCATATCAAGAAAAATAAATTTATCTTCCCTTTATTCTTTTTGTTGCGCAGGGCTTTTCCTGCTTATCCCGAACTTTTTTAAACAACTGAGGATTGCTTATGTAGACGTAATGGTAGCAGCGTTATTTTTGGCTTGCGTGAATTCCCTCTTTTTGCTGGAAAAGGAATTTTCCTGGAGGAATTCCCTGATTTTTTCTCTGGGGCTTGGCCTTTTTATTGGAGTGAAAACCACGGCATTGCCTTTTTCCCTGTTACTCTTTGCGCCCTTTTTATGGTTTTGGATTAAGAAGTCCAAAAACGCCTCTCTGTTGTTAGCATCTCTGGCGTTAGCCATATTTTTAGGCGGGTACACTTATATCAGGAATTTTATAGAGTGCGGAAACCCGTTTTATCCGCTGGATGTAACTGTTTTGGGCAACCGGGTATTTAAGGGGGTTATTGAGCCGGCTATTTATAGAGTGCATTTTATTTTAAAAGACTATAGCCTTACACAGGCGCTCTTCCATGAGGGGCTGGGCTTACAGGCATTGCTCTTTATCCTGCCTGCGGGAGCAGCTGCTCCTGTTTTCG
>JBFMBZ010000037.1:0-7177 GCA_040754615.1 Candidatus Omnitrophota bacterium | reverse complement strand
TCCCTCAGCCCAAAGACAATCTTGGCTAATTTTACCGGGTCGTGCCTGACCACGCCCTTTTCGATAATGGCGAAGCTGTCTTCAATGACGCGGTATCCCATATTTTCTATCTTTTTCCTGTCGTTAATCACCAGATACGAATTCTGCTCGGCGTAACGGCGAAGCACTTCCTGCGGTATCTCTCCGGTGTTAACTATGCAATAGTCAATAACCCTCGGATGGCTGTGGCTGACCAGTGCGCTGATATGATCAGATGCCGTATATCCGTCGGTTTCTCCGGGCTGGGTCATCACGTTACAAACGTAGATTTTTATCGCCGAAGAAACAGATATCGCTTCCTGAATCTCCTTTACCAAAAGGTTAGGGATAATACTGGTGTATAAAGAACCGGGCCCAAGAATTATTGCCTGGGCCTCCTCAATAGCCTTTATTGCATCAAGGGTTGCCTGCGGATAGGTAGGCTCAAGGTATACTTTATTTATCGGCTTGTTCCTCTTGGGGATTTTATCTTCACCCACGGTGGTTGAGCCGTCTTTATGCTGCGCTACCAATACAACATTATTAAGGGTAGAGGGGATCACCTGGCCCCGCAGCGCCAAAACCTTGCTCGTTTCTTTGATGGCTTTTTCAAAATCTCCGGTTAGCCTGGTCATTACGGTAATAAAGAGGTTGCCGAAACTGTGGCCGGAAAGCTCTGATTTTGTGTCAAAACGAAACTGGAATAAATCGCGCATCAATGCCGGGGCATCTGCCAAAGCAACCAGGCAATTACGTATATCGCCCGGAGGCAATATATCAAACTCCTGCCGCAGCCTTCCCGAAGAGCCTCCGTCATCGGCAACAGTCACGATAGCGCTGATATTGGAAGTATAGTCTTTTATGCCGCTTAATAAAACCGAAAGGCCCGTCCCCCCTCCTACGGTTACCAGCCTCGGCCCCCTGCCTAACTGGGTCTTATGGTAAAGCATATCCAGTAATTCGCTTCCTTTACCTGTAACCGTAAACATCGTGCCCAAAGACCACATCATCCTTTTGATACCCAATATTAAGATAATAAGGCCGGATAGAAAGATAACCGTATCCAGTGTCCGGATGATCCAAAATTCCTCTGCGCGCAAATTCCAGCTTCCGATTATAAGCATCAGGAGGCCGAATACGCCTAATCCCATCCAGCGTTTTATGCCTATGCCCGGATAAAGCCATTTGAATAAATTTAATTTTTTCTTTTTGGGGTCGGTTTTCATATTTTAGGAGGCTAAACCTTCTTTTCGTCCTCTTCGCTGATTATCTTTACGATTAATTTTTCATCCGTACAGGCACGCAGGCCGTCCCGGAAATACTTGTCTTTTAAAAGCCGCGAAATCCTTGCCAGTGCCTTAAGATGCGGGCCGGCGGAATCCTGAGGGGCTACCAGAAGAAAGAATATATGTGCCGGCTCCCCGTCCAACGAATCGAAATCTACCCCCCTTTTGGAAAGCCCGAAGGCAGCCACCAGTTGAGAAACAGCGTCTGATTTAACGTGCGGTATGGCTATCCCCTGGCCGATGGCCGTTGAGCCCAAAGACTCCCGGTTCATCAGGGCCTCGATGAGTTTATTGCGCGAACGCTTTTCTATTTCCCCTGCGTTAATCAGGCTGTCTACAAGCTCCTTAATCACATCCTCCTTCTTTGAAGACTTAATATCCGTGATGATCGCCTTTTTAGACAAAAAATCCATAATCTTCATCTGTTTCTCCTTTCAAAAAAATAGTTTTTTAACCATGGAGCGGGAGACGGGATTCGAACCCGCGGCAACGACGTTGGCAACGTCGCACTCTACCAGCTGAGTTACTCCCGCATTATCAACTTTAAAATACTGATCCATAATCTATGGTCAATAACCTATAATCTTTACTGCCGGCTATAGACCGTTGACCTACGCTATCAACTAAAGTGGGCGGAAGAGGATTTGAACCTCCAAGGCATTGCTGCCACGAGGTCCTAAGCCTCGCGTGTCTGCCAGTTGCACCATCCGCCCGCAAAACCAGTAACTAGTAAGCTCGTAACTAGTAACTCGTAATTTAAAGCATTGCGGGCGGAAAATAAAATCTTAACATTACTAGTTACGAGTTACTTGCGCACTAGTTACTAAATTTATTGAGCCTCCCGAGACTCGAACTCGGCACGGCCATCTTAAAAGGATGGTGCTCTACCGGATGAGCTAGAGGCCCAAATTTTAAAGAGCGGTAACTAATACTCCGGTAACTAGTAAACTCGTAACTAGTAACTGGTAATTAAAGCATTCTTAAAATTACTAGTTACCAGTTACTCGCGTACTAGTTACTAAAACTCCAATATTTCTTTCTCTTTATTTTTAAGAAGTTCATCTACTTTGGCAATATGTTTATCCACGAGTTTCTGCAGTTCGTCAATACCGCGGAATTTATCGTCTTCAGATATTGCCTTATCTTTTTCCAGTTTTTCCAACGCTTCTTTTGCATCGCGGCGGATGGTGCGTAGAGAAACTCTTCCCTCTTCAGACATCTTATGCACTACCTTAGCCAGCTCCTGGCGCCTTTCTTTTGAAAGCGGCGGTATTGAGAGACGGACAATCTTGCCGTCATTGGAAGGGGTAATCCCCAGGTTAGACTTCATTATCGCTTTCTCAATCTCCGCTATGGCAGTGACATCCCACGGTTGTATCACAAGAAGGTGCGCATCAGGGGCAGAAATAGAAGAGAGTTGTTTCAGTAAAGTAGGAGAGCCGTAATAATCTATATGCAAGCCCTCAACTAAGCTCGGATTGGCCCTGCCTGTCCTTATTTCGGAAAATTCCCTGGCTACCGATTCAACCGCTTTTCTCATCTTCTCTTCGGTATTATGCAAAGCTTCCTTGACAGTCATAGCTACCTCCTAATTTACGACAGTGCCTATATTCTCGCCTAACACAACGCGTTTTATATTGCCTTCCCTATTCAGGTTGAACACGACAATAGGCAATTTATTATCCATACAAAGGCTTATGGCTGTTGCATCCATGACCTTTAAGCCTTTTTTCAGCACATCTATATATTTCAATTTAGCGTATTTTTTTGCGCTTTTCACTCTTAAGGGGTCTGCGGAATAAACCCCGTCAACTCTTGTGGCTTTCAATATCGCTTCCGCCCCTATCTCCATAGCCCGTAAGGCTGCCGCGGTATCCGTGGTAAAATAAGGGTTTCCCGTCCCGGCGACAAAAATAACCACCCTCCCCTTTTCTAAATGCCGGATTGCCCTCCTTCTGATATAGGGTTCGGCAATGCGCTGCATTTCTATAGCTGTCATAACCCTGGTAGGCATGCCCATTTTTTCTAAAACATCCTGTAAAGCCAGGCCGTTAATGACCGTTGCCAGCATACCCATATAATCGGCAACAGACCTGTCCATATCCAGGCCGCGCGAAGCGATATTTTCCTGGCCCCGGAAGATATTTCCTGCGCCCAGCACTACCGCTACCTCTACTTTTAAATCTCTGATTTCTTTTATCTGGCGAGAAATTGAAACTAAGACCGAATGGTCAATTCCGTGGGATTTTTTGCCCTGAAGTGCTTCGCCGCTGAGTTTTAGGACGATTTTTTTGTAAACAGGCCGCGCCATTATTCGCCAACTTTATATCGGATGAACCTGCGGATGACAATATTTTCGCCTATTTTAGAAACAAGGTTTGTCAGATAATCCTTTATGGTAATCGAGGGGTCCTTGATGAACTCTTGTTCAAGGAGGCAATTATTCTTGATAAACTCCTCTTTATTGTGCTCTTTCTCAAGCACAGCCTTATCCACGTCTTCCTTACTTATATATACGGGGCTACAGGCAGCTATCTGCATGGACACGTCTTTGGTGAACTGGCAGAAATCGCTGTTCTTGGCCACAAAATCCGATTCACAGTTAACCTCAAGCAATACCCCGATCTTGTTGCCATGGTGCACGTAAGCTTCTATCCTGCCTTCTTTGGCAGCCCTGCCCTTTTTCGCAGCCGCAATCTGCAGGCCTTTCTTGCGCAATAATTCCGCTGCCTTCTTTATATCGCCTTGTGCTTCCTGCAATGCTTCTTTGCAGTGGGCTACGCTGGCAAAGGTCATTTCCCTTAATTCTTTTACCGCTTCCACCGGTATTTTCATCTTCGCAAATTATCCTTTCTTCCTGGGTTTTGTCTTATCGTCCTGTATGCGCTTGGCACGCTCTTTTTTAACGGGTTTTGCCTCTCCCTCCTGCGGCGCTTCAGTCTCTACCAGCTCTTCTATCTCTTTAATCTTAATCTCTTCCTGCGGGAGCAAAGCAGCTTCTTCTGCTGTTTTTTCTTCTTTAACCGCCACCCCTTCCTGCGACAGATACGACAGGAACTTCTTCCTGCCTTCAATAACCGCATCCGCAATTAAACTGGTAACCATGCGGATGGATTTCGTGGCGTCGTCATTGCCGGGAACAGGATAATCAACCGGGTCGGGGTTTGAATTTGTATCAATAAAACCGATTATCGGCATGGAAAGCCTCTTTGCCTCCTTGACCGCAGTATCTTCCTTCTTGATATCTACGATATATATTGCTTTCGGCAGCTTTTCCATAGTCACGATACCGGAAAAGTTCTTCTTTAACTTATCCAGCTCTTTCTGTAACCTTGCCACTTCCTTTTTGGTAAGCTTATTAAAGGTGCCGTCCTCGCTCATCTTCTCTATGTCTTTGAGGCGGTTTATGCTCTTTTTTATGGTGGAGAAGTTAGTAAGCAAACCTCCCGGCCAGCGTTCGGTAACATAATACATACCGCAGCGTATAGCCTCCTCTCGCACGACCTCCTGCGCCTGTTTCTTTGTGCCTACAAAAAGGACGAATTCCCCTTTTGAGGTTATATCAAGCAGGAAATCCCTGGCTTTGTTTATACATTCTTCGGTTTTCTCAAGGTCCACGATGTAAATCCCGCTCCTTGAGCCGAATATGTACTTTTTCATCTTCGGGTTCCAGCTCTTTGTCTGATGGCCAAAATGCACCCCTGCTTCTAAAAGTTGTCTGATTAGTTCTGAAGGCACTTCCTTTTCCTCCTTTTTTGATGTGTCATGTATCAAGTATCCGGTATCATGTAAGAAATTGACACATGACACTTGACACATGATACCTACTTTAACTTATTCATTACTTAAACACATAAATATACCATAATCCCGATAAGATGCAACTATTTTTATAGCCCCTGCATATCATAAAGGCGCTTATACAGGCCGTTTAAACCCAATAATTTATCATGGGTGCCTTCCTCTATAATACTGCCTTTATCTACTACGATAATCCTGCCTGCAGCTTTTACGGTTGAAAGCCTGTGCGCAATCAAAAAGACCGTCCTGCCTTTAATCAGCCTCTCTAAGGCATCCTGCACAATACGTTCAGACTGCGAATCAAGCTGGGAAGTCGCCTCATCTAAGATCAAAATCGGCGGATTCTTTAGCAGCGCGCGGGCTATGGCTATTCTCTGGCGCTCGCCTCCTGAAAGCCTCATCCCCCTGTCGCCGATAACGGTATCGTATCCGGAAGGCAAATTCTTGATAAACTCGTGCGCATGGGCCTGTATTGCGGCCATATGAATTTCCTCATCATGTGCCTGTGGCCTTCCATAAGCAATATTCGCTCGTATAGTATCGTTAAAAAGTATGGTCTCCTGGGTAACAATCCCTATTTGATTACGCAGTGATTTAAGGGTAACTCCTGCGATATCCCTACCGTCAATAAGGATCCTCCCTTTTATCGGGTCATAAAAACGGGGGATCAGATCAACCAAAGTGCTCTTTCCGGTGCCGCTTGGCCCGACTATGGCAATCATCTCGCCCTTCTTTACTTCTAAGTTAATCCCCTTTAGTACCTCGTTATCCCCATACCTAAACCAGACATCCTCAAAAACTATTTTTTCCTTAAAATCAGATAATTCCCGGGCTTGCGGTATCTGGACTACCGTAGGCTCGGTTTCTAAAACCTCGTGTATCCTTTCGCTCGCTGCCACTGCCTGCTGGTTAAGGGAATTAACCTGGCTTAATTTTTTAAATGGCCGGATTAGAGAAAGCAAAGCGCCCAGAAAAAGCCCAAAGACGCCGAAAGAAAGCTTTCCTGCAATTACCTCTCTTCCGCCCCAGAAAAAAACTACTATCCCCGCGATGCAACCCAAAAATTCCGTAAACGGGCTCAAGAGAAGAAGCCTTTTTATGGATTTCATGGAGATTTTGTAATAATCGTGGTTTACCTGATTGAACTTCTTTATCTCATAGTCCTCCATATTAAAAGCCTTGACTATCCGCACCCCGATAATAGTTTCATAAAGCAGCGAATTTGTATCCGCCATCTTCTCCTGCGACCTTTTAGAGAGCTTGCGCAGCACTCTTCCGACCTTTATCATCGGAAAGCTGATCAGCGGCAGAAGAAGAAAAGTCAATAGGGCCATTTTAAAATAGATAAAGAAGGTCAGGAAGGTAAAAATCGCCACCTGCAGGCTTTGATATACGATATCAGTCGAGCCGTAGGACACGGCGTTCTCCACGAGCCGGACATCATTGGTAATCCGCGACATTAGTTCGCCGCCGCGCTTATGCGTAAAGTAGTCCAGGGAAAGGGCTTGTATTTTGGCATAGAGCTTTGACCTTATATCCCTGACTACGCGCTGGCCTATGTCAGACATAAAATAACTCTGCAGGAACCCAAAGAGGCCTTTCAGCAAAAAGAGGAGCAAAATCACCACAGCCATATAATTCAGGAGAATATCGGAAGGCATATTATTCACTTTGCCTATGAAAGCCGCAAACCACGCAGGCAGCTTACTCGGAATAATGATTTGCTTATTTGTAAGGACCTTGTCCGCAAGGGGCACCATCATCGCCAGGGAGACTCCGTCAAAAATAGCGGAAAACCCCATACATCCGGTAGCTGCCAAAAATAGCCCGAAATAAGGTTTTATAAATTTCAGTAACTTCAGGTAATCCTTCATCTTTCGTCCCTTTTTAAGGTTATAATTTTATCATATCCATTGACTAATGTCGAGTATTTTGATATTATTTTTCTATGGAAAAAATAAAAATCGGAGTGGTGGGTTTAGGTTACCTGGGAAGCCGGCATGCCAAGATATACAAAGAGCTCTCAGCCTGCGAGCTGGCAGCGGTTTGCGACCTGGACAAAGGCAAGGCGG
>JBFMBZ010000036.1:0-5720 GCA_040754615.1 Candidatus Omnitrophota bacterium | reverse complement strand
TTCAGCTTCTTTAAGCATCACTGAAACTTTCTTTCCCTTTCTTAAATCTTGCGGCAGGATGGCCGCAATTGCTTCCCCGAAAGAACAATAATAATATTCCGATATATCCCTTGCAAGGGAAAACAGGTTATTATCCAGTATCGGTGCTTCATCAATTAATTCTAAAACGGGCTTAAGCTGCTTAATGTTGCTTTTTTTGCTGATTCCCGCTACATAGCCGCAAGAGAGCTTTGCGCGAAAATCCACCTTTACCCTTGCGCCTATCCTCAATGCGGGCCTTAGCTTTTCAGGGATAATGTAATCAAAAGGCCCGCTAACTGGAATAGCCAGCACTACTTTGGCATACGACATTGCCTAACTCCTCTAAAATACCCGGCTTTCTAAAATTCCTGCAGGATTCCTTTAAATTTTTAAGCTTTTCAGGGTTATCCCGAAGGGAAATTATAATTTTCTTTATCTCTCCCAGGCTGGAAAAAGTGAGCCCAACCCCGTGATCCTGCAACACCCTTATATTATTCTCCTCCTGGCCGGGAATAGGGTGGATAAAAATGGGGACGAGCTCCATATTTATTGCCTCTGCAATGCTTAATCCTCCGGGCTTGGTGACAATCAGGTCAGAAACCGCCATTAATTCATCGGTGTTTTCTACAAAAGGAAACACCTTTACATTGGGCAGGTTTTCAGCTGACAGCCTGGAATACAACCTCCTGTTTGCAGCACAAACCGCCAAAACCTGCACCTCTTGATATAAAAGCTTTACAAGTTTATATATGGGGCCTACCCCGAAAGAACCGGTCATTATAAGCAAGGTAAATTTATCCTTATCAATCCCGAACTTTTTAGAAAGCTCATTCTTGTCATGCGGCCTTGAAAATTTTAGGTCAACGGGGATAGTAAATACTTTTATCCGGCCTGAGCTTACTCCGGAAGCGAGTAACTGCATCTTCGCGTATTCGCTGGGGACAAAGTAGGAGTCTGTTCCTTGCGATATCCAGAAAGGATGAACGCTAAAATCCGTAAGCACGGTTATCACCCGGGACTTTATCTTATTTGATTTTTTTAATCCTGCGGCAATTTCAGAGCAAAAAAAATGGGTGGAAATTATAACGTCCGGGCTTTCGGTTATCAGGTATCCGGAGAGGGACTTGGCATGAAAACGGTTTAAGCCAGAAGCGAAAGAGCGGACAACCCTGCGAAAATACTTAAAATCAGTAACGAAATAGCAAAGCCTCCATAACCATATAGCGCGCCTGACCAGGAATGAATAGCCGAGCCGGTAAAAAAAACTGAAGAATCTGTTAGTCCTGGCCAGGCAATCAACTAATTGAAGCTGCGCCCAGGGAGGGCATTTTTCTTTAAGATAATTGTAAATTGCGCTCGCAGCCCTCTGGTGGCCTGCGCCACTGGAGGCGTAAAGTATTAGGACTTTCATTATTTTATTTTATTAAAAATCCCGCGGCTTCTAAGAGATTCCGGAAAACAAAGTCAGGCTGGAGCTGCCAGTTTTTACGGTTTGATAGTTTTTCTTTCCCTGAGAGGACTAAAATTGACTTACACCCCGCAAGCCTTGCAGTACTTACGTCACGTATAGTATCACCGATGAAAAAAGCCTTTTTTAAGTCAAAAGAATAGCCTTTCTTTACTTTCTCTATAAGCCCGGCCCTGGGCTTTCTGCAGGAGCAATTATCTTCCTTGCGGTGGGTGCAATAATAAACCCCCTCAATCCTCCCTCCTGCGGCAATAATTTTCTTTAGCATTTCTTTAGTTATCCGGTTAAGCGCGGCTTGGCTGAAAATCCCTTTCCCCACCCCTGCCTGATTTGAAATAATAAATATCTTAAAGCCTCTTTTATAGAGCTTAGAAATGGCTTTTTTCACTTGAGGCAAGAATTTGAATTCTTTAAGCGAGGTAACGTATTTTGTGTCTCCGGGGTATTTATTGATTACCCCGTCTCTGTCAAGAAAAACAACTTTCATTCTCTTTTACCCACTCGGTAAGTTTTTCAATCCCCTCCCGGACCTTTACTTTCACTTTCCAGCCAAGCCCTCTCTGTAATCTGGAGGTATCGGTAATATAAACCTTCTGGTCCGAAGGCCTCCAGTCGGCAAAATTTACCTTTGGCTTTTTCCCGGTAAGCCTTTGGAGCTCTTCAATAAATTCAAGCAGAGAGATTGTGTTTTCCGGCCCGCCGCCGATATTAAACAAAGCCCTATCCAAAGAAGAATTGATGAACCGGTTAAAGGCGTCTACTAAATCATCAACATAAAGCATATCGCGCACCTGTTTACCGTTACCGTAAATCGTGATTGGTTTATTAAAGAGCGTCGCGATAATAAACCAGGCTACCCACCCCTGATCCTCGAATCCGAATTGCCGCGTGCCATACGTGCAATTATGGACAAGAAAGCCATTTGCAAAAAAATTATGATGCTCAGGAACCGAAATGTCATAAATTGAAGTCATGGGAATTACTTTTTTTTCTGTTATTCTATCCCATAACAACCCGTTCCCGTTAAGAAGATAAGTATTCTCTTTTAACCAATCCTCGTAACAACTATAAGGCAATCCTGTTTTTAAAAACTCGGAGATTTTATACAGAGATGATTTTCGTTTCTCGTTAAAGGCAAAACCCACCTTCGCTAAATTCAATATATTTTCCTTTGATGCGCCAACTACAAGATCAAAACAAATCGATGCCTCTCCATCTTTTTTGCTGAAGAAGTCAGCCTTCTTCATATAAACTTTAGTCTTAATCCCCCTGTCTCTCAACATAGATACAATTTGCTTCCTGAATAGAGTCAGGCACTTATGCAATTTTTCCGTTTTTGACTGCGTAAAGTGTGGTGGCTGCAGGTCTAAACCGTACTCGCCTTTCCTTCTATAAAAACAAGGTGCGCTCATTTCGGCACCAAAAAGGCCAGCCAAGTATTCATCCTGCACATCCCTTGGAGACTTTAATATCCATTCGGGAACATGAAATTGAACTCTGCTTTTATTGCCTACCGGAACACCGAGCAACTCAAAAAAGGCAAAGGCTTCAGTTTTTGTGATTGAAAACCTGTAACTTGTTCCGCTTATAACT
Organism: Candidatus Omnitrophota bacterium; assembly: GCA_040754615.1. GTDB lineage: Bacteria > Omnitrophota > Gorgyraeia > Gygaellales > Profunditerraquicolaceae > JBFMBZ01. The sequence goes on along the minus strand of JBFMBZ010000036.1, from coordinate 2,638 downwards.
TTTCCGTTTGAAAGCTTAGAAGTCGAAGAGGAACACCTTGTCCCTCCGGGCTCAAAACCTAATCTCCTGAAGCCTTCTTTAATATTTTCAATTTCTTCTTTAAGGGCATATACCTGTATTTCAGTATAAGACTTGCCGTTAGGCCTAACCCTATGGTACATATGCCCGTCTCCTGTGAGGTATCCGACTAAACGCGAAATTAAGTATATATTCTTGTTTCTTAACGAAAGCGGCAATAACCCTTTCGTCCGTAAGCTCTCTACATAACCCGAGTTATTCTCAGGTTTTCTTCCGTATTTTGTAAGGTGGCTGACTAATTTCTCTTTGGATAATATAATCCTATCCGGTAATTCGTCAGTGTATTTTCGTTTTACAAAGAAAAACTCAGGAGATGTTGCAACCAAGCTTCCGTAATCTATGTCCTCCAAATTCTTATAACCTGATGGCGTAAAAAATGGATGGTCGCCCGTGGCATCTATTTGATAACCTCGCTTTGTCTTTACGCGGAACAAGGTTTTTTCATTGCCCTTCGTATTAAATGCCCCTTCAGTCAATTTTGTATCTATGCTATTGCCCAAACAATAGATTTGGGTATCCCTTCTTTTTGTCTTCTCAATTTTTATCGAACCTTGAGGTGTAGCGACCTCTGTATTCTTTGATAAACAACTCATACGGAAGACCCCGGTCTTCATTTTATATATGTGGCTGTATTCCTGGACATAGAGGTCGCCGACCAGCTTTGAGACACCGTAAGGGGTATGGCCGGTTAAATCAGTAGGCATATCTTCAGAAACTCCCCTTACATTCTTATAGACGTACCTTTTCTCTTTTTCAACCAAAGGAATCTTATCTACGTTTTCTCCGAAAGTCTTGTTTGTGGAACAGTAAATGATAACCGTATCTTTTGACTTCTTACGCGCCGCCTCCAGGACATTTAAGGTGCCGAGGGCATTAATGCTGAAATCCTCCAAAGGCATCCTCACTGATGAGGGAACGCCCGGCTGTCCGGCGGTATGAATGACTACGTCCACTCCCTTGCCTAAAGCACGGTTCACGTCTTTAACATCGCGCACATCCCCTTTAATCAGTTTGATGTTCTTAAACGTTTTGAGGTAGTTCCAGTTAAATTCCACGGATTTCTTATCATAACCGAAAATCTTAGAACGCATTAAATTATCCAAAACTATGACTTTATTCCGGGGGCTTCTTGCAAAAAATTCCGCACAGTGGCTTCCCACCAAACCTGCCCCGCCCGTAACAAGCACTTTCATTAATCAGCTCCTTTTTTTGGACGCTTTATTCTTAAGCTCGCGGTATTTCGCGTAGCTTAAAATCTGATAAAGGCTGTCAAAATAAGCAATAATAAACCCGTACAATCCGTCTTTATACGCTTTCTTTCTCAAATACCTCCTGAAGAAACGGTCAATCGCCCGCCAGGATGCGTGAAACAATGACATTTTCCTGTTTGTATTTATCCATTTTTTAGCCTCTAATGTGGACTGGCGGTTTACGCTGTTCAAAAAATGCTCCAGGTCAGGATAACCCTTATGGATAATGTCAGACTTCAGGTGGCCGCATTCACCGTCAATAAATACTCGAGGATGCACCTCTACTTCTTCATACCTGAACTTGTCTTTTTGAAAAAGCCTGACCTTGCTTGCCGGATACCACCCGCCGTATCTTACCCAGTAATTACTTATATAATTGCGTAGCGGTATGGAAAATGCGGGAAATCCGGATGAAGAGATGGCTTTCGCAATCTCTTTTCTTAAGCCTTCGGTTACGGTTTCGTCCGCATCCAGGCTTAATACCCAGTTGTTTCGCGCCTTGTCGTAAGCCCAATTCCTGTGCGTGCCCTCAACATCCATCTTGCGGATAAAAACTTTGTCCGTATAACGCCTTACTATTTCTACTGTCCGGTCCGAACTTTCGTCGTCAACAACGATAATCTCATCCGCCCATTTGACCGATTCCAGGCATTCAGATATACAACTTTCTTCATTTTTCGTCAGGACCACAACTGAAAGCGCAAGCTTCTCCATATTCTTTCTAAATCGCCTCCTTAACGGTATCTGTTACAAGCCGGATCTGTCTTTCCTTTAAATGCGGGTACATAGGAAGGGAAATAATCTCTTGGCTTACTTTTTCTGCCACGGGAAAATCTCCTTTCCGGTAGCCTAAGCCTTTATAAACCTTCTGTAAATGCAAAGGGATCGGGTAATGTATAATCGCGGTTATTCCTTTTTCGCTAAGTTTATTATAAACATTCATCCGTTTCTTTGCCCTTATGGCATAAACATGATAAACATGTTCTGCTTTGAAAGATGCATAAGGCGTTATAACCTTTGCATCGCGCAACAACCGGTTATAGATACCTGCCGCTTCCCTTCGCATTTCGTTCCACCGGTTAAGCTTTTTTAGCTTCAATCTCAAAATAGCAGCCTGCAGCGTATCCAGGCGGGAATTGTAGCCGATGACATGGTGTTCATATCTGGAAACCCGGCCGTAATCCCGCAGTTTCAGGAGCCTGGCGTATATTTTGGGATCGCAGGTCGAGATCATCCCTCCGTCACCCATCCCCCCTAAATTTTTTGAAGGATAGAAGCTAAAACAGCCTATATCCCCGATACTGCCGCTT
>JBFMBZ010000035.1:0-2669 GCA_040754615.1 Candidatus Omnitrophota bacterium | reverse complement strand
AGGAGCGTTTTGACGGCACCGACAACTCGGTGCGTTTTGATAAATGGGAACAGCACCGCTATGCCTTATATCTTAACCCCACCATTACTAACGGAAAATTGACCGGAAGTTATTTAGGGTATTTTGATGTTGCGGGAGCAGAAGACGGCCGGGTGATGCTTAATCAGTTTGCCCTAAGAGGCGAAGTTCAGGAGAAATTCTTCTGGACCTTAAAAGGCGGGGCGATTAATACAGAGATTAGCGAAGATGCGCAGTCATTTGTCCTGGATACGAGCCATCTTACCGAGAGCGGCCTGCCTACACCAGTTCAGATTCCTTTAAGCCTTGCTGTGTCTGAGAATTCCACCTTCATATTAGGAGGATTAGGGATTAAATTGGGCGAAGATGGCAAAAACGGGGAAATTGAATTCTTTGTGCGCGCAGAGCAGGACGACAGCGAATACACCGAAAAGAAGAAGCGCAGCGTGGTCTTACCCGGAGTAAGGGTGCAGTGGCTGCCTACGGATAAGGTTTCAATAAACTTTGAAGGCATGGCCGGAGAGATAAACAAGGCAAGAGGAGAAGTAGAGGTTGAATTGCCTAAAGGTTTCTCTGCAGGCGTTGAAGGAGAGTATAGCGATAAATATCCGGATAAAATTATTGCTTACGGAATTACCCTGGGCGTGCCTTTACCTATCAGCAAAGACCGGAGCGCTAAATTCGGATACAGGATGGAGATAGGTAAGAGTAAGACTCCTACTTGGAGTTTGGAATTCCCCGTAATTGAAATAAAGAAGAAGAAAAAAGAGCTGCCGGTTGATGAGAAAGGCAGGCTTGAAGGCTTAGAAGTTACGCAGGAAGACTTAAATAACCTTAAAGAGCCGAACATATTTAAACAGATTTACGACTACAGCCAGCCGCCTATCCGCGCTCCGACTATAGAGAGCGCCTTCAAAGAGCCGCTAAACCGGGCGCAGGTTGCATATCTTAACGGAGAAAGATTTGTTGTCAATTACGGAAAACTGGCAAGAAAAGATACAGCCCAAGGCTTACGGGAATTTGGCCTTAAGGATTATTATGACAGAAGGCCGGATATTGCCCGGCAGGAAGAAGAGCTTAAGGCGGTGCGTTCCTTAGATACCATGAGCCTGGCGCAGTTAGAAGCTGCGGAAATAAAAATAGAAGATGCGCAGTATTACCGCGTTCTTGATAATGGCCTTATACAAACCATTCAGGATATTACACAATTAACCCCCGCAGAAAAATCCCGCACTTTTGTAGTCTTGCCAAGATACGAAACAGAAAGAAAAGGCAAAAAAGCCCTGTTGCGCTATGAAGAATTAACCGAAAAAGAAAAGGAGTCTTCCCTTCAGGCGCAGGGTATGCCTCTGTATTACTTTGAGCATAACGCAAACAGGATTCCTGTTAATTATTACCTGGATAAAGAGAATAACCCTGTAGTCATCCCCGGAGCAGAGAGAAGGTTAAACATACATTTACCCGGGCAGAGAGAGCAAATCAGCTTCAGGATGGGAAATAAGGCATTAGATGCGGTCCTGGAGAGGGCTCCGAATTTTGGCTCCTTATATTCTGACGACGGAGGATTAATCGGCTTTGGCAGGGAAGATTTGGATAAGGCAGTGGTAAATGGCAACCTTTATACCTTCCCAATTTACGACGTTTATCTGGAAAACGGCAGGGTAGTGATTAAGGAGAAAGCGGATGAACTGAAGGCGCCGGTGCTGCGTTATGAAATCAGGGGCTTAGAGCTTTCTAACGGCACATTTGTAGAGCGTGCAGATTACATCCCCGGCAAATTAGCCCAGGATATTTTACAGGCATATCAGGATACGCATTTTGTTTTCAGAGACCCGGCAACCGGAGCTGTATTTTATATGACCGAGAAACAGTTGGTAGCGCATTACGATAACCTGAAAAAGGCTTTTGGTTTAGGCTGGGCAACTAAAGACGTTAACGGAAAGCCCGAATATATCCTGTCAGTTAAAGCCGCAAAAGATATGCCGGGTGCTTTCCTTGATGAAAGGACAGGAGAGTATCGCTTCGGCATCTCCCTGCCGATTGAAATATTGGAGCGGCGCTTAGCCTTCTTTGAAGGAAAGCTCTATTTTGACGAAAAGGCAGGATACAATACTGAAGGAAAAGGCCTGCCCATCCTTGCGTTAACAAACCACTTTGACTTTAGCCGGGGTTATATCAATAGGCCTATAACGACCCAGGAAGAATTAGAAATGTTAAGGGCCCTGCAGGTGCAGGCGCGGGTAGAGGGTGGTTGGATGTGGTATTTGGATACGAATGATAATAAAGAGTTTGACCCGAGCGAGCCTATTAAGAGTTTTGATGTGCCTGCTGACAAATATATTCTTGATGCGAATGGCCATGAGGTACTGAATAAGGCTGCGTATGGGTTATTATTGCAAGGCTATCAGCCGCTTAGGGCGATGATGGTGGAGATAGATGGAAAACATTATTTCGTGGACTTAAACGTCAGGGGCAGGACAATTCTCGCTGAAATTCACGACAAATATTTGGTCCTGGTCTATAAGAGCCTGCGTAGCTCCGAGCGCGAAGGGAGAGACGTTAAGTTAATAGAGATTGAGAAGATATTACAGGATGCGGCTGAGCGTAAACGAATTGCCAAATTACAGGATAAGGGCGCGTCGTTAGAAAGA
>JBFMBZ010000034.1:0-17509 GCA_040754615.1 Candidatus Omnitrophota bacterium | reverse complement strand
TTCTCTCCCTGGAAGTGGTGCATGCTCCGGTGCACGTTGGCACGCACCTGGATTATTCATTCCATTACGGCTCAACTTCAGAGGGGAGGCCGGCAAAGACAGCAGAAGAAATACCCCTGGAATGGTGCTATGCTGACGCCGTAAAACTTGACTTAAGGCATAAAAAGCCAAATGAGGTTATTGCCGCTACGGATATAGAAAGTGCCTTAAAGAAAATAAATTATACTTTAAAACCTCTTAATATTGTGCTCATAAATACCGGAGCGGACAAATTATACGGCACACAAAGATACTTTACCGAATATCCGGGGATAGATACTTCCACTATTGATTATTTTTTGGATAGGGGAGTAAAGATCTTCGGAGTAGATACTATGGGCATAGACCGGCCATATAGGTTTATGCTAAAGGAATTCTTGGCAAAGAAGGGCCCGTTATATCCGGCGCATTTTTACGGCAGAAAGCGCGAATTTATCCATATTGAGCGCCTGGCGAATTTAGAAAAACTTCCTGATTTCGGGTTTAAGATTATCTGTTTTCCGGTGAGGATTAATCGCACAGGCGCTGCCTGGGCAAGGGTAGTGGCGATAATAGGAGGGTAAAAATGGGGCATACCTGTAATTCTATAGTGATTAACGCGCCATACGATTTGGTCTTTGATATCTCAAATGACATCCCCCGCTGGACAGAGCTTTTTGGCACAGAATACCAAAAAGCAGAAGTAGTCAAAAAAGAGGGCAATAAGATTACCTTCCAGCTCACGGATGATGAGGGAAAATCCTGGCAGTCCTGGCGCCTGCTCTTTAAGGATAAATATCTTGCCTACGCGGAAAGAGAGGAGCCGAAATTTCCCTTCCAATATATGAAGATAATCTGGCTTTATACGCAAAAACTCGAAGGAGTGGAATTGACCTGGATTCAGCATTTTACTATGGATACAAAAGCAAAATTTAATGACGAGCAGGTGGAAGGTTTTATTAACGGCCACTCCAAGGATAATTTAAAGATTTTTAAGGAAGTTATTGAAAGAGAAGCCAAAAATTGAAAAAGGGCACTTTTTTTCTCCTTTGTTTAGAAGGGGCAATACTTTCATTTAGCGTAGCAGCCAGCTCTGCCTTAGTGCCTTCTATTGCCAAGGACTTTTCAGTTTCCGAATTCTTTGCCGCCAGGATTATCTGGCTCTATTTTTTGCCCTACGGTATTGCCGCGCTTCTTTATGGCCCCCTGGTGCGCACATTTAACGCCAAAAAAATAGAGCTCATCTGTTTATTTTCATTTTCTCTCTCTAATCTGGCGGCGGGCTTAAGCCGCAGCATAAATTTGCTCTTTATCTTTAGGTTCTTTATGGGGCTTTTTGGCGCTTCGGTAATTCCTTTAGGCCTGATTTTAATCTCCCGGCATGTTGAAGAAAAGATGCGCGGCAGGTCCGTGGGTTTCTTTTTTGGTTTTACCTTTATCGGCTCATTAGCCGGGCTTTTTTTAAGCGGGATTATCACCTGGCGTTACATTTATCTTATTCCCGGCCTATCAGGCCTATTGCTTTGGGTAGCGCTTTATTTTTATCTGCCTGATTTCAAAGAGGAAGCAGCGGCATTAAGGTTTAATTATCTTTCCTGTTTTAAGAATAAAACCTTTTTTTCTATCTTTACCTATATATTCTTAATCAGTTTTTTCTATCACGGCATCCAACAGTGGCTGGGAGTTTATTTTTCAAAAAGCTATCAGTTGAACCAGTTTTTAATCAGCTCCTTGATTATCCTCACCGGATTAAGCGGGATCTTGGGGGAATTTTTCGGCGGAGTGCTGGCGGACAAATTCGGCAGAGTAAAAACTGTAAATTTAGGGATATCCTTAATGATTATCAGCGCATTCGCGCTTATTTTTAAGCTGCCTTTGTGGGTTTTAGGGGCGATAATGTTTATCTGGGGTTTAGGTTGGACCTTTAACCACGCCGGAGTTTCTACATTATTGACTAGCCTCCCAGAGGGTTGTTTGAATGAGGCTGCCAGCTTAAACAGCAGCCTGCGTTTTGTCTCCGGCGGGATAGGCGCGCATTTGAGCGGACTCTTAATGCAGAGGAGCTTTAATTTGGGGTTTACAGCCTTAGGGGCAGGCCTTTTAGTCTTGTTAATCACGGGAGGCTTAAATGGATACCAACTTAAGAGGTAAAAGCGCAATTATTACCGGCGCAAGCCGGGGGATAGGTAAGGCCATTGCCGGAACCGCCGCAAGTTTAGGCATAAATTTAACTATTGCCGCGCGCCAGGAAGGGCCGCTACAAGAAACAGCCAGTGAAATCGCAAAAAAATATAAAGTAGAAGTTTTGGCAGTGCCTTGTGACGTAACAAAATTAGCGGATTTAGAGAATTTGGTTAACAAGGCAAAGGAGAAATTCGGCACGATAGATATTTTAATTAATAATGCCGGGGTTTCCAGCCAGTATCCGTTTCCAGAGCAGCCCATGGATGATTTTGAGCGGCTTGCACACACCAATTACCTGGGTTATGTGCGGCTAATCCGCCTGGTAATTAATGATATGATTAAAAATAAATTCGGAGCAATCATAAATTTAGTTTCCGGCTCTACGCTCTGCGACCCTGTCCCGCGAAACTTTATTGTCTATAGCTCCCTTAAGGTGGGTTTACGCGCTTTTTCTAAGGGGCTTTTTTGGGAACTGCGCGATTACGGGATAAAGGTAACTTCCATTTTACCGGGAGTTACGGATACGGATTTAACCGGAAAGCTCAAAGAGATTACCGCGGATACTTCCCGGCTGATGACTACCGAGGCTATTGAGAATGCTGTGCGGTTTGCTTTAACCGTTCCGGCCAATGTCTGTCCTTTAGAAATAGCGGTAATAAACCAGCAAACACCCTGGACTGCGCCGGTAATTCCGTATGCGCAGAAGCACCCGGAGAAATAATATGGAGAGAAAAGACACTTTAAATTTAAAAAAACGCTACCTGCTCTGGCTGTATAAAACCACCAAGCAAGAAGTAGACAAGGTCGAGCGTAAGTTTACCCAGTTAGAGGTGGATAGGTTCATTTTGAAAGAACTAAAGAAACTGGATAAGAGTAAGAAGGCAGGCAAATTTATCGACGAGTGGGAAGCATATATTAAGTCAAAGGAGATAGATGGCCTGGCGCTTAAGTATGAAAACAAATCTTTAAAGCTGGATTATTATTTTCTCTCTTTGAAATTGAAAGCCATTGAAAAAGCAACAATTAAGGAATTAGGGAGCAAGAAGCTGGATGAGATTAAGCATCTCTATGAAAAAGAGATGACCGAGCGGATATTAAAGAGCACGGAAAAAAGATGATTATAGACAGCCACTCCCACTGGTTACCACAAGAGATTATCAATAATGCCCATTTCTTCCATAAAGGCTGGTCAGATATTGAGGCCCAGCTTAAAATGATGGACGAGCAGGGTATTGATAAGGCAGTCATAACTTATCCTACTTCTGACGCGCACCTGAAATTAGGAAGCTTAAAAGAAGTTTCGCGCATTTACAATGATAATGTCAGCCAAATCCTGAAGCGCTACCCCAAAAGATTTATTGGCGCGGCAGTGCTTCATGTGGGTAGCAAAGAAGAGATGCTAAAAGAATTAAAGCGCGCGAAAGAAGGTTTGGGTTTTCAGGCGATATCTTTAGCCAGCAGTTATAATGGCGTATATTTGGATGATGCGCAGTTCTTACCTATATATGGCAAGGCGCAGGAGGAGAATATCCCGATTTTCGTGCATAGCCAGATTGTTAACCCTATCGGATATGAGCGGGTGCAGGACCCCTTGCTTACGCCGGTAATTGAATATATTTTTGATACTACTATTTGCGTGGGAAAGCTTCTTATGTCCGATATCCTGAGGGAATATCCCAAAACAAAATTCATCTTTGCGCATTTTGCCGGAGCCATTCCATTCTTGCAACACAGGTTTGATGCCACTTATCAGATGTTACGCGGCATAAATTTTGTCAAAGACTTAAAAGCAAACCCCACTGAATATTTAAAGCGCATTTATGTGGATACCGGAGGAGATAAGATAAAGACAAATTTCCTCTTGGCGCTGGAGTTACTTGGGCCGAAGCAAATCTTGTGGGGAAGCGACTGGCCGGCAAAAAAAGATATCGCCGCAGGCATAAATATAGTCAAAGAACTGGATATATCGCAGGAAGATAAAGAAGCTATTTTAGGCGGCAACATAGAAAGAATCCTGAAGTAGAAACAGTTTCCGACCTAATCGGGAAACTGTTTCCATCCCAATCGGGACAGTGGGATAGATCTATAAGTTCTTTGTAATGGCCCTGTCAGCTTTCTTCGCTCAGGTAGGTTTTTCCCGTTTACTACGGGGACGCCAAAGTTCTTTTGCAAGCTCGGCGGCTGCGGAACTCGCCCGTCGGCGCTTACGCGCCAGGACGGGCTCAGACATCCTCGCCGTCCGAATGCTTCCGCGTTCGGATTCCCTCGCTTGCTCAAAGCCCTTTGGCTAAAACCTACAAATTCGCGAAACCAAGCTGCCAGGCCCATCTGAAAAATAGCATTTATAAAAACTCAGGAAAAAATGAAGCCACGAGTATTATTTAGCACTATTTTTGGCAAAGAAAGCAATATCACAGAATTAGACATTAGAGAAAAGATTCTGGGAATCCTTAAAGAGAATTCTTATTTCGAATGCAAAAATGTAATTGGTAAAAAGAAGGGAAGTAAACTCGATGTCGGCAATGTAACAGAAGCTGCAACAAATACAGAAAGTAAGCCTCGGGATGATATCATGAAAGAGTTAGTCGCTTTTTTAAATAAAATTGATTCACAGGGAGGAATTCTTGCGTTAGGTATCAATGCAAAAGATAAAGTGCCTACTGATATTCCAGGAGTAGATGAAGTCTTTATTAAAAGTGAAGTAAGCTTACAGGATTGGATTATTTATGATATCGGTTCTATTCCTCAATACTTAGAACTACCTTCGATAGAAATTGAAAAAATTAACGGCCAGGACAAGAACACGTTTCTTGTAGAAATTCATCCACGAGATACGAATGTTGTATACTATTCTAAAAGAGATAACAAAGTTTATAAACGTGAAGCAGATGAAACAAAGGAGATATCCTTAGTTGAAACTATTAGGTTAGTTGAAGAGAAGAGAGTTGCTAAAGTATTTGTCAATTTGGTAAATAAGGGTTTAGCAGAAAAAGAAGGGATAATTGAGGCCAGTATCGGCATTGTTTATAAAAACTTCGGAAGCAGGCCCGCTTTTCACGGCATGGCAATGTTATTATTTGATGCCTCAGAAAAAGGTAATTGTGAAATAACTCTTCTTAGCAACGATTATCTTGATATTAGCCATCATAATGTTTGTTTTAAATGTTATCAAAGACATTTTCCAAATATATTATATCCCGAAAGAAACATAGCGGACCTAACTGTTAAACTCAAATTTAAGCAGTCTGCAGTTATCAATTTGTCGGTTGATTTTGATGAAGAAAAAGGTCGGTCTCAACAGATTTTTGAAATTAACAAGGATGGAGCTAAGGAAATAAGTAAGAATTATCGTTCATACATTTAATTGTGTAATCGCGAGCGCAGCATTTCCTCGCAGGGGAAATGCAAGCGGTGCTGCGAGAAACAAGACAAGACAGGACCCGCAAAATAGTGAATTAAAAGGAGACTAAACAATGCAAATGCAGAAAGAGGTTCATTTGACGGGCAAGGATTTGACGCAGATGGTGCAGCTTCGGCCGCAGGATGTGGGCGAGTTTGCCATTGTACCTGGGCCAAGGGACAGGCTGGAAGTCTTGATAAAAAAGTTAGAGAACCCGGTGCGGAATTTTTCTTTTATGGAATACACGATGTATACCGGATTATTTGAGGGGATTAAGATTACGGCAATTAACGGCGGAAGGTTTTCTACGGATACCTCAATTACCACAGAAGTTATGTGTAATGCGGGAATAAAGAACATTATCCGTATCGGCACCTGCGGCGCTTTAGATGAGAATATCAAAGTGGGTGATCTGATAGTAGTGGATAAGGTTATCCGCGGAGACGGGGTAACGCCTTATTATGTGGATAAGAATTTTAAGACAGAATCCGATAAGAAGATTACCGATACTTTATATGAGGTGGCAAAAGAAAAGGGCTTGAACATCCATCGCGGCACAGCTTGGACAACAGACGCGTTGCTGCGTGAGACAAGGGAAATTGTGGAGGCAAAGCGCAAAGAAGGGGCAATTGCCGTGGATATGGTTTCTTCCACGCTTCTCACTATCTGCCAGACCTACAATGTCAAGGCCGGCTCAATTTTAGCAGTAAGCGATAATGTGATTACCGGAGAAATGGGTTTTATGAATCCGCTTTACTACATGGCGGAAACGAATTTAATTAACATTGCTTTAGAAACAGTAAGAAAGTTAGCTTAAATGAAATTTTCACCGTTATTCTGGCCAGTGCAGTTGAAAAAAGATGTAATTTATGTCCTGGATGAAACCAAGCTTCCGCATAGACTTACCTATATTAAGATAAAAAATTATCAGGAAGCAGTCAGGGCAATTAAAGAGATGAAGACCCGAGCTGTGGGCCAGGTTTTGCTGGTGATGTATACTTTGCTTTTAACTTTTCGTAAAAACCAGAATAAAAAAAATTTGAGTTCTCAGCTTAAAAAATCCGCCTCTGCTTTAAATAGCAGCCGGCCCACGCTTTCATTCAGGTTCTTGACGAATATGGTATTGGGCTGGCATAAGCAGGGGGTGCCTTTAGAGGAAAAAATCCTCTGCTTTTTGGAAACCCTGAAAGTAAAGCGTATCCAGCAGGCAGAGGAAGCAAGCAAATTAATTAAAAGCAAAGATGTAATCCTTACGCACTGTAATGTCAGCGGCCTGATGCCTTTAATCGGTGAATTCTGCCGTAAACAGAATAAAAGAGTGAGTTTTTTTGTTACAGAGACGAGGCCTTATTTACAAGGTTCGCGCTTAACTGCCTGGGAGTTAAAAAGAGATAATTTCGATGTCACGGTAATCACGGATAATATGGCGGCTTTTGCCATTGAGCGTAAAAAGATAAACAAGATTATCGTCGGAGCAGACAACCTGGCACAAAACGGAGATATTGCCAATAAAGTAGGGACTTATCAGCTTGCAGTCTTAGCTAAGCATTTTAAGGTTCCTTTTTATTGTCTCTGCCCTCCTGCATCAGGAGCAAAAACAGGTAAAGAAATAAAAATTGAAATACGTCCGGAAAAAGAATTGTTGGAGTATGAGGGCCTGCAACTTGCGCCAAAAGGGGTAAGGGCGTATTATCCGGCATTTGATATTACTCCCCGCACTTTAATTACAAAACATATCCCTTTAAGGATAGGATAAAATGAAATTATTCAAAGAAAGATGCGCCAGGAGTCAGATTATCAGGATGGGTAAGAAGCTCTATGATTTACGTTTAGTAGTAGCGCGCGCAGGAAATTTAAGTATGCGGCTGGATGCGGAGAATTTTTTGATTACTGCCACTGGCACAAGCCTTGGAAGCTTAAAACCCGCGGATATTATTAAAGTAAATTTAAATTCAGAAGCTGATTTAAAAAATCCTCTTCTTAGCAGCGAGTTTCCTTTACACCATTTAATCTATAAAAACTTTACGCAAAAAGTAGTCATCCATTGTCACCCGAGTTTAGTGAACGCCTATTTTGCCTTATACCCAGAAATTAAGCCTTTGACCTTTGAGAGTAAAATCTATTTAGGGAATATCCCGGTAGTGGCGCAGGATACCCCCGCGATTACCAGGCCCGAGGAGGTAATTAGCGCCTTAAAAACTAATAATTTAGTGGTGATTAAAAATCACGGGGTAGTTTCCATCGCGGATAAATTCTCTGATGCTTTATATTTGATTGAGACTTTGGAGGAGGCAATAGAAACCGTAGCTGTGGCCAGGATTTTTAAAAAGGACCTGCTGGATGATTTGGATAAAGAGATAAAGCAAAGCCTAAGTGAAGAAGGATATTGGATGTTTTCACAAGAGCATATTAAAAAAATTGTGGATTTGGTTAACCAGGATAGCTTTATTGCCCAGAAAGGGAAAGAGCTGGATTTAACTCTGCAGCTTGCCATTAAGCTCGATGGAATTGATAAGAGCTATAAATTCAATTTTGAAAAGGGCAGGATTGTAAAATTAGAGTTTGACGATAACGCGCCTTTTGTGATTTCCGCTTCCAGAGAAGTCTGGGAGATGGTTTTCTTGGGGAAAATTGACCCCTTTGTGGCGGTGACCCAAGGGAAGATGCGCTTACAAGGCCAATTAGGCCAGCTCTCAAAGTGGTATGTCCCCTTTAGCCGCCTCTTTGAATTATTCAAGCAGGTAAAAATAAAATGAGTCAAAAGCAGAAAATAATTACTCCTTGTAATGGAGAAGTAATTGCCGAGGTTAATTTATCTTCAGTAGCGGATATTGAGCAGGCTATTGCTGCAGCCAGAAATGCCTTTGATAATGGGCCCTGGCCAAGGCTAACTTTTAGCGAGCGTAAGCAAATTCTTTTAAAGATATCCCAGGGGATATTAGATAGAGCAGCAGAGCTTTCTAAAATAGAGTCCTTGAATACCGGAAAGCCGATTAAAGAGACTACCTTTATGGATATCCCTTCCAGCGCAAAAGCCTTTGGCTTTCTGGCAGACAATTTTGAAAAATATTTAAATGAAGAGGTTTTAAACTTAGAGAATGCCCAGAGCCATCTTTTCCGCGAGCCACAGGGAGTAGTAGTTTTAATCGTTCCCTGGAATTATCCTTTATTAATTGCCTCCTGGAAATTAGCTTCGGCATTAGCCGCGGGAAATAGCATAATCTTAAAACCCTCAAGCCTTACTCCTTTAACTGCTCTAGAATTAGATAAAATCATCCGGGAGGCGGGGTTACCTGAAGGAGTATTTAATCTCCTTATTGCAAGCGGTAAGGAAATAGGCCAGAAATTATGTGCGGATAAAAGAGTGGATATGATTTCTTTTACCGGAAGTAATGAGGTAGGAAGAGAAATCTTAAGTTATGCTGCCTCAAATGTGAAGAAATTGATTATGGAATTAGGGGGTAAGTCCGCAAGCATTATTTTAAAAGACGCGGATTTGGAATTGGCAGTAAACGGTTCATTATGCTCTATTTTCCTGAACCAGGGCCAGATGTGTACAGCCATGTCGCGCATCTTCGTAGAAGACGATATTTATGATGCTTTTATTTCTAGCTTTACCGATAAGGCAAAACGCATTAAATTAGGGGATAGCTTAGATTACCAGACTCAGATGGGGCCGTTAATTTCTGATGCGCAAAGAAAAAGAGCGATGGAATTCGTCAAAGAGGCGCAGAAAGAAGGCGCAAAACTACTTTGCGGAGGGAAAGTTCCTGCTGACCCTGCTTTAAAAAAGGGATTCTATTTTGAGCCTACGGTTTTTTCAGAAGTTCAACCGCAAATGTCTATATTTAGAAAAGAGGTTTTTGGCCCGGTAACTTGCGTAATGAGATTCTCCGATGTGGATGAAGCGATAAATTTAGCCAACCAGAGCGATTTTGCTTTGGCAGGTGCAATTTGGACCAAGAACCTTAACCTGGCGCAAAATTTAGCCAGCCAAATTAATGCCGGAGTAGTCTGGATTAATACTTACGGGATGTTTTATAATGAGCTGCCTTATGGAGGCTTTAAGCAGAGCGGCTTTGGCAAGGAGTTAGGAAAGGAAGGGTTTTTAGAATACACTCGCCTGAAGAACATTTTTGTAGACCAGACTAAAGGCAGCCAGCCTTTAGTGAATTATTGGTACGGCTTCTAAATATGGACGTAGCATTAATTTTAGAAGAAAAAGCAAAGAATCTCACCGATAAGCCTGCCTTTATTTTCCGGGATAAGCCTGTCAGCTTTAAACAATTAAAAGATTATTCCTTTCGCCTCGCCAATAATTTAAGTAAGTTGGGGATTAAAAAGCAGGATAAGGTGGCAATTTACCTGCCTAACTGGCCGGAATATATTTACAGTTATCTGGCGATATGGAGTTTAGGCGCCACAGCCGTGCCTTTAGATTTTATGCTCACCGAAGAGGAGCTCATTTCCTGCATTTCTCATTCGCAAGCAAAATTATTAATTGCCAAGCCCAAAGCGAGTATTTCTTTAACCGAGATAAAGGAGCATTGCCCGCATTTAAAGGAAATTATTGCCTGCGAAGAGCAAAGTAAAGAATGCCCTTCGCTGGATAGGTTATTGCAACAGGGAGAAAGCAAAGCTCCAGGTATAAAAATAGATGAGAAGGATTATGCCATCATCTTTTACACCTCCGGCACTACTGGAAAGCCCAAAGGAGTTTTAATAAATTACCGGCAATTAAGCGCCCCTCCTAAGTCTATGGAGCATTTTGTGGACCTAAACGAGAAGGATACTGTATTATGCTCTCTTCCTTTCTCGCATTTAGGCGGGTTGATTTATATCCAGAATACCGTCTCATTTGGTTTGACTACGGTATTATTGGAGCGGTTTATCCCCCTGGAATTCCTGAAGAATATCCAGAATTACAAAGTTACCTGTTTCTGGATTGTGCCTTCAATGTATTATGCACTCATCGCATGCAAGGAATTTGAAACCTTTGATTTATCCAGTTTGCGCTGGATGGTGACCTTTGGAGCATCCAGCTCTCCTGATGCTTTGCGCAGGTTCCGCAACTGCTGCCCCAAGGCGCACCTGCTTAATGGCTGGGGCCTGACGGAAACCAATGCCCCGACTACGGTTTTGCCTATGGGCTCGGATAAAATTGAGAGCGTGGGCAGGCCCGCGCCCTGGATAGAAGTAAAGATATTTTCTGAAAATGATGCGGAAGCCTTCCCTGGCGAAGTTGGCGAAGTAGTAGTAAAAAGCTGGGTAGTTACAGACGGCTATTACAAAGATAGCGAACTTACCAAAGAGACTATCCGTAACGGCTGGTTTCATACCGGCGACCTGGGAAAGTTTGATGCTGACGCAGACCTCTATATCGTCGGCAGGAAGAAAGAGATGATAAAAGTAGGAGGGGAAATAGTCTTTGAGCCGGAGGTAGAGGCTGTTCTACATAGGCATCCGGCAGTAAATGAAGTGGCGGTAATCGGTATTCCCGATAAATTAAGGGGGGAGGTGCCAAAGGCGTTCATAGTTTTGAAAGAAGGCCAGAGTGCCACGGAAGAAAGCCTACGTTATTTCTGCCGGGAGCATTTAGCCCACTTTAAGATTCCGCATTATTTTGAATTTAGAAAAGAGATTCCTAAAAACCGCACGGGAAAATTAGATAAGGAGAAATTAAGACAATAAGAATCTTATGCCTATTAGCAGAGACATTAAAGAGCTGGATTTAAAAGAGCTGGAAGGAGTCCTTCGCCAGTGGCAAGAAAAGCCCTTTCACTCCGAGCAGATTTTTTCCTGGATATATAAGCGCCATGTTACTGATTTCGGCCAGATGAGCGATTTAGCCGCAGGCTTAAGGGAGAAATTAAAAGAAAACTTTTATATCGCGGGGATAAAATTAGTTAAAGATGAAATTTCCAGGGATGGCACCATAAAATTCCTCTTCGGCCTAAAAGATAAGAATTTAATTGAAGCAGTAATCATACCGGCAGAGGAGCGGATAACCGGGTGTATCTCCAGCCAGGTTGGCTGTAAATACGCCTGTAAGTTTTGCGCAAGCGGAAAGCTTGGCTTTAAAAGAAATTTAACCCGGGGCGAGATACTAGACGAAGCCCTGTATCTTAAGAAAGAATCGGATGAAAAACTTACGCATGTTGTCTTTATGGGAATAGGGGAGCCGTTAGATAATTATGAGAACGTGCTGGGCGCAATACACATTATAAATTCTAAGGAAGGGCTGAATATCGGAGCAAGGAGGATTACCATTTCTACTTGCGGGATTGTTCCGGGGATTAAGCGGCTGGCAGAGGAGGGCTTACAGGTGGAGTTATCCATATCTTTACATGCTGCGGATGATAAGACGCGGGATCGGCTTATGCCCATCAACAAAAAGTATCCCCTTAAAACCCTGATTAGCGCCTGTAAAGATTACATCGCCAGGACAAACCGCCAGGTAACCATTGAATATATCTTAATCAAAGATTTAAACTGCGGTTTACAAAGCGCAGAAGATTTAAGTAAAATGTTGAAAGGCGTAGACTTCAAGGTAAACCTTATTCCCGCTAATCCTTTGCCTGAATATGAAATTGTTGCGCCAAATAAGCTGGATATACTTTTATTCAAGGATAAACTCTCAAAATCCGGAATTAACGTTACACTCAGAAAGCCGCGGGGCCAGGATATAGCGGCTGCCTGCGGACAGCTTAGGTTGAGATATGCAGAATAGCCGCCAGAGAATCATTCTTCTTATTTTTTGCCTAGCGGCTATCTTAGCAAGCTGCGCAAAGAAGGAGATTAAAAATATCGGCTCAAGGGGAGAGAACATTATTTGTTTCGGCGACAGCATTACTCACGGTTACGGTGCCAGCACAGGAGAAGATTACCCTACGCTTTTAAGTAAGCTGGCTGGCTTATCTGTAATCAATGCCGGAAAAGAAGGAGAGACGACTTCTGAGGCGCTAATGCGGCTTAGCGAAGATGTGCTGGAGAGAAATCCGCTTTTGGTCATTGTGGAACTGGGAGGTAATGACTTCCTGCATAAAATCCCTAAAGAGGTCACCAGAGAAAATATTAACCAGATAGTGGAAAAGATTCAGGCCAGGGGGGCGATGGTTGCCATTACGGATTTAAGGGCAGGCTTACTGCTTAGAGAGTATACTCCAGTATTTAAACGTATAGCAAAAGAAAAACAGGCGATATTTATCCCCAGCATTTTAAGCGGGATTATTACTAACCCTCATTTAAAAAGCGATTTTCTCCATCCGAATGAAGCAGGTTATAAATTAATTGCCGAGCGGGTTTATGGCGTCATAAAACCTTATTTGGAAGAAAATTCGCGCCTTAAGCAACAGTAGAATTAGAGAAGATGAATATCAGGTTTATGCGTTTTGTGGATTACTGGGTTGGCGTTCCTTTGTGCTTTATTTTGACCGTAGAAGATAAGCTCCTAAAAGCCATAAGGCCAAGAATAGAGAGGCCCCAGCCAGAGAAGAAGATACTTTTCATAAAGTTATCTGAATTGGGGAGCATAATTCTTTCTTACCCGCTTTTAACGCGGATACGAAATGGCTATCCGCAGGCAAAGTTATTCTTTCTTACCGCCAAAAGAAATAAGGATGTCTTTAAGGTCTTAGGCGGTATTATAAAAGAGGAAAACGTAGTTACTGTTGAAGATGCGTCCTTGCGGGAATTTGTTTGGGGCGTTTTAAAGGCCATTAAAAGGCTAAGAAAAGAAAAAGTTGATATTATCTTTGACCTGGAATTGTTCTCCCGCTTTAGCGCCACACTTTCTTATTTGATTAAAGCAAGAAAAAGGATAGGATTTTACCGCTACACCTTTGAAGGCCTGTACCGGGGAAGCCTTTTTACGCATAATCTCTTGTATAACCCCCTGTTGCACATCAGTAAAGCATATTTATCTTTGGCAGAGGCAACCCATCATGAGAAAAAGGCCACTCCGCAAATTGAAGAAAGGGCTGATTCCTCAAAGATTTCACTGCCTAAATTTACCAGAGATGAAAACATAAGGAATGCCGTTATTGAAAAATTACAAAGGCTTGGAGTAGAGGGAGAGCATAACTTGATTCTGATTAATCCCGGAGAGGGCGCTTTGCCCCTGCGGGAATGGCCCATTGAAAATTTTATGGCTTTATCAAAGTTCATCCTGGAAGACCCGATGAATTATATACTCCTGGTGGGAAGAAAAGATACCGAGAGAAAGGCCGGGTTACTCTGCGCCAGCTTAAATACAAAAAAATGCCTGAATTTAATTGATAAGACAACCCTTACAGAATTACTGGAATTGTTTAACTTATCCGCGGCACTTATTACTAATGACTGCGGCCTGGCGCATCTTGCTTCCCTTACTACTATTAAGAAATTTATTCTTTTTGGCCCGGAGAGCCCCCAGGTTTTCTCCCCCTTAGGAGAAAATAACAGGATAATTTATTCCGGCCTGTATTGCTCGCCCTGCCTGTCTGCATTTAACCACAGGAATTCCTCCTGCCGCGATAATCTCTGCTTAAAAACCATCCAGCCCGAAGAGGTCTATCAACTAATTAAGGAATCTCTTGGTGTTTCCAAAGAGTCCATATCTGTAGCATAAAAAAACGGCAGGCGGTTATTAAAACCAGCCTGCCGTTCGTACGATGAGCTGTTTAATTAGGCAGCTACGTCCAAAATAAGCATTACTTCTTTGGTAGCATTATCTGCGGTAACGACATTTTCTTCTTCAAGGCGGAAGATTTCCACTAAGCAGGTAACTATCTCATCCATATGGCTGGAGAGCTCTCCCTTGTAGTAGCAGGCAGCCACATACTCCTTTAAGCGTTCGCCTGAAGGGATTATTCCTGCCTTAAGCATATTCTGAATCTGGGTATATTCCTCTTGCAGGTTTACCTTGGCTAAAGCACTACTACTTAGCTTAGGCAAATTAAAGCTTAAGCCTGATAAGCTTCCCATAGGCTTAGTGAGCATCTGGATAGAGCGGAAGTCAATACCGCCGAGCTCATCAGGCGCCGCAGTTTCGGATATTTTGGAAGCGGAGGCGCGGCCTGCCAATGAAGGCTCCCCTGTAGGAAGAGTGGACTGCATCAACGCTGAACTTGCCTGTGCCACTCCTAAATTATTGAACACTGTATCAAATTTCAACTCGAGGGTACCTCTGATTACGGCTCTGGTAGTTTCAGGTAGAGTCCAGAGGACTAGTTTATATGGGCCCCAGCCATGTTTCCTGTTGTCCGTATATGCCTTTTCTATTTGATCTCCTTTTGCGATTTGTTTTTTAGTGCTGTCTAAATTCAATATAAAGTCTTTGATCTCAACGCCTAATTCTGCGGGGAATTCAGGATGATCGTATGTGGCATCTTGATAAGCAGTAGCAAGATGCACTTCGGCAACAGGATGTTCACTAAGATCTTTTTTGCCCTGTTCATTTAAAAGCGCCTCATCGATTTCAGCTCCCTCGGGAACAGGATTACCGGCAAAAACTATAAAGTTATCTTCCGGTAAAGTAGATGCTCCGTGTTGGACTACTCCGGCAAGGCCGAATTCTTCCCTGGCTACCCTTCCAAGCTCACCAAGGGTATTAAAGCCTACCTTTGCTTTCGCTATTTTCCCGCTGGCATCCCTGACGCCGCCATGCTTGGTCCCGGTTTGCACAGCAACCTTAGTTATGCCGGGGAGTCCATATCCCGTCTCTTCGCTCAAGGCTTTTAATGTAGCATTATATCCATTCATAAATGCCCTGAGTTCCTCGACAGTGCTATTTTGCTGTTGTGCTTTATCTAAGCCTATACCGATTTCACCGATCTCGCCACCTAAGTTAACCACAATACCCAACTTATCCAAGCCAAGCTCCCTTTCTAATGCACGCACATAAGCAGTCAGCTCTGCGGTAAGTTTATAGTTGAGTATCTGCTGTTCAGCAACAGTAGCTTTTGTGTAATCTACCATAGGAGACATATCCAAGTCTATCTGATAAAAACCTGCCTCTATGGCTTCACGGATAAGTTTCTTAATGGACTGGACTGCTACAGCAGGGTCCTTTTCATAATCTTTAAGGGCTACCTGAAAATGGTCGCCTTGCAGATATACAGGCCCGGTAAAACCTTCCTTAATAGCTGCGGCTAATATTGAGGTAGTAAATTCCGCAGGCCGCTGGCCAGTATAACCTATTTCTGATTTGGCAATTTCTAAAATAAAAAGCTCCGCATTGTTGTTAATTGCTGCTTTGAATATTGCCCTGGAAGTGTCGTAAGCCATGCCTCTTACGTTTATAGCCGGGACAGTGTAATGCCTCGGGTCCTTTGCTTTCTCTTTGTAGAGGTTATGGACTGAAGCAGGTTTGATCTCTAAAGAAGCAGCAATATCCTTAATGAGTTTTCTGGTTTCCTTGACTACTTCCTGGTTAGGATTGAAGGTAGCATCATAGACCAATTTATCAATTAACTCATTTCGTAAAAGATTAACATTTGTTATAGTGACGCCACCAGAAGTAATCTCCACTATGCCTCCTAAGGCAGCCTTAACTGCAGTTACGTCAGCAAAGTTAGGGCGGGGCTGGGCGTTAAATCGTTTATTCGCAACCACCACAGGACGGGTTTCAAAAAACACCCCTCCATCTTTGAGTTGCTGCGGGGTATACGTGGTGTTTAGGTTCTTTTTCTTGGGTTTTCCGCGTTCGTCAAGCGTTATTCGTTCATCAATAGGCTTAAAGTCAGCTGAATTCTTTTTTGGATCAAGCCCATCTGGTAAAAATACTCCCCACCCTCCGGAAGCCCTTGCTTCTATGAGCCTGCTTACCTCTGCGGCATACCTGCCGGCCAAGGCCTTGTCCCAAGCGTCCACCGATAAACCACGGGGAATATAGCCGAAGACAATGCGTAACGCATAACTTCTTTCGCTAGTTAAAAGAAACTTATCCTTTAAAGCGGGCTCTAATTCAAAAAGCTTAGTTAAGAGTTTGTCGTTTCTAACAATAACAAAGTCTTTGGGAAGAACAATATTGACATATCCTTCAGTTGAGAGGACTTGGGAAATTCTATCTGCCAGGTCCTCCAAATGAAAATATTTTCTCGTATCAGCAATGATAATACTCGGTTTTATTATTTCAAGCGCCTGCTTTAATGCAAGAGGGGTATTTTCAGGAAGTTCTCCGGTCAGCAGGTACTTTTCTAACAGGTCGGACAAAATACCGGTATCCTCATTGGCTACCGAAGAACGCTTATGCGCCTGAGCGGATAATGCTGCTCCGAGAAAATCAGAGAGAGCAGCTATCTTCATGTCTTTAGGGTATGCCTTCCAGGGTAAACTTTGGAAGAGCGTGCCCCAGGAATTATTGCGCATGCCGGAGAGTTTTTGTTTTTTAGGGTCATATCCTCCTGCTTTTTGCATGATTGGCTCTGACTGAGGCATTAATTTTGCCAGGTAAACAGTTAATTTGGAGACGTATTCCGAATAATCCTCTTTAATGGCTTGCTTATTAAGCTTGTCCTTAATCTGGGCGTACAAATCAGGCCTGAGCTTTTCTAGCTCCACAAACATAGCCTCAATATACTCGCTTATACTCAACCCGCCGCTTCCTAACTTAGGGTTGCCGTGGCTATCTTTTTCAACATTCCCTTCATGTTTCTTCTTTAGATAAGGGCTTAACGCCAATAGTTTCTGCAGAAGTTCATCATTTGCGGCAATAGAAACTCCCTCTGAAACTCGAATGTGCAAGAAACCCCGCTCTTTGATTATGCGCACCCCTTCCTCCAAAATGCTTTGAAGGCTGGCATATTGTTCCGGTACCAAATTCATTATTCCTGCGCCAGTTTCAATAATCGCAGACTTAAGCCACGGCTCGAGGCTATCTAGGTCAGGTGGATCTTTTCTGCTGGATTCAAAGGTCAAGGAACCTGA
>JBFMBZ010000033.1:0-3732 GCA_040754615.1 Candidatus Omnitrophota bacterium | reverse complement strand
GCCTTTTCTGACCTCAAAATGCAGGTGCGGCAGCATATCGCGGTAATTGGCGTTTCCGGTCTTGCCTACGCTACCCACTACCTCTCCCTGCCGGACGTACTGGCCCTTCCTGACGTAAATATGCTGGAGATGACCGTATAAAGTAACCAAATCCCGGGCATGCGTTATGATAACGTAGTTTCCCATGCCGTGATTGCGGGTAGCGGCAACTACCTTCCCGGAAGCGCTTGCCAATACAGGCGTGCCGATTTTAGCCAGAAGGTCAATGCCTTTATGTAAGCGGTTTCCGCTACGCTCTGCCCCAAACATCCCGTCCCCCCTGCCATCAAAGCGGATAACCCGGTCGTGCTCGTAGGCTATGGGAGAGAGGAAATAATGTTTGTCCATAAACAGAATGCCGAAGGTAAAACAAGTTGAAGCAAGGACAAATATTGCCAGGAAAGATTTTTCCAAAATTTTTAATTTTTTCACTCTTCGCTTTTGGGATTTTTAAAGGTGAGTATTATAACATATATGGCCAATACTGCGCTAAACAAAATTAAGGAGTCCGGGAAACGGTTGTAAATTGTACGCCTAACCGGCGAAAGGCTTAAGGCCTCGGTTTTGTACCCGTCTACAAAGATTTCGCTGCCTGCCTTATCCTTTACTACGGAAATTATCCTGCCTGTCGAAGCTATAAATCCTGAAACCCCGGTATTTGCCGAACGGATAAGGTTAACGCGGTTTTCAACTGCCCTGAATACTGAGGCCTGAAAATGCTGTTTAGCAGCCGAGGTCTTTTTATACCAGGCGTCATTGGTAACATTTATCAGAAATGCCGCTCCTTCCATGACAAACCTGGATGAAAGTTCGGGGAATAAATCCTCAAAGCAAATCAAGACTGAAAAATTAGCCGATGGCCGATAGCCGATGGCCGATAGTGTAAATACTGTAAAGGCGCTCCCTTTCTGAATATCTCCTATGGGGGCAATAGTTTCCAGAAAGCGAAAAATGTTTTTTAAGGGGATGTATTCGCCAAAAGGCACAAGGTGCAGCTTATCATAGCGTTTCACAATCTTGCCTTTATCGTCAATAAGCAAGGCACTGTTAAAGTAATTGTCATTTTGATAAACCACTGCCCCCAGGAGCAAAGGAGTTCTTATCTTCTCATGCAAAGACAAAAGCTCGTTAAAAATCAAATCATCTTCGCCTAAAACTCCGGGTAATGCTGCCTCCGGCCAGATAATCATATCCGGTTTATCCTCTGCTGCCTTTTGGGTTAAAGCGCTGTATTTATTCCGGATATACTCCCTTGCGCCAGGAGACCATTTTAATTCCTGCTCAATGTTGGGCTGAATGACAGAGATTTTGATAGGTGATGGGGCGTAGGCCGTAGGCCGTAGGTGAAGTTTATAGAATCCGTACATTAAACAGGCGACAAGGAGAAAAAACACAGTTAATATGCTTTGTTTTTTATCTATGGCCCATGGCCTATGGCCCATGGCCTGATAAATTAACACATTCACCAGCATTATTAAAAAGGAGACTCCCCATACGCCGGTAATATCCGCTATCTGAATTACGGGGAGGTTAAGGTATTGCGAGTAACCCAAAAGCGCCCAGGGAAAACCGGTCAAGAAGTGGCTGCGGTTGTACTCTAAGAGGACCCAGATAGAAGGGAGAAAAAATAGGCCGTAGGCGGCAGGCCGTTGGCGGTAGGCAGAAAAAATTAAACCAAAAAGGCCAAAGTATAACGCAAGGTATAAGATTAAAAGGACTGTGCCGAAAAAAGTGACGTGCGCCAGCCAGTAAATTGTCCCGCTCCAAAAAATAACCCCGGCAAGATATGACAGAAGAAATGCCCTGCCTCTTGGTTTATTTTCCAAGGCAAAAAACAACGGCACAAAACCCACCCAGGCAAAAATCCAAATGCCGTAATCAGGGAAAGAAAAAATAAGCAGGAGCGCAGAAATAAGGACGGGAATAAAATCTTTATTCTTCCAGAAGGCTTTCATCTGCCATGACATTTCTTATATTTGATGGGGATGCCGGTTTTTGGATCCTGTGCTCCGCACGGGCAAGGGTCATTCCGGCCGACCTTGGGTGAGTTTAATTGCATGGGTTTTTGCGCCACAGGTTTTGCGGGCATCCCCGCATCCTGCTCTCCAGCCTCTTCCTGCGGCGGATCAAATTTTGAAGCCTCCGGGTGCAGAAACTCCTGCGAAAGAGAACTGAATACCCCTTTAAACCTTTCGGGCTTGGCAGGCTGCAACTTAAATATTGATTCCAACGCCTCTTCTTCAATGGAAGCCATCATTAAGCTGAACATATCAAAGGCCTCGCGCTTATATTCTACCAGAGGGTCGCGCTGGCCATAAGCACGCAAGCCAATCCCCTCCCTTAAACTATCCATGGCATATAGATGATCCTTCCATTTGCTGTCTATAATCTGCAAGAATACCATCCTCTCAAGATGGCGCATCAGGCCTTCGGTAATCACCGCCTCTTTTCTTTCGTATTCTTCATTTATCTGCCTGATTAGCTCTTTTCTCAGCTCAACCTTGCCCAGTTCTTTTATCTTGTAATCCTTTAAATCCAACCCGAATTTCAGCTGCATGAGGCTGGTAAGCCCCGCGATATCTGGCTCTATGCCTTTTAAGCTATCGTAAAAATATGTTGCGATGGCATCATCAACAGTCTTTAAAATCAAGCCTGAAATATGCTCTTTAAGGGACGCCCCGGATAAAATCTCTTTTCGCTGGCCATAAATAATTTCCCGCTGCTTATTCATCACATTGTCGTATTCAAGCAGTTGTTTTCGGATTTCAAAGTTATGCTGCTCAACGCGCCTCTGGGCAATTTCAATGGAGCGGCTAACCCAGGGATGTTCTATGACCTGGCCTTCTTCCAGGCCCAACTTATCCATAATCCCGGCAATCCGGCCTGAGCCGAATAACCGCATCAGGTCATCTTCCAGGGAAACATAAAACCTTGAAGAGCCGGGGTCCCCCTGCCTTCCGGAGCGGCCGCGCAGCTGGTTATCAATACGCCTGGCTTCATGGCGTTCAGTACCCAAGACATGCAATCCTCCCAGATCTACGACTTTTCTATGCTCCTCTTCGGTTTCTTGTTTATATTTCTCAAGCAGCTTCCTTTCTTCATCCTGGTAAACCGGGTCCTCGGGTTTTAATTTCTGCTTTATCAGGGTTTTCGCCATAAATTCCGGGTTTCCGCCTAACAGGATATCTGTGCCGCGGCCAGCCATATTCGTGGCTATAGTTACTGCCTTGTGCCTTCCTGCCTGGGCAACAATCTGCGCTTCCATCTCATGGTATTTGGCATTAAGCACCTGGTGCGGCACGCCCCGGAGTTTTAATATTTCCGACAGGCGCTCGGATTTTTCAATAGAAATAGTCCCTACTAAAACCGGCTTTCCGGAATTATAAAGCTCGGCAATTTCGTCTGCTGCGGCATTAAACTTTTCTTTTACCGTCTTATAAACCCGGTCAGGGTAATTTGTGCGCACTAACGGCTTGTTGGCGGGGATTGTGACCACGTCTAACTGATAAATGCCCTTAAATTCTCCTGCCTCGGTAAAAGCAGTCCCGGTCATCCCGGAGAGCTTCTCATACATGCGGAAATAATTCTGGAAGGTTATTGTGGCTAAGGTCTGGTTTTCGCGCTCTATTTTTAAATTCTCCTTTGCCTCCACTGCCTGATGCAGGCCGTCTGACCAGCGCCTTCCCGGCATCA
>JBFMBZ010000032.1:0-8330 GCA_040754615.1 Candidatus Omnitrophota bacterium | reverse complement strand
TAAAGACCCATAGGCTATCCCTCCTCCTACCCCGATGATCTTTACGTTTAAATTTTGGTAACAAACATCCACCTTTATCTGGTCATAGCATCTTGAGGTTACAAAAGGCGCAATGGTATAAGCAAAAGGGGTTTTGCCGCACAGCGCAAGGCCTGAAGCCACGCCGATCATATTGGCCTCCGCAATCCCCATATTCAAGAACCTCCCCGGGAATTCTCTTTTGAAATCCCCCAGTATGAAAGCACCGATATCCGCAATCAGGCAAAATATTTTATCGTCCGCCTTTGCCAGTTCATATAAAGTTTGTACGTATGTATTTCTCATTCAGCCTTTTTTATCTTAGAGGAAAGCTTTGCGTTTCTTTTGCGCAGCTCATTTTTTGCTAATTCATACTCCTGATTATTGGGTATTAATGTGTGCCAGGAAACCTCATTCTCCACAAAAGAAATCCCTTTACCTTTAACCGTATGGGCAATAATTGCGCTTGGCTTTCCTTTTTTAAAAGGCGTTTTCTTAAAAATGTTAAAAACCTCTTTTATGTTGTGCCCGTCAACTTCCACAGTTTTCCAGCCAAAGGCTCTCCATTTTTCCTCCATAGGATGTGTTGACAACACTTCCTTTACCGTGCCGCTGGCCTGAAGCTTGTTATAATCAATTATCGCTGTCAAATTGTCAAGTTTATGATGAGAAGCTGACATTGCCGCCTCCCATATTGAGCCTTCATTGCACTCTCCGTCACCTACCAGGCAGAAAGTACGGTAATCCCTGCGGTCGAATCTTCCGGCTAGAGAAATCCCTACGGCTATTGACAAACCATGGCCCAAAGAACCGGTTGATGCTTCAACTCCGGGGATTTTCTGCATTTCGGGATGGCTGCCCAAAATGCTCCCCGGTTGGCAAAAAGTAAAAAGCGCATCCAAAGGGAAAAAACCCTTTTCTGCCAGGATGGCGTAAAGAGCAGCGCAACCGTGCCCTTTACTTAAGATAAAACGGTCACGCTCCGGCCAAACCGGATGAGCAGGATTTATGTTAAGAATTTTATAGTAGAGCACTGTCAAAAGCTCTATAATTGAGAAAGCCGGAGCAAGATGCCCGCTATTTGCCTTGACAATCATCTCAAGTATTTTCTCGCGTAAAGAATTGGCTTTAAGCTCTAATTCAATGATTTCTTTCTGCTTCATCTTCCTACCCCAGGATTCTCCCGAATGCCTTAACTATCTTTTCTAAATCGCGCTGCGTCAAATACTGGTGGCACCCGATATAGAGACCGTGCTTACCCACATACTCCGCATTAGGCAATTTGCCCTTATATTTTTCCAGAAGGTGCTTATATGCCGGTTGTTGCGTAGGGATACAGCCAAAGAGCACCCTCGTTTCTATGCCGTTTTTTTCAAGAGCGAGCCTAAGCTCTTTTCTTGCAACCCGGACGGGATCCTTAATAACCAACGGGTACATAAGATAACTTACATTTTCAAGATAAAGCGGTAATTGCAATATTGCAGAGTATTTCTCTAAATGCTCATTCAGGTATTTTACATTTTCTCTTCTTTTTTTGATAATCCACTCAATCTTCTCCATCTGGCAGAGCGCAAGCGCAGACTGAAACTCCATTGCCTTAAAATTATAGCCGATAATATCGTGGGTGAAACGGGGGTCAAAATCATCCTTTCCCTTGTAATTCTCAAGTTGCGGGCAAAAACCTTCTCTTCTTGTACACTTACGGCATTCGCACAACCTGCCTTGCGCCTTTATCTTTTTGGCAAGCCGGTATATCTCATGGTTATTAGTGGTGATTGCTCCCATTTCTCCTGCCTGAATATTATGGGCAATATAAAAAGAAAAAATACCGGCATCAGCACCAGAGCCGCATTTTCTCCCCTGATAAATGCTCCCGTGCGCCTGGGCCGCATCTTCCAGCACAAGGAGATTAAATTCCTTGGCGACTTTCTTTATCCGGTCTAACTTTACGCAATACCCTGCCAAATCTACAGGCAGGATAATGCTATATCTTTCTGCATCCGAAACCCCGCAAAGGTGCCTGCGGATGTTTTCAGGGGTAATGCAAAAAGTTTCTGGGTCAATATCCACAAAAACCGGATCAAACCCGCTTACAGATAATGCGCTGGCATCGGCGATATAAGTAAGCGGAGAAGTAATTACCTTGGGCCTTTCCTTTAAATTGTAAAGGTACTTTAAGGCGGTTAATGCAGTAATAAGCGCTCCGCTGCCCGAGCTTGTAACCAGGCAGTATTTTACGCCTATGAACCCTGCCCAGGCCTTTTCAAATTCCTTTGTGAATTCCCCCTCGGATATACGGCCGGAAACAAGGACTTTATTAATTGCCTTCTTCTCTCTGCTGCCTATTTTTAGGTCTCCGACACTGATTAAATCCTTCATACTAATCCGCTTTCCACCACCTGTCAGGGAACTTCTTCCTGATAATTTCATCCCCTTCCCCTACCGGAACAAGGCCTGCCTTACGCATATCCGCGTCCACCATGATCTTAACTAAGTCCTGGAAATTAATTCTGTGGTGCCAGTTTAGTTTTTTCCTGGCTAAAGACGCATCTGCGCAAAGCTCTCCTACTTCGGTCGGCCGGAAGTAACGCCGGTCAATCTTCGTATATTCTTCCCAGTTTAAGCCTACGTAGGAAAAAGCAAGCTTTACAAATTCCCTTACCGAATGGGAATTCCCAGTACCTAAAACAAAGTCTTCCGGTAAATGACTATTAAGCATTTTCCACATCATCTCCACGTATTCGGGAGCAAACCCCCAGTCCCTTTTGGGAGTCAAATCCCCCAGATAAAGGCACTTTTGTTTCTTGGCTAAGATATCTGCAACGGCCCGGGTAATCTTGCGGCTGACAAATGTCTGGCCTCTTCTCGGAGACTCATGGTTAAATAATACCCCGTTACAGGCGAACAAATTATAACCCTCCCTGTAATTAACCGTCATCCAGTAAGCATAGGCTTTTGCGCAGGCATAAGGGCTTCTTGGCTTAAAAGGCGATTTTTCATTCTGCGGTGGCAATGTGGCCCCGAATATCTCGCTAGATGAAGCCTGGTAAAACCTTACTTTTAAGCCGCTCCTTCTTATAGCCTCAAGTATCCTTGTGCACCCTAAAGCAGTGATATTACTGGTATACTCCGGCATATCAAAACTGACCCTTACGTGGCTTTGTGCCCCCAAGTTATAAATTTCCTGCGGCTTTAAATTATAGATAATGTTAGAGGTTTGTTCTGCATCAGAAAGATCACCGTAGTGCATTTCAAATCTTAAGTCCTTTTCGTGGATATCCTGATAAATGTGCTCAACCCGTTCAGTATTAAATGTGCTGGACCTGCGCACAATACCATGCACCTCATACCCTTTGCTTAACAAAAACTCTGCCAGATATGAGCCATCCTGTCCTGTAATACCGGTAATAAGGGCTCTTTTTCTATTTGTCATTCATGCCCCTCCCTTTTTGCAAGGTATTAATTAAACTTTCTGTTGAATTCGGTTTCAATATTACTCCAGGCTTCCTTAAAAAGCCTCCTGTAATCATATTCCTTGGCAAACGAACTTACCCCTGCCTGCAACTCTGTATAATAAGACTTATCCGTCAATGCCGAAATTACTTTCCTGGCAATATCCCTATCATCATAGTCAACTATCAGGCCAGACTTGAACCTTTCTATATCCTCCCATACTGAAGGGCCGCCCCTGGTGATGACTACCGGTATCCCGGCGCTGATATACATTTTTACCTTTGAGGAATCCGTATAAAGAGAAACGTTGCTTTTGGAAGGCCTGTATGCAGCAA
The DNA here is from genome assembly GCA_040754615.1 of Candidatus Omnitrophota bacterium. GTDB lineage: Bacteria > Omnitrophota > Gorgyraeia > Gygaellales > Profunditerraquicolaceae > JBFMBZ01. The sequence continues at coordinate 4,524 of JBFMBZ010000032.1, read as the reverse complement.
GGCCAAGCATTGTGCCGGATAAAATACTGAATACCCTCTCTTCATCTGGCAGGAAACCGAAAAACTTTACATTATCAGATATTCCGTAACTTGTAACGAGCTTGCGGTACGTTTCTATAGAAGAGCCATCCCCTCCTACAACCAAAAGCTTTATATTGCTTATTTTCTCTTTTACGGCCTTAAGGCTTGAAAGGATAATGTTGAAACCCGAGTTTTCATACAAGCCTCCGATATAACAAATCTCATTATTGTTTTTTCGTGATTTTAAATTAACTTCCGTCATTACATTATCCACGGCTACGGGAGCTATAAAATATTTTCTTGGTATATAGCCGGCTTGGGCATCCCATTCCATTACTTTCCTGTTGGGATACCAAATCAAATCATTTTTATAGCCTATTCTTCTTAGCCAATATTGGAACCTTATAAGGAAATTATCAAAAAATTTAGCCAATCCGGCTTTTCTTTTGCCGCCATCCAGATAATAAACTTTATCCTTGATTGCAGAGTTCGGAATGATATCTCCGTTCATAAAAATAGAAAACTTACATTTGCCTAATTTCTTTAAAATAAGGGCAATCGCGCCGTTAAATCCTACCTCCCCGATACATATGTCAAAGTACTTTATCCCTGCTCTTCTTAATAATTTGAATGTGATAAAAAAGTTTAAGAAATACTGCAAGGTTATTTTAAATAAGCTTCCGAAAGGAAACCATAAATCTAATTCAAAAGGCACATTTTGGCCAGCCTCGGTAATAGCAAAAGCAGAAAGCTTAAACCTCTTCGTATCGGAATGTATTGCCGGAAGCTGCAGGACTGTTACTTCTGCAGAGCCGCTTTCCCTGACATATTTTATAAAAAACTTCTGTAAAGGATGCCCCCAGCGGTTAACGATGTAGACTATGCGCTTTTTACTCATCTTTGACTGCTTTCATAATCAGGTATATTTCAGCTGCTCCTCCGACCCAATAACACCAAAACCTTTCAAAGATAAATGGCGATAAGCTGATAAGAAAATTAACCAACAGAATAAACGGCTTCAATATCAAAGAAGAATACTTGGGCCAAATGGGCTTCACCACGTGTTTCATATACCAGGCCTCATTCGGCCAGGTATAGAAATAGCGGATTTTTCTGGTGGTAATATCGAAGTTGACTTTTGTGCACCTTATACCCTTAAATGCCCTCTTTTTATCAAAGCAGTCGAAGGCTTGAAGAGAAAAAGACCTCTTATGCGTTATATCTCCCCAGGCATATACGCTGCTAAAATGAGGCACCCTTAGATACAACAATCCCCCGTTTTTTAGGATGCGGTGGGCCTCTTCCAGTTTTTCAACGGGGTTATCCAAGTGCTCTAAAATATGGTACATATGTATTTCATCCGCATAATTACCGCTGAAAGGATAGGGAACCGTGTTTAAGTCGCAAACCAGATCCACTGCTTCGCCCTTTTCCCTATCCACCCCTACGGTGCCTGGGATTCTTGTGTTGCCGCACCCTAAATTTAACACGGTTTTTTTCGTCATTTGCGCCTTTTCGGGCTTACGCTATTCTTCAGTTTAGCTTGCAGAAAAAATACCGCGTCCGGGAAAAAAGCCTTCTGCACTAAAAAGCAGCGGTTTTTAACCGATAAAAGCAATTTTATCAATGCTGAGAGCCTGGCCGGAACAAAATTAAACAATCGTGATGCCCTGATAAAGCTATCCTGATTTCTCAAAAACTTTTGCAAAAGGAACCCGGGGATTACCGGGATAAGGTTAAAAAATATATTGTGCCGCTCATAGTGCGATTTTCTCCCCGGAACCTTGTTTGTCCTCTGATAATCCATAAGAAAACCTAAGTTGCTATCTACAATATCTTTGTCCGTTAAAATACCGTGTGCAAGGCCGTCATTAATGATTTCGGATTTAGGCAGGTAAAATAAACTAAAGGTATCAATCAGGTCCGGCTTGACCTTTGAGTAAAAAACAGCGCTCTCGTAATCTTCCCTGTCGCTGTCAAAGGGAAAATCAAAAATATGATTTATGGAGAATACTACCCTGTATTTCTTAAACAACGCTGCCATCCGGTAGACCATCTCATCGGTTTCTTTTCTCTTAATCAACCTGCGTATCCTTTCCGAACCGCTCTGAAGGCCTATATACACCAACCTGCACCTGCTTTTAGAAAGGGCCCTCACCACGTCTTCATCAATTGTAAGCGGGTTTGTAATACAGGTAAAAGGAAGCCTGACTTTTTGATTATAAGAATCTAAGAAATTCAAAAGCCACTTTTTATCAAGGGTAAAAACATCATCCATGAATTGGAAGGCCTTTGCCTTATAATTCTTTTTCATTAATGACAGGAAATCTATGACATACTCAACGCTATGCTGGCGTACATACTTGCCCGCCTCACTGTAAATCCCCCTTAAGGTAGATGCCGAACAGTAGGTACAGCTAAAAGGGCACCCGCGGCTGGTAATTATTATCGGATACTGAAAGTGGTATGAAGAGGTCTTCTTTCTGAAGATTTCAAAATCAGGATAAGGGTACTCATCCAGATTCTTGACAATAAAAGAACCCTTCTTCATTACTTTTTTGCCGCGGTCTCTATAACATATATTGTTTATCTTCCCTATCTCCTCCTGCGGGCTCTTGGCCCCTACGCAGGAAAGCAGCTGCTCCAAAGGCTCTTCTCCGTCTCCCACGCAGACATAATCAACCGCGGGGTTATCCAGGGCTATTTCAGGAAGGATGCTGCCTACCGGGCCTCCGAAAGCAATCGGTATATTAGGATATTGCTTTTTTAACCTGTTTGCCGTATTTACAGACCAGATGTAATCATGGCTCATTACAGAGAACGCAAACAAGTCAATCGGCATATCTTTTATGTACTCTCTGATATTAAAGTCATCTTGAGCTTTAAAGAACCTGGTATCAATGAAATTCCCGCAATAAACCACGTTGTGCCCTTTTGATTTAAGGTAAGAGCTTAAACATGAAATACCAAGCTTAAGAGGGTTGTTGCCTCCGATAAAAGCAATATTAGCCATGAGTGTAATTTTCGATTCTTGCCAAAGTTTTTTCAAATACTAACTTTCCGTCATTCTCCCTGCCCCAGCTTAGCGAAGCCTTGGCTAAGGTATTATAATATTCATTATCCTTTGAGAGCTTGCTTATGTGTTGCTTTAAATCCTCTTTATTCCTAAAAATCAGGCAGCAGTTATTTTTCTCGGCATCTTGCGCCGTAGAGGTTGAGTCATCTGCTATTACCGGCAGTCCGCAGGAGGCGTACTCGCGTATTTTCATTGAGTCCCGGTAAAAATCCCAGGGGTCTTTCCTGGCGTAACAAGCAAGGCCTATATCGCTATTTGCCATCTCCGATAAAACCATTTCTTGAGGTAAAGCGCCCAAAAAGATGATATTTTTTTCTATCCCCAGAGAAGAAGCAATATTTTTAATAATAGCTACCCCCTCTCCTTCTCCGACAACTTTTAATAATAAACGCGGAGCCTCCTTAAGCGAATCGGAGACTGCCTCAAGCACCTGCGAATAGTTGTATTCCCTTATCAGGTAACCCACCAATATAACGCAGTTCCTGGAATCCCTTGAATGCGGCCTCTTAGGTGTTTTTGCAAATTCAGGCGCATTGGGGAAAAAGATGACTTTGTCATCTTTTCTTGCCCGCAGGGCTTCCTTGGCCTTCTCATACATCCGGCTGCTGACGGTAAAAACAAAATCCGCCCTTCTTAAAGCCAAACGGTAAAGGAACTGGTAAATTCTATTCAATACAAAGCTGGAAAAACGCCTGTCGGCATAATCGGCCGAATGAAAAATCAGCACTCTTGCTCCTGTTATCTTCTTGATAACGTAACCGCTAAAAAGGTTAAAAGGGTCAGCGCAGATAATTGCATCAAATTTACCGCCAGCGGAAAGCGCAAACTTAAGGTTAAAGAAAAATTCAATAACCAGCTTAACCGCCGGAAGATAAGAGCAATTTAAATCCGTTTTCTTTACTACGTTTATGCCTTCCTTATCTATGCTTCTTATGACCGCGGGCCCTTTAAAAAATATGGGATGCTCTATGGAAAGAATAGAATGCTCTCCCTTATCCTGCAAGAAAGCGAAAAAACGGTCAAGCCCTCCTGGTTTAATGAATTCACCGACATAGGCGCGGTGCACTATGGCTAATATCTTCATACTTTTCCTTTTATTTAATCGCTACCGCCTTAATCATCGGCCAGAAAAAACAGCAATTATCTGCCAAATATGTAAAAAACTTCTTTAAGAACCCAAAAGGGATGATTTTAAACATTACCTTCGTATCAAACTTACCCACGCTGATATCCTTAAAACCCGCTTCTTTATGCAACTGTTTAAGGTGCTTTGCGGAAAAAGAGAGCCCATAGCCAAAGGACATATGCTTTGCCTTTAATATTTTTATATGGAGCGCTTCTGCCATCTGTTTTAATACCGGGAAATTAGGGATATCGCCCCAAAGCTGCCTATAGGTTAATGAGCCTAGGTTTAGGTGCGGAACCGT
>JBFMBZ010000031.1:0-15124 GCA_040754615.1 Candidatus Omnitrophota bacterium | reverse complement strand
AAGGCCTGGCGCGTCCCGAGCGGCTTATGGATACATAAGGTCCGCGTCCCCGTCGGGGTGATTGCAATTATTTATGAATCCAGGCCTAACGTGACCTCTGATTGTATAGGTTTATGCCTGAAATCCGCAAACAGCGTGATTTTACGCGCAGGTAGCGACGCCTTAAACTCTAACCTGGCAATTTACGGGGTGATTAGAGAAGTGCTGGATAAATACGGCCTTGCCAAGGGGGCAGTAAATTTAATTTCAGAAGCTTCGCATAGCGCGATAGATGCGCTCCTTAAGCTGAATGAACAGATTGATCTGGTTATTCCCCGGGGAGGAGAAAGCCTGATAAATAAAGTAGTCAAGCTCTCCCGTATCCCGGTGATAAAGCATTATAAAGGCATCTGCCATGTCTATGTTGACGAGTGGGCAGAGTTGAATATGGCAGAAAGCATATGTTTTAACGCTAAAGTCCAAAGGCCCGGGGTGTGTAACGCTATGGAGAGCATGCTCGTGCATAAGGATGCGGCGGCGAGGTTTCTGCCTGGGATGGCAAAGAAATTTAAAGATGCGGGCGTAGAGATTCGCGGCTGTCCCATGACGCAGAGGATAGTCAAAGGGATAAAGCGCGCCACGGAAAAAGATTACCGTACGGAATACTTAGGGCTAATCCTCTCGGTGAAAGTTGTAAGCTCTTTGGATGAGGCAATTAACCATATCAATTACTACGGCTCTCACCACTCTGACAGCATTGTCACGGAGAATTACGATAACGCCCTGCAATTCTTAAAGCAGGTGGATTCAGCCTGTGTTTACGTGAACGCCTCCACCCGTTTTACCGACGGCTATCAATTCGGGATGGGCGCGGAAATAGGGATTTCTACCGATAAGCTGCACGCGCGCGGGCCAATGGCGCTTGAAGAGCTGACGACTTATAAATATATGGTCTTTGGCAGCGGCCAGATACGGAAATGAAAATAGGTATATTAGGCGGGACATTTAACCCCATACACATCGGCCACCTTATCCTGGCTGAAGAAGCGCGGGAGAAACTCTTTCTTGACAGGGTTATTTTCGTGCCGGCATATCTGCCTCCGCATAAAGATAATTCAGACATTGCTCCGGCAGAGAAGAGGCTTTCTATGGTTAAGCTTTCAGTCAGGGGGAATAAAAATTTTTCCGTCTCTGATATAGAAATCAAAAGAGACGGCCGCTCTTACACTATTGATACCATAAAGGCGCTGAAGAGTAAATTCCCGCATGATGAGTTGTATTTTATCATCGGCTCGGATTTGCTTAATTACCTGGATGAGTGGAAGGACCTGGGGGATATCATTAAAATGGTCAAGTTTATTGCGGCAACCCGGCCCGGATACCCATTAGAGAAAATACCTTCGTATATTTCAACTCTGCCCATCAGGGCAGTAGATATTTCCGGGTTTGAAATACGCAAGGCAATCAGGGAGGGGAAGTCTTTCCGGTACCTGGTTTCTGATGCGGTTTATAAATATATTCAAAAACGCAAAATTTATAAAAGATGAAAATTAAAGTTGCGCCTTCATTATTATCCGCGGATTTCAGCTGCCTGGCAAAAGAAATAAATTCCGTCCAGCGTTCGGGGGCGGATATGCTGCATATTGACGTGATGGACGGCCATTTTGTGCCGAATATCACCATCGGGCCGGTGGTAGTAAAATACATAAAGAAACACAGCCATATACCTTTGGATGTGCATCTGATGATAGAGAACCCGGAAAAATACATTGGCGCCTTTATAGATGCGGGCAGCGATATGATTACGGTTCATATTGAGGCAATAAAGGAGGCGGATTTAGGAAGGCTTAAATCCAGGTTAAAGGCAAGGGGCGTGAAGCTGGGCATTTCATTAAACCCGGCTACGCCAATTTCAAGAATCAGAAAGGTTTTAAAGTTTGTTGATTTTGTGCTGGTGATGTCGGTGAACCCCGGATTCGGCGGGCAAAAATTTATGCCTGTCGCCGTCCAAAAAATCCGCCAGTTGCGCCGGATTTTTAAGGGCGATATTGCAATTGACGGCGGGATAAATAACATAAATGCAAAATCCGTGATCCAGGCAGGAGCGAATATATTGGCTGCGGGTTCATATATATTCGGAGCGAAAAATAAAAAACTTGCCATAGAAAGGATAAGAAATGCAGGGGAAAAATGAGATAAAATTCGGCACAGACGGCTGGAGAGGGATAATCGCGGATAATTATACTCTCAAGAATCTGAGAGTTGTTTCTCAGGCAGTTGCCGATTACCTGGGGCATCAGGGGGTGGTTGGCGTAGGTTACGACACCCGTTTTATGTCTGCGGATTTCGCGCTTTGTGCAGCAAGGGTTTTAGAGGGTAACGGGATAAAAGTCATACTTTCAGACCGGGCTATCCCTACTCCGACCTTAAGCCTGGCGGTAAAGCAAAGAAACCTGGATTTAGGGGTGATGATTACTGCTTCGCATAATCCTGCGGAATATAACGGCTTCAAGATAAAGGTCCCTTCGGGAGGCGCAGCAGGCTTAGAGGTAACCAATAAAATAGAAAGCCTGCTCGGGAAAACTCCGGTTAAAGAAAAGAAATCCCCTCAGGCCGGCATACTCAAAGAAAACCTGATTTCCGGTTACATTAAATTTATTCGTAATTATATTGATTTAGGCGCGATTAAGAAAAAGAAATTCCGGGTCCTGGTTGATCCCATGCATGGCTCTGGGGATAGTTTTATTGCAGAGGTGCTTAAGGGCACGCAGATTAAGTTAGAATTTACGCGTAATATCATCAACCCTTCTTTTGGGGGCTTGCGGCCTGAGCCGGTGGAAGAAAATCTTGCCGGGACAAAAGACATGATGAAAAAGGGTAAATTTGATTTGTGCATTGTGCTTGACGGAGATGCTGACCGGATTGCCGCTTATGCCAAGGGAGGGGTATTTATCCATCCGCAGAAGATATTGGGGCTTTTAGCCCTGCATCTTCATGAAGGCCGGCTCTGGAGCGGAGGAATCGTCAAGACTATCGCCGGTTCCACTATGATTGATAATATCGCCAGAAGCCTCGGCGTCAAACTTTATGAAACTCCCGTCGGTTTTAAATACATCTCCAATTTAATGGAGAAAGAGGATATTGTTGCCGGAGGCGAGGAAGCCGGAGGTATGGGCGTAAAAGGCTACATCCCCGAGCGCGACGGGATGATGGCAGGGTTATTATTGCTTGAGATGATGGCATACCGCAATAAAGATATCCTGCGGATTTTAAATGAGACCGAAAAGAAGTTCGGCAGGTATTATTATGTGCGGCTGGACCTGCGGCTGAAAGAGCGCATAAACCTTAAGGGCCTAGAGATACCGAAGGAGCTGCTTGGGAAAAAGATCTCCCAGGTAAAAGATTACGACGGCATTAAGCTCGTTTGCGAAGATGAGAGTTGGTTGATGTTTCGCGGCTCAGGCACAGAGCCGATTATGCGCTTGTATGCCGAATCAAAGAGCCTGCAAAGGTCTCAAGCGCTGCTTACGCTCGCAAGCAAGCTGATTAATTTTACGAAATGATTTATGCGATATCAAGGTTTGCTGCCTGGTGCCTGCTCAAGGCTTTTTTTTCCTTTAAGGTATACGGCAGAGAAAACCTGCCCAAAAGGGGGAGTTTCATTCTGGCGAGTAACCATGTAAGTTACGCTGATCCCATAGCGCTGGGAGTGGCATGTTTTCGTAAGTGCAATTTTATGGCGAAATCGGACTTATTTAAGAATAAATTATTTGCCTGGTATCTTGGCTCTTTGAATGTTTTTCCGGTGAAAAGGGGTTCTGCTGATTACGGGGCATTAAAAGAAGCTTTGCGCAGGCTGAAAGGCAAAGATGCGTTAATTTTGTTTCCCGAAGGGTCACGGCAGGACGCAGAAACCCTGTCTAAAGAGCCGGAGCCGGGGGTAGGATTCCTGGCGGATAAGGCAGGTGTTGCGGTAATCCCTGCTTTTATAAAAGGTACGCAGGAGGCACTTCCAAAGGGCTTGCGATTTCCCAGGCCCTGCAGCATTTCTGTTCGTTTTGGCAAGAAAATAAATATAGAAAGGGGGCTTTCTTACGAAGGCATTTCTCAAATCATTATGCAACAAATTAAAAACTTAGCTTAAAAAAATACACATTAAGGAGGAAACTAATAATGGTAGAAGCAAAATCTGAATTGGAGAACCTTTATAACCAGACGATTAAAATTATCAAGGAAGGGGAGGTCACCCAGGGTAAGATCGTGGAGATAAAGCAGAAAGAAGTTGTTGTGGATATCGGGTTCAAATCCGAAGGGATTATCCCGATTACGGAATTCAACCCCCATGACCTGGAGGTAGGCAAGGAACTTGAATTCTTCGTGGAGTCAATTGAGAATGACGCGGGTATTGTGGCGTTATCCCGGGAAAAAGCCGTGCGCATCCAGGGCTGGGACAGGATTGTGGAGTATTCAAATAAAGGCGAATTGGTAGAAGGAAGGCCCGTAAAGAAAGTTAAGGGCGGGTTTTTAGTGGACGTGATGGGGATAGAAGGTTTCCTGCCCGCTTCGCTTTCTGCGTTTAAGAATGTCCCGGAAAAAGAGACAATGTACAAGTTCTTTAAGTTCAAGATTGTGAAAGTGAACAATTTAAGAAGGAGCATTATCTTAAGCCGGCGCGAGGCAGTGCAGAAAGAGAGAGAAGCGGCTAAAGACAAGGTCTGGCAGGACTTAAAGATCGGGGAAATTTGCCCCGGCACAGTCAAGGCAATAACTGATTTCGGCGCATTTGTGGATTTAGGAGGGGTTGACGGGCTATTGCACATTACGGATATGTCCTGGTCAAAAATCAGCCATCCTTCAGAAATTGTGGCCTTGGGAGACAAGATAGAAGTGATGATCCTGAATTTGGACCGGGAACAGGGCAAGATTTCATTGGGCTTAAAGCAGAGGCTTGCCGATCCCTGGCAGGATCTTGAGTCAAAATTTTCCGTCGGCACCAAGGTAAAGGGTAAAGTAGTGAATATCTTAAACTACGGGGTGTTTATTGAGCTGGAAAAGGGCATTGAAGGCCTGGTGCACGTTTCTGAAATCTCCTGGACAAAGAGGATAAATAACCCGGCGGAGATGTTTGCTATCGGGGATGTGGTTGAGGCGCAAATTATCAACATTGATAAAGACTCCCGCAGGATTTCTTTAAGCCTGAAACAATTAGAGCAGAACCCGTGGCTGGAAGCAGAGTCAAAGTACCCGGCAGGCTCAAAGGCCTCAGGGAAGGTAAGGGGTTTTACCGACTACGGAGTCTTTGTGGAATTGGACAGCAACCTGGAAGGGATGGTTCATGTTTCCGATATCTCCTGGACAAAGAGGGTAAGCCATCCTCAGGATATCTTCAAGAAAGGCCAGAAGGTGGAGGTTGAGGTGCTTTCTGTGGATAGCCAGAACCGCAGGATTTCTTTGGGAATAAAACAGCTGCAGCCAAACCCCTGGCCGGAGATCGCAGCCAAATATCCTTTAGACACCCTGCTTGAGGTTGAAGTAGTGAGTATTACCGATTTCGGGGTATTTGTGAAGATAGAAGATGAGCTGGAAGGCCTGGTCTACGCCAGCGAAATTGACAAGGACACTGTTTCCAAGCTTAAGCCGCAGGATAAGCTTAAGGTTAAGGTAATGAAAGTGGATGTGGAGCAGGCAAAAATCGGCCTCTCGGCAAAGATTAGTTAAGATTAGGGACGGTTCTCTGCTTTAAACGTAGACCGAAGAGAACCGTCCCCTAACGAAGTTAAATATGGATATCAACAAACAATTAGAAATTATTAAGCGCGGAGCGGTTGAGATAATTTCAGAAGAGGAATTAAAGGCAAAATTAGAAAAGAGCATCCGCCTTAAAAAGCCCCTGATTGTAAAGGCAGGTTTTGATCCTACTGCTCCGGATATCCACCTCGGCCATACCGTGCTTTTGAGGAAGATGCGCCAGTTTCAGGACCTCGGCCATCGGGTAATTTTTCTTATCGGAGATTTTACCGCCCAGATAGGGGACCCCTCCGGGCGCTCCGAGAAAAGAAAACAACTGACAAGAGAAGAAGTTAAGAGAAATGCCGCAACCTACAAGAAGCAGGTATCTAAAGTCCTGAATATCAACCGGCTTAAAATATTCTTTAATAGCCGGTGGTTTGCGAGGATGAGCGCAACCGAAATCCTCAGGCTCACCACTCATGCCACAGTTTCACAGATTCTTGCGCGGGAAGATTTTAAGAAGAGGCTCTCCAACAAAGAGGATGTCTCTCTCCTTGAGATTATGTATCCGATAATGCAGGGCTATGATTCCGTAAAACTTGAGGCGGATATTGAATTAGGGGGGACAGACCAAACTTTTAACCTGCTTATGGGCCGAGAGATGCAGAAAGACTCTGGCTTTAGCCCTCAGGTTGTGATTACCATGCCGCTTTTGGAGGGAACTGACGGCGTACAAAAAATGAGCAAGTCTTTCGCAAATTATATCGGCATAAATGAGATGCCGGATGAGATGTTCGGTAAGGTGATGTCAATATCGGACGAACTGATGTTAAAATATTATACCTTGCTCACCGATGAAGATATCGGTTCAGTAAAACAAATGCATCCCAAAGAGGCTAAGCTGCGCCTGGCAGAGATTATAGTTTGCGGGTACCATTCTGCCCCCGAGGCAAAAAAGGCGCGTAATAATTTTGAGGATGTTTTCTCAAAAAAAGAGCTTCCCAGCCAGATGCCGGAATACAGGGCAAGGCCTAACGAGAATATTGTTTCTATTTTAATTTCCAGCGGCCTGGTAAAAAGCGGTAACGAGGCCCGCAGGCTCATTAAAGAAGGGGCAATCACCTTTGAAGAAGAGAAGGTTACGAGTATAGATTTCACAGCCGCAAAGCCAGGAATCTTAAAGGTGGGCACGAGAAGGTTTCTAAGGATCATTCCTTAAGGATGAAGAATAGATATGCGGTTGACAGGCATAACCGCTTAATCATAAAAAAAGGGGATAAGACCCTTAACCCCCGCGGAAATTTCTCTGTTGACAAAGATAACCGGCTCTTCTATTGGTTAAATGAACCGAGCCCCTGGAGAAGAGAGCAGGGCCTGCCTAAAAAAATCGCTTTCAGGGGCAACTGGCAATTAACCCCGGATTATGGCTTGGAATTTCTCCTGCATAAGGCAAGAGAGCAGAGTGATTGCGACAGGTTATCCCTCAAAGGCACAATTATTTCTCCTGATAAAGACGAGCTTGTTTTTCAAATTATAAGCCGTAACAGCCAAATCCATAGCCAAATCCGCTTATTGAAGTTAAGCGGTTTTTGGCAGGCGGATGAGAAAAACCGCTTAAGTTTCGTTGTTAAAAAGGAAATTACTCCCGACATCCTCACCCTCCAGGGGAGCTGGCAGCTGAATAAAAATCAGCAGATCATCTACTCCTTTGAAAAAAATACCCTCCAGACAAAAAAGAAAGCCCAGGAGGCGATAGTTTTCTCGGGCTTTTGGAAAATTTCCGGGAAAAACAGGCTCGCCTATTGCTTAGAAAAAGGAGAAGATTCTGCTTTTGATTTCCGCGCGCATTTAGAGACCCCTAACCTTTATCCCAGCGATAAGGTTATCAAATACCGTGTCGGCATAGGGCTGAAAAGAAGCAGAGGCTACGATGAGAAGGTAATTCCTCTTTACGGCGAATGGAAATTCAGCCGCAGGCTCGGGGTAGCCTTCCAAATGGATTACGGAAATGGCGGTTTTAGGAGTTTAGGGTTGGAGAGCGGCTTTGCGCTGAATCAAAGAGATAAAATAATTATTAATTTCACCGGCGAAGATGGCAAGCCGCTGGGTATAAATATTACCCTCGCGCATAAATTCCTGAAAATGCCCGGCGCAGAGGGTTTCTTGAGGCTTCAAGGGCCATCAGAAAAAAAGATTGAGACTGGAATAAGGATACCTTTTTAAGATTATGTTTTGGGAAGCTATCGGCGTAAGCGCCGCAATTCTTACTATGTTTTCGTTTGTGCCGCAGATTATCAAGGCGATAAAAATTAAGTCTGTCAAAGATGTCAGTATTATTACCCTTTTACAGTTGTCATTGGGGGTTTTATTATGGATTGCTTACGGAATACACCTGAAAAATCCCGTCATTATAGCGGCTAATTCAGTAACGCTTTTATCGCTATCCATCCTATTGTTCCTCTATTATATTTACAGCAAGCCAAAAGGAGGGTCTTTGTGAGGGGGATAATCTTAGCCGGAGGAAGGGCGACCCGTCTTTATCCTATCACCAAGGCAGTCTGTAAGCCGATGCTTCCGGTTTACGACAAGCCGATGGTTTATTATCCGCTTTCGGTATTAATGCTTGCCGGGATCAAAGATATACTGGTTATTACTGCCCCGAAAGACATAGCAAGATTCAAAGACCTGCTCTCTGACGGAAAGGATTTAGGCTTGAGGTTGTCCTATGCAGTGCAGCCAGAGCCGCAAGGGGTTGCTGAGAGCCTGATTATAGGAGAGAAGTTTATCGGCAAGGATAAGGTCTGTTTAATCCTGGGAGACAATATTTTTTACGGCCATGACCTGATTGAAATCTTAAAAAAAGCCGGTTCTTTTAAAAGCGGGGCGATGATTTTCGGTTATTATGTGAAAGAGCCCTCGCGTTACGGGGTTATAGAATTTGACAGGCGCCGCAATGTTTTGTCCATAGAAGAAAAGCCCAAGGCTCCCAAATCCAACTGGGTGGTCCCGGGATTATATTTTTATGACAATCAGGCAGCAAGCATTGCCAGGGGCATTAAACCTTCAAAAAGAGGTGAGCTGGAAATTACGGATGTAAACAACGCATATATAAAACAGGGGAAACTGAGGGTCAGGCTCCTGGGCAGGGGTTATGCCTGGCTGGATACAGGTACCTGCGAATCATTAATTGACGCTTCAATATTTATCAAGACAATAGAAGAGAGGCAGGGGCTCAAGATCGGCTGCCCCGAAGAGATAGCTTTCAGGATGGGTTACATCACAAGAAGGCAATTAGCGAGGCTGGCAGAGAAGGCAAATGCAAGTTACGCCGGCTATTTAAAGGGCCTGCTTAAGGATGGGTAATAAGATTCTTATTTTTGGCAAGGGCTATATCGGGGAGAGGTTACAGGAGGCCTTTGGAAGCGGTATTTCCGCTAAATTAATCCGTTCGCTTGAGGATGCCCAAAAAGAAATAAAAAAATTTAAGCCGGGAATAATCATAAATTGTATCGGCCATACCGGAAGGAACGTCGATGATTGCGAATTAGATAAGGATAGGACCCTTATGGCCAATGCCTTCGTGCCGATAATATTGGCAGAGGCAGCCATAAGAAATAACCTTAAACTGGTACATATCAGCACCGGATGCATCTTTGATTATAATTACAAAAAGGATAAACCCATAACGGAGAAAAGGGCGCCGGATTTCTTCGGGCTATTTTACAGCAGGAGCAAGATTTACGCAGAGAGGGCGCTGGAGATTTTATCGCAAAGGTTCAATATACTTATCCCAAGGCTGCGCATCCCGCTGGATGACCGGCCGCATCCGCGCAATATCCTTACCAAGCTGATAAACTGCAAAAGAGTCATTCACCTGCCGAATTCCGTAACTTATATCCCTGATTTTATAAAAGCAGTCAGCCACCTGATTAAAACAGATGCCAGGGGGATTTTTAATGTGGTAAATAAGGGGGCCTTGAGGTTCCCGGACTTGATGGAAGCCTATAAAAAATATGCCCCGGAGTTTGAATACGAAGTTATTGACTTTAAAAAGCTGAATTTAGAGAGGACCAACCTCATTCTATCCACCAGAAAGTTAGAGAATAGCGGTTTTAAAGTCAGGCCCATAAAAGAGGTATTAGAAGAGTGCGCGAGAAATTATGTAAAACATTAGTCGCCGGAGGCGCGGGGTTTATCGGCAGCGCCTTTGTAAGATTGCTTATAAATAGGGACTGTCCCCGAAGCCGGCTATCCACGAAGGCGGGAAAGGGGACTGTCCCTAATATAGTTATAGTCGACAAACTTACTTATGCCGGAGACTTAGGGCGGCTTGAGGAAGTAAGGGGGAAGTTTAATTTCTACAAGGCAGATATTTGTAATCAGAAGGCAATGGAGTTGATTTTTAAGAAAGAAAAACCTAAAATTGTTATTAACTTTGCTGCTGAAACCCATGTTGACAGGAGCATCAAAGACGCCGCGGCATTTATTAAGACAAACATAGAAGGAGTGCGGGTGCTCCTGGATACTTGCCGCAAATACGGAATTAAAAAATTCATTCAGATAAGCTCTGATGAAATTTACGGAGAGGTAACAAGAGGGAAGTTTAGCGAAAATTCCCCCTTAAGCCCGAATAACCCCTATGCCGCCTCTAAGGCTGCGGCAGACCTGCTCATAAAATCATATATCAGGACTTATAATTTCCCCGCAATCATTATCCGGCCTTGCAATAATTACGGGCCCTGGCAATACCCGGAAAAACTCATTCCTCTTTGCGTGCTCATGGTTTTAAAGGGCAGGAGAACCCCTGTCTATGGAAAAGGATTAAACGTCCGGGAGTGGCTCTATGTTGAGGATTGCGCCAGCGGTATATTGGCCATACTTAGGAAAGGCAAGCTGGGCGAGGCCTATAACCTGGGAAGCGGCGAGGTGAGCCGCAATATTGATACTGTCAAGCTCCTGTTAAAGCAATTAGGCGTTCCTGCTAACAGATTTAAGTTTGTGCCCGACAGGCCAGGCCACGATATCCGCTATTGCCTTGACTGGCAGAAGGCCAAAAAGGCTATTGCCTGGAAGCCGAAGACAAGCCTTAGGCTAGGGATAAAACTCACGGCAGATTGGTATTTGAAAAACAAAGGCTGGCTACTACTCTCAAAAAATAATGATTCGGCGCTTAATAAATAGAGACCCGTTCAGCAAGAATATAATCCTTGTTTTTTTTGGCACCTCCTTAGCTAATGTGCTTAACCTGGCTTATCAACTTTTAATCGCGCATAGGCTTGCGCCTGCTGATTTCGCAGGTTTTAATTCACTGCTTTCCATATTCTTATTGATTTCAGCTCCGGCATCTACGCTTCAGTCCGGAGTAGCGAAATTTGTTTCAGGGCTCAACGCGCATAACGAGGCAAAGAAAATAAGGCTTTTATTATCCGGGCTTTTGAAGATAGCCTTGATTCTTGCGCTTGTTACTCTCTTTGCCGCATATTTCGCCTCTTTTCATGTACTGGAGAAGCTAAAAGTTAATTCTCCTTTATCCGGGTATCTTTTGATTTTATTGCTCTCTGTTGCATGGGTTAATCCGATATTAATGGGAGCCATCCAGGGTTTAGAGAAGTTCGGCTGGTTTACTTCCTTAACTGTTGCCTCATCAGGCTTAAAGCTTTTGTTGGCGTTTATTTTTATTCTCCTGGGCTTTAATATTGCCGGAGCAATAGGGGCGTTTTTAGCCTCAATCATATTTTTTATGGCGCTATCTTTTTTCCCTTTAAGAGGCAATCTCGGGTTGAAATTTACGGAAGATAATGCCGCGCTTTTTAAGGAATTAGGCTTCTATCTTTTTCCGCTAGCCATAAGCACATTTTGCTTTATGGGCCTGGTCAATATGGATATGGTTTTGGTGAGATACTATTTTAGCCCCGATGATTCGGGGATATATTCCTTGTCGCAAATGGTGGGAAAGGTATTTTTATTCTTTCCCGCAGCCATAAGCACAGTGCTCTTTCCACGGGCAAGTAACCTTAATGCCCGTAAACAGGATACCGGCCCAACGATAAAAAAAGCTTTGGCTTATGGTTTTGTTTTATGTATTGGGGCAGCGTTATTTTATAATATTTTCCCGGCTTTGGTGCTTAAGGTATTGACGGGAAAGGTTTATCCGGATTCCGTAATGCTGGGAAGGCTTTTTAATCTTTCTATGGGTTCTTATGCAATGCTGTTTATTTTAATGACTTATTTTCTTTCGGTTAAAGACATGCGTTTTATCAAATATATGGTTATATCTGCGGTTTTGCAATTCCTGATGATTTTCTTCTTTCACCATAGCCTCTTTCAGGTGCAGTATGTCCTTTGCCTGAATTCGGTTTCGCTATTTTTTATGCACCTGTGGCTTTTATTTAAAAGGTAGCCAAAGATGAAGACACTGAAAGAGAAGGTTTCGGTAATCATGCCGGCATTCAACGAATCCGGCCATATCGCCTCCAGCATAGAAGAGACGGCCAGGACCTTTGACAATTTCGGCTGTCCATGGGAGATAGTTTTTATTGACGACGGCTCAACCGATAATACATATGAGCTGGTAGAGAGCCTTGCCGGAAAGTTTGACGGAAAGATTATTGCAAAGAAAAACGCCTTTAATATGGGTAAAGGCAGGGCCCTGAAAAGGGCTTTGCACTACGTAAGCGGCTATTATACGGTGTTTTTGGATGCGGATATGGACCTTCACCCTGTGCAGGTGCAGGTTCTTTTTGATATTATGCGCCTGGACAAGGCCGATATAGTCATCGGTTCAAAACTACACCCCAATTCCGTCGTGAATTACCCTGTGTTCCGTTATGTGCTCAGTTATGGTTACTATTTTCTGGTTAAGATTTTATTCAACCTGCCCTGCCACGACACCCAGACAGGCCTGAAGTTTTTTAGGACGCGGGTCTTAAAAGAAGTCTTCCCGCGCATCCTGGTAAAAAAATTTGCTTTTGACCTTGAGGTCCTGGTTAATGCCCATCATTTAGGCTATAAAATCGCAGAGGCGCCCATTGTCCTGGACCCCAAGAGGCGCTTTGGCCGCATAGGCTTAAAAGAAATATTTGCCACTTTATGGGATACCCTGGCCATATTTTACCGGATGAATATATTACATTACTATGACCGTATCCATTATTATCGCCGCAAAAACCTGGCAAAAGAATTTAGAAGAATGCGTAGGTAAATGCCTGGGGCTTGATTTTGAAGGCTTTGAAATCCTGGCTTTACCTGACGAATCTCCTAAGCAACCCCCGGTCTTTAAGGGCGAGAGGGGTATTCCCGTAAGTATCATACCTACCGGAGCGGTTAATCCCGCCAGAAAAAGAGATATAGGGATGGCTCGCGCAAAAGGCGAGGTGTTGGCTTTTATTGACGATGACGCGTATCCGGCTGCCCCCTGGCTTAAAAAAGCGGTTTTGAATTTCGCTGATGAGAATATCGCTGCCGTGGGCGGGCCGGCAGTAACTCCTGATGATGATACTGTCAGGCAGAAGGCAAGCGGGAGGGTTTTTTCTTCACCCATTGTAAGCGGAAAGTTTATTTACCGGTATATTCCCAAAAAGAAAGCCGAAGCTAATGACCTGCCAAGTTGTAATTTACTGGTGCGTAAATCAGTAATGGAAGAATTGGGGGGGTTTAATACGGATTTCTGGCCGGGGGAAGACACAAAGCTTTGTTTTGATATAACCCACAAATTGGGAAAGAAAATAATTTATGACCCCGATGTATTGGTTTATCATCACAGGCGAAAGGTTTTTCTGCCGCACCTGCGCCAGGTAGCTAATTATGCCCTGCACAGGGGTTATTTTATAAAAAAGTTCCCGGCAAACTCTTTAAGGCCGGCGTATTTTGCACCCAGCCTCTTTTTCATCCTGCTTTTTGTGGGAGGGGTCATCTCCTTATTTTCCCCTTTCTCTAGGGCACTTTATTTTTCTGGCCTTTTTTTATACCTGTCTGTGGTTTTTATTTTTAGCTTATCTGGTAACCTGCGGTTAATGCCCTATGTAGCAACAGGCACGATTTTGACGCATATTGCATACGGTATTTATTTCCTGAAAGGCATTCTTTCCGGAAAACTTTCCGAGGAAAATTCATGAAGGTAGTAATTTCCTATCCTCCCTTGAATAATGAAAAAGGATGCCCTACCTTAGGCCAGAACAGGCAGTTCCAGTATTTTAAAGAGCCCACTTATATTTACCCGGTTGTCCCGGCCCAGGCTGCAACCTTGCTTAAAGAGGCAGGATTCCAGGTAATCTGGAATGATTGCATTGCGATGGGTTGGGATTACCGAAAGTTTATTGATTTTCTTAAAGCAGAAAAGCCGAGCCTGATTGCCTTTGAAACGAAAACTCCGGTGATTAAACAGCACTGGAGGATAATCAATGAAATTAAAGGAATAAAGCTTTCTGGCTGGAATCCGGTTATTGTATTATTCGGAGACCACGTTACCGCCCTCCCTGAAGAATCATTCCAGAATTCCCGGGTGGACTATATTTTGACCGGTGGAGATTACGATTTTCTGCTCCTTAGCCTGTGTAATTTCCTTAAGCATTTGGATAGCGCAGAAGAGGCAAAGTTGGAAAGAGGGATCTGGTTCAGGCAAAACGGCGCAATAAAGAATACGGGGAGTTTCCTGCTGAACCACGATTTAAATGCGCTCCCTTTTATTGACCGGGAGCTGACCCAGTGGCAGGCGTATGCTTATTGTAACGGAAACTATAAGCGTACCCCCGGCACTTATATTATGAGCGGCAGGGATTGCTGGTGGGGAAAATGCAAGTTTTGCAGCTGGCCTACGCTGTACCCCGAATTCAGGGCCAGAAGCCCTGAAAATGTTTTAGATGAGATAGGGCTGCTAATCAGCAAATATAAGGTCAGGGAAATTATGGATGATACCGGGTGTTTTCCCGTCGGAGAGTGGCTTCGGTCTTTCTGCTCAGGGCTGATTAAGCGCGGATACAATAAGAAGATATATTTTGACTGTAATATGCGCTTTGGCGCGCTGTCGCTGGAAGATTTCAGGCTGATGAAGACAGCCAATTTCCGGCTCCTTTTATTCGGTTTGGAATCGGCGAACCAAAAGACCCTGGACAGGATAAATAAGAACCTGAAAGTGGAGAGAGTTATTGAAGACTCAAGAAACGCAAGCCGGGCAGGGTTATTCCCCCATATTACTATTATGTTCGGCTATCCCTGGGAGAGCGATGAGGACGCCCTGGCTACGCTAAAATTAGGTAAGTGGCTCCTTAAGAAAGGGCTGGCTTTTACAATGCAGGCAACCGTGGTCATCCCATATCCGGGAAGCCCGCTTTTTAGAGAGTGTAAGCAGGAAGGTTCTTTACTCACCCTGGACTGGGATGATTACGATATGAAGCAGGCAGTTATGCGTTCGCCCATC
>JBFMBZ010000030.1:0-2872 GCA_040754615.1 Candidatus Omnitrophota bacterium | reverse complement strand
AAGGAGGATAATCTTGACCCGGCCGGCAATAGAGGCAGGAGAATCTCTGGGTTTTCTCACCGGGGATATGTATGAAAAGATCTCTCCGTACCTTAGGCCTCTTTACGATGCGATTTATGATATGATGGAGGCAGAACGCATAGAAAAATACCTGGAGACAGGGATAATAGAAGTGGCGCCTCTTGCGTATATGAGGGGCAGGACCTTAAACGATGCGTTCATAATCCTGGATGAGGCCCAGAACTGCACCGGAGAGCAGATGAAGATGTTTCTTACGCGCCTGGGGTTTGATTCCAAGGCAGTGATTACGGGTGACCTGACGCAAAGCGACCTGCCCGACGGAAAGCCTGTAGGCTTACTGCAGGCAAAGGATTTGCTGGGCGAAATCGCAGAGATAAAATTCATTTATTTCACAGGCCAGGACGTGGTCAGGCACGCTTTGGTGCAGAGGATTATTGAGGCTTATGAAAAAGCAAGCAATTCTAGATAGGCTGCCCGGATATTGCTTAATATCGGGGGTTTTTCTCTTCAGCTATTTGTTCCGGATTAACCTGGCGCTGCCTTTATCGCTGGTCTTGCTGGCTATATACTTAAAAGCAAGAAACCTGGATGTAAAAGGCGCGAGCTTATTAAATATATCGTTTCTTTTCCTTATTATTTTTGTCCTAAGTTATTTTATCCTCAAAGAAAACCTTCCCTTTTATTTTATCCCCTTTTCTTTCATTCCGCTTCTTTCCACACTTTTATTTAACAATTTGGAACTGACGCTTCTTCTGACATTGGCTTCTTCTTTTTCGGTGAGCTCAATTTCCAGTAACCCTATTCAGTTAGGCTCGCTATTTTTGATCAGCGGCCT
The DNA here is from genome assembly GCA_040754615.1 of Candidatus Omnitrophota bacterium. Taxonomy (GTDB): domain Bacteria; phylum Omnitrophota; class Gorgyraeia; order Gygaellales; family Profunditerraquicolaceae; genus JBFMBZ01. The sequence goes on along the minus strand of JBFMBZ010000030.1, from coordinate 2,016 downwards.
GTTATCGGGAATACTTGCTTTAGGAAGCCGAAGGATAGTGCAGATAATACAGGCGGGCTTCCTTACGGGCATCGGTCAGGTTGCGGCATTAATTTTTCTGGAGAATTTCTGGCTGGGGGAGCCTTTGCGCTACCTGTTTCTGGTCTTAAGCGCCATCGTCTCGGGCATTATTGCTTTCGGGATATTACCTATTTTCGAATACCTGTTCAATATTATCACAAATATCCGGCTTCTGGAACTGGCTGATTTTAACCATCCGCTCCTGAAGCGTTTGATATTGGAAGCCCCGGGGACTTACCACCACAGCCTGGTGGTAGGAAACCTTTCCGAAAGCGCCTCGGAAGCAGTGGGGGCAAATTCGTTATTAGCCAGAATCGGCGCCTATTACCATGACATCGGGAAAATCCTAAAACCAGAATATTTCAGCGAAAACCAGGAGTTGGGCTCAAGCAAACACGAAAAACTCTCGCCCACGATGAGCAAAATTATCATCATGAACCATGTAAAGGACGGGGTGGAATTGGCGAAGAAATATAAACTCAGGCCCCAGATAATAGATTTCATACAGCAGCACCACGGTAAAAGCCTGGTCTATTATTTCTACCGGAAGGCCTTAGAGGGCTTAGAAGATGACCGGGAGGTCAGGGAAGAAGGCTTTCGCTACCTCGGGCCTAAGCCTGACTCTAAAGAAGCGGCCATTGTGCTTTTGGCCGATTCTGTTGAGGCTGCCTCGCGCGCCTTAAAGGAACCCCTTCCTTCCCGCATTGAAGAGGTCGTGCATAAGACCATCAATAATAAATTTATTGACGGCCAACTTGACGAATGCGACCTTACCTTGAGGGACCTGGAGAGAATTTCAGCAGTATTTATCAGGCTTTTAAACGGCATCTACCGCAGCCGCGTAGCCTATCCGGAAGAGACGAGAAGTGAAAATAACCGTAAAAAATTTCCAGAAGGAAATCCCCATCAATCCGAAAAGGATAAAAAAGGCAATTCTTAAGACGCTCTCTTCTCAGGGCATAAAAAAATCCGGAGAGATTACCGTTTCCTTTGTAAATAAAAAAAAGATCACGGACTTGAATTTTCGATTCCTTAAAAGGAGAGTCCCTACGGATTGCCTGAGTTTCGACCTTTCGGATGAAAAAAAAGACGGCCGCATCCTTGCGGACGTGGTGGTCTCTGCCGATGCAGCGATAAGCAACGCAAAAATATTCTTAACCACCGCCAGGCACGAGTTGCTTCTTTATGTGATTCACGGAGTTTTGCACATCCTGGGCTATGACGACCGGACCCCGGGGCAAAGGAAAAGGATGATGCAAAAGGCAACCCACATCCTCTCAAGAGTTTAAAGAATGTCCATTCATAAGGCACAAGCACTGGTTTTACGAAAGCGCGACTTTCGCGAGACTTCCCTGATAGCGGATTTTTATTCCCTTGAATTCGGCAAGTTAACCGGGGTATTAAAAGGCATAAAGGCCGACCCCAAGAAATTCGCAAGTTCCGTAGAGCCTTTTTCTTATAATGAAATTATTTTCTACCGGAAGAGGAATTCCGCGCTTCATCTCGTATCTGCTTGCGACGCAAAAGAAAATTTCAGCCAGATCAGGCAGGACATAACCAAGTCTACGGCAGCCAGTTTTATGATGGAATTGCTCTCTTGCGTTATGCCGCAGGAGGAAATAAACGAAACCGTATTTCATTTGGCATTGGAGTGCTTAAGCGAGCTGAGCAAAAGTTTTAATGCCGATAAAATAACCACCATATTCAAAATTAAACTGCTTGCGCTTTCCGGGTTTAAGCCGCATTTTGATTCCTGCGTCTCATGTAATGACAGGATTTTAGGGCAGGCAAAATTCAGCCTCCTCTTGGGAGGGCTGCTCTGCGGGAGGTGTTCCGTAAAAGACCTGGCAAGCCGGTCGGTATTTCGCGGCACGGTTGCCTCTATTCTGCACATAGAAAGAAGCGATTTAAAAAACGGCCTTAATCTGGGCATGAACCCTCAGATAAAAAGAGAGC
>JBFMBZ010000029.1:0-4482 GCA_040754615.1 Candidatus Omnitrophota bacterium | reverse complement strand
ATACCCTGGGCAAGTTTATCAGCAGCATAGAGAACCATACAGAAGTTTATGTCGTAGAGCAGCTTTCGGCGCAGCCGGTCCAGAGGGGCACGGATATTCTCTTTAAGCTGAATGTGAATCTCAGGGTAAGCGGAGTTTCGGTTAAAATCAAAGATTAAACTAAAATGATGCAAGCCTTTAAAAGAAACCGGGTAAAAATCATTATTTTAGGGACGGCTTTCTTAATTTTTTCTTTAAAGGATTCTTTTGCTGTTCCTTCCCAATTCCAGGAGATGGAAAGGCTGCAAAAGGGAGAGCAGCAGAGTAATACCGAAGGGGATTTAGGCCTGGTGAATAAGCCTTCGGTGATTTACGATGCGGAAACCCTAAGGGACCCCTTTGAGCAGCGCTTTGTCCGCGAGGAGAATGAAAAAGATGGAAAGATCACAATCCAGCCGAGCCAGCCGTTGCCGCAACTGACAGTGCAGGGAGTAATCTGGGGGAGCAGCAGGCCTCAGGCAATAATAAACGGCAACGTCGTAAATATCGGAGACACTGTTGATGGAGCGCATATCATTAATATTGACAAACAAGGTGTAACTGTATTATATGGCAGCCAGAAGCATACCTTTGCCACTCAGGGCTTAGGTATTCACGTAAGCCCTTAAAGGAGGGAAAAATGAAAGCCAATTATTTTTTTAGAGTCAGTGTTTTTATCTTTGCCTTATTTTACTCTGCTTTTCTTCCTGCTTTAAATGCCAGCTCAGAAGCGCCTGAGGCTGATACAAATATCACGATATCTATGGATTTGCAGGATGCGGATTTAAAGGATATCCTGAAGATATTTTCTATCCAGTCAGGCCTGAACTTTATTGCTTCAGAGGCAGTGCAGGACAGGAAGATTACGCTTTATCTGGATAAGGTCCCCCTGGAAAAAGCAATGGACAGGCTCTTTAAGGCGAATAACCTTTCATTTGAGCTGGATAAGAGGGCAAATATTTTCGTGGTAAAAGACTGGGGCAAAATGCAGGTAGAAACAGTCACCAAAATATTTTATTTAAAATATGCCTCGGTTTCTTCCTCTTCTTTAAAAGAGGAGATGTCGCGATTACTGACTTCGGTTGGTGAAATAGCCGGTGTCTCGTCTGCCAGTGGAGCTGGTGCTACTACAGCATCGACATCCGGGGGAAGCGGAGAATCAGGTAAATGGACTTCTGAAGAAGAAAGCGGGATTACCCCAGCAGTAAAAAAACTGCTTTCAGAATATGGTTCGGTTATTGAAGACTACCGCACCAACAGCCTGATTATTACTGATACTCCTAAGCGTATGGGTGTAATTGAGCAGGTCATCGCAGCCCTGGATGTATCCATACCGCAGGTTTTGCTGGAAGTGGAGATGTTGGATGTGAGTAAGAATGCAGTAGATACTCTTGGTTTTGAATTCGGAAGTTCTCCTTTCACTGCAGTTCTTTCTGGCGCCACTGGAGCAGTGGGGTTTCCTTTTCATAGCTGGTTCGATTTCATCCCTTCAACATCAGGAGAAAACGGATCACTTGCTATAAATACAGGAGATAATACTTACCAAGTGCAGTTGGATTTCTTAAGGACGCTGACTGATACGAAGTTTTTAGCCCGACCAAGATTACTTACGTTAAATAACGAAACTGCTGAAATAAAAATCGCCACAAATGAATCAGTGGGCGTGAAAACCATCACCGAAGCAACATCAGGTAGTACTCAGGCAGAGCCGGAAAGAGCAGAAACAGGTGTTATCCTTAGGGTAACCCCGCAAATTAACCCTGAAAAGAATGAAATTACCATGATTATTTATCCCAAAGTCAGCGAGGCTGCACAGGGGAATTCCTTGACAAGCAACGGCCAAACATTTCAATTCCGGGATCCGGAGGAGCGTTCTACCAAGTCCATAGTGAGAGTAAAAGATGGAGATACTGTGGTCTTGGGCGGGCTTATCCGCACCGAAAAGACAGAAGTTATAACGAAATTACCCTTCTTGGGAGATATACCTGTGTTAGGTGCTCTTTTCAGGCACAAAAATAAAAGCAAGGATAGAGATAGGGAGTTGTTAGTTTTTATCACCCCGCGCATTATTAAAGAAGCCAATATCAAACTTGCGCAGTCAAATAAAGTGAATATTCCGGCAAGGGAGCAGAATACCGCTACTGGTTTTGACCGGGAGATGGCGATAAATTCAAGCCTGCAGAACTTTGAATATAAAGGCGCTCCTGCCTATTAAATTTTCACAAGACTTATGTCCAGAGAAAAATATTTAAGATTAGGCGAGCTGTTAGTTAAAGAAGGCCTTATCACCACCAGCCAATTAGAAAAAGCCATCAGCGTGCAAAAGCAGGAAGGCGGCCGCTTGGGCGAGGTCCTGGTAAAATTAGGGGTGATTAAAGAGGACCAGATGGTGGCTATACTCGGAAAACAGCTGAATATACCATATTTCTCTTTAGGCACCGGGATGCTTAAGCCGGCAATTGACCAGGGCTTAGAGCGCCTCATCCCCCAGGAGTTCGCCATCAAGAATTCAGTTATCCCCTTATCGCGCACCCTGCGCTCTTTGACCATTGCCATGTCTGATCCGCTTGATATCATCCTCATTGACAACTTAAGAAAACTTACCGGCTGCGAGATCAACCCGGTCATTGCCACAAAACCGGATATTACCAAGGCAATAGAAGATTTTTACGGAAAAACAGCGATGTTCAGGGAAGCGGTAGAGGCAAGCTATGATATGTCTACTGTGGAAGTTTCGCCATTAGAAGTAGAGGAGGCTGGTGACCAGGAATTAAGTTTAGATAAGCTGATTGCCCGCGCAGAGGAAGCGCCGGTAGTCAAATTGGTAGATTTAATCATCCGCCAGGCTATTGATGAGCGCGCTTCCGATATTCATATAGAGCCGTTCAGGGAAAAAATATCATTAAGGTATCGTATTGACGGAAAGCTTTATGAAATCCCTCCTCCGGCAAAACACCTGCAATTACCCATAGTTTCGCGTATCAAGATTTTATCCAAACTGGATATCGCAGAAAAACGCCTTCCTCAGGACGGTGCTTTTCTGGTCAGTATAGAAAACCGGCCCATTGATATCCGTGTTTCTACTGTCCCCACAATTTACGGGGAAAAAGTGGTTTTAAGGATTCTGGACAGAAGCACGGTGGTTTTGGACCTTGACCGCCTGGGGTTTGCTCCCAAGCAGCTGGAGCAGATGCGTAAAGCCATGAACCAGCCTTATGGCTTGATATTTTTAACCGGGCCAACCGGAAGCGGTAAGACCACTACGCTTTATGCCATATTAAATGAAATCAAGAGCCCGACCAAAAATATTATTACTATTGAAGACCCGGTGGAATATAAACTGGAAGGCATAAATCAGGTGCAGATAAAGCCGGAGATAGGCCTTACTTTTTCCACTGCCTTGCGCAGCTTCTTAAGGCAGGACCCGGATATAATGCTGGTAGGCGAGGTAAGGGACCTGGAGACCGCTGAGATTTGTATCCGTTCTGCGCTTACCGGCCATTTGGTTTTAAGCACCCTGCATACCAATGACGCACCCACTGCAGTGAGCAGGTTAATAGATATAGGCATTGAGCCCTATATGCTAGCGCCCTCTTTATTATTAATAGTAGCGCAGCGGCTGATGCGAAAATTATGCCCTGACTGCAAAGAGGCTTATGAGCCAAAACAGGAGGGGATTAAAGCAGATTTAATTTACCGGGCAAAGGGTTGCCCTTCTTGTAATCATACCGGATACAGGGGAAGGTTCTGCGTATCCGAGATTATGGTAGTCAATGAAGAGTTGAAAGAGCTGATTATCCAGAAGGCTTCTTTTCAGAAGATAAGAGAAGCGGCAAAGGCAAGGGCGGGGATGGTCACGCTTTATGAGTCAGCCATAAAGCAGGTGGAAGACGGAGTTACTTCTTTGGAGGAGGCTTATTCAGTAACATTAGGAGCAGAGTAATGCCAAAATTCTTTTATATTGCCAGGGATAAGTCAGGCCATAAGATAACCGGTTCGCAGGAAGCAAGCACGCAGGAAGAGGCAATAAACCGGCTGCATTCCCAGGACCTGATTGTCATCAGTGTCCTTCCCGAGTATAAAGAGGGGGTAATCGGAGGCAAGGCAGAGCCTTTTGCCAAAAAAGCCAAGCCTACGATAAAGCATTTCCGGGTAACCAATGAAGATTTGGTGGTTTTCTGCCGTCAGTTAGCTACCCTCCTTGGCGCAGGGGTTACTATTCTAAACAGCCTGGATATCATTGCCCGGCAGATAGCCAGTAAAAAACTTTACAATATTATCCGGCGCCTCCAGAAGAATATGGAATCCGGCTTAAGTTTTCACGAGGCCCTGGCTAAACACAAGAAGGTTTTCTCGGAATTATGGATTAATTTGGTAGAGAGCGGAGAGGCATCGGGAAACCTGGCAGTGATATTAAGCCGCTTAGCCAGTTACCTGGAAAGGAATATGTCTTTTAAAAGGAAG
>JBFMBZ010000028.1:0-20808 GCA_040754615.1 Candidatus Omnitrophota bacterium | reverse complement strand
TCCCTACCAGTATCTTGATACGGTTTTGGAAGTGCTTGCCGATATGGTTTTGCATCCTCTTTTAATGCCGGAGGAGATAAATAAGGAAAAGGCGGTAATCTTAGAAGAGATAAAAATGTATAAGGACCAGCCGCAGAGTTATGTTTATGAGCTTCTGGATGAGCTTCTCTGGCCGGCACATCCTTTAGGCCAGCCGATAATCGGGACAACGGAGTCTGTTTCGCAGATTAAGAGGGAAGAGCTTCTCTCTTTTAAAGAAAGATATTATTCTCCTTTCAACATAGTCGTAAGTGCCGCAGGCCGGCTGAGCCACAATAAGCTTGCTAGGGCCGTTGGCAAGGCTTTCTCTTCTAAGGCGAAAGAAAAAAGGACCGGTTTTCTTAAGGCGGTAGAGGCGCAAGGCAAAGCGCAATTAAAAATCCTGATTAAGGATACGGAGCAGACGCATATGGCTTTGGGTTTCCATGCCTTATCGCGTAGCCACCCCTTAAGGCACGCCCTCGGGCTTTTAAACATAATCTTGGGCGCGAATATGTCCAGCCGGCTATTTAATGAATTAAGAGAGAAAAAAGGGTTGGCTTATGAAATCGGTTCAGGAGTAAAGCGCTTCTATGATACCGGCGCCTTTTTAGTCCATGCCGGCATTGATAACCGTAAAGTAGGGGAGGCGATAAGGTTGATATTGGCTGAGTTGAATAAGACTAAGGATGAGCTGGTAACGCAGGATGAATTCCGGCGCGCAAAAGAGTTTTACATCGGTCAGCTCGTGCTTATGCTGGAAGATACATTGGACCATATGCTTTGGATAGGAGAATCCCAGGTTGCCCTAGATAGGACATTTACCGGGCAGGCGATTATTAAAGAGGTGAAGAAGCTTAAGAGAGAAGATATCCGCAAGGTAGCTGGGATGATTTTCTGTAAGGAAAAGATAAATATTGCGTTAATCGGGCCTTCAGGGCAAGCTCAGGATGAGCTTTATAACAGCCTTAAACTTGATTAAAGAGAAAGCGACATGGAGAATATAATTCCGCTTCCGGTGACATTAGCGTTAATCTTTGTTTTTGCCCTCGTCTCCTTTTTCTTCGCCGCTTCCGAGACATCGATCATCGGGTTAAGCAGGATTCGCCTGCGGCATATGGTTTCAAGGGGCATAAAGGGCGCTTTGCATTTGCAGAGGCTGATTACTAAATTGGATAAATTTATTACCGCTATTTTGGTGGGGAATAATTTTGTCAATATCGCCATGTCCAGCCTCGTCACTGCTACCTGTATCATATTCTTCGGTTACAAATGGGGGATAATCATCGCGACATTAGTAACCGCGTTTTTTATAGTGCTCATCTGCGAGATAACGCCTAAGATTTTAGCCATAAAGTTTACGGAACGCATCGCACTATTAGTCGCTCCGCTTATGGAGGCTTTCATAAAGATATTTGGCCCCCTAATCTTTATCTTTAACTTGGCAAGCGATGTGATTATCAAATTACTCAACATAAAACCGGAAAAACGCTCTCCTTTAATAACAGAAGAGGAACTCAGGTTGATGATAGAGCTTGGCAAAGAAGAAGGGTTCTTAAGCGACCAGGAGAGAAGGATGCTGCAGAGGATTTTTGAGTTCGGGGATACAAGAGTTTCAGACGTCATGGTCCCTAAAAACCAAATGGTGGCGGTAGATATCAATTCCAAGCCCGAAGACCTTTTAAATATATTCGTAGAAGAGGGCCACGCAAGGCTGCCAGTATACAAAAACAGCATCGAAAATATCGCGGGCATAATTTATGCGCGTGACATGCTCTATGTGCTTAAGGAAAAGATGCTTTTCATCCTGCAGGATTTAATCCGGCCGGTACATTATGTGGGGGGTGATGTTAAAGTCAATGATTTGTTGAAAAAGTTCCAGGAAGATAAGATTCAGATCGCCATTGTTACGGACGAGCATAAGAAAGCCGTGGGCCTGGTAACTCTTGAGGATTTGATGGAAGAAATCGTGGGCGAGATTGAAGAGCAGAAAAAAAAGAAGGCCAAGGCAACCAAATGATTATATTTGACTTAGTATCTAATCTGTTATATAATACTTGTTTATTAAAGGAGGTGAATGAGTTTTGGTTTTTGTGAAAGAAAAGAAAATGAAAATTATCGACGATTTTAAAGTCCATGCCCGGGATACGGGTTCAGCTGAAGTTCAGATTGCGCTTTTAACGGAAAGGATTAATATATTAGGAGAGCATTTCAAAAGCCACAAGAAAGACTTCAATTCCCGCCGCGGTTTGCTTAGCCTCGTAGGCCGGCGCCGCAGGCTCCTCAGTTACCTCAAGAAAAAAGACGCCAAGAAATATCAAGAGGTTTTGGAAAAGCTAAACTTGAGGAAGTAACCTTAATCCTAAAATATATGGAAAACATCCTTAAAGTAAAATTTGGCAATAATGATTTAATTCTGGGAACCGGCAGGCTGGCCAAGCATGCTAATGGAGCCGTGACGGTCCAGTATGGCGGGACAGTGGTCCTGGTTACTGCCTGTATGTCCCGTGAAATCAGGGAAGGGCAGGACTTTTTCCCTTTGACAGTGGAATACCAGGAAAAGACTTACGCTGCCGGAAAGATCCCCGGGGGATTCTTTAAAAGAGAAGGAAGGCCTTCTGAAAGCGAAATCCTGACTGCCCGTTTGATTGACCGGCCTACCCGCCCTCTTTTCCCTGAGGGCATGTTTAATGAAGTCCAGGTGATGTCCATTGTCTTATCCAGTGACGGAGAGAATGACCCGGATGTCTTAGCGGTTATAGGCGCTTCCGCCGCATTATCAGTTTCGGATATCCCTTTTGACGGCCCGGTCGCCTGCTGCCGGGTGGCAAGGGCTAATAATGAATTTGTGCTGAATCCGACTTACGCCCAGTTAGAGGCTGCGGATTTAGACGTGGTTGTAGCGGCGAATGCCAAAGGCATCATTATGCTTGAGGCAAAGGCTAAAGAAGTAACTGAAGAGGTGTTTCAAAATGCAGTTAAGTTCGGATTTGATAATCTTCAATGCATAATCGGCGCCCAAGAAGAATTTAAAAATAAATTTGGCAAACCCAAGGCAGATATCCCCTATAAAATCATACCGCTTGAATTACAAAATAAGGTTGAAGAGCTTTCTGTTAGCCGGCTTAATGAAATTTATCGGCTCTCCAATGCGGACGAAAGGGTGGAGCAAACGCATATCCTGGCAAAGGAATTGGAAGATAAGCTCACCCTGGAAGGCTACAGCGCGGTTGATATTGGAATGGCGCTGGATAAAGTTGAAAAGGCGCAGATACGCAAGATAATTTTGGAAAAAAAGACCCGCATAGACGGCAGGGATTTCAGGGAAATCAGGCCGATTACCGCTGAAGTTTCTGTTTTGCCGCGAACGCACGGCTCAAGCCTTTTTACCCGCGGCCAGACTCAGAGCCTTGCGGTTACAACCCTGGGTACCGGAGAGGACGAGCAGCTTATAGAGGCGCTGGAAGGAGAGAAATATAAATCTTTTATGCTTCATTACAGTTTTCCTCCTTTTAGCGTAGGGGAAACTGCTCCGGTGCGCGGGCCAGGCCGCAGAGAAATCGGCCACGGCGCCCTTGCAGAGAGGGCATTGCTTGCGGTTATGCCTTCAAAAGATAAATTTCCTTATACGGTGAGAGTAGTTTCGGAGATATTGGAATCTAACGGCTCTTCAAGCATGGCTACGGTATGCGCCGCTACGCTAGCTTTGATGGATGCCGGGGTGCCGATAAAGGATGCTGTGGGCGGTATCGCTTTAGGATTAGTTAAAGAAGGGGATAAGGCCGTAGTATTAACTGATATTGCCGGCCTTGAAGACCACTTCGGGGATATGGATTTCAAAGTTGCGGGCTCCACAAGCGGGATTACCGCGGTGCAGCTGGATTTAAAAATAGACGGAATATCTTTAGAGTTGCTCAGTACCTGCCTTGAGCAGTCAAAAGAAGCGAGGGCTACGGTTTTGGAAAAGATGAAAACTGCGATAGGCTCTCCCCGCAATGAGCTATCTTCATATGCCCCGCGCATAGATGTCATAAAGGTAAACCCGGAAAAGATAGGAGAGCTCATCGGGCCGGGAGGCAAGAATATAAAAAAGATCATTGCCCAGACCGGGGCCAGTATTGATATACAGGATGACGGCAGCGTCTTGGTAGCTTCTAATGAGCCGAGTAAGTCCGAGGCAGCTATTAAAATGATAAAGGCGATTACCCAGGACGTGGAGGTCGGTACGATATACACTGCCAAGGTAAAGCGCATTACAAATTTCGGCGCTTTTTGTGAGATTTCTCCGGGTAAAGAAGGGTTGGTGCATGTTTCGGAATTAGCCGCAAAATTCGTAAAGAATGTCGAAGACATCGTAAAGCTGGGTGACGAAATTAAGGTTAAGGTCATCGGCATAGATGAATTAGGCAGGATTAATTTAAGTAAGAAGCAGGCAGAAGAATCATAGCGGATGCGAGAAAAAAGGATTAACGAAGTAAAAGGCGTTATTTTGATTGCCGCAGGCCTTATGGTTTTGGCTAGCCTGGTCAGATTTGATAAACTTGACCTTCCTTTCTTTACCTCACACCCAAATTTTCCCACAAAAAATTTTTTAGGTATCTTCGGAGCCTATCTTGCAGGGATAATCGTATTCTTGTTCGGAAGGCCGACCAGTTTTGTCTTCCCCCTTCTCATACTGCTCCTCGGGGTGAAATTCTTCCGCCACCAAAAGCCCTACCTGAGCATTCCCAGGCTCCTGGGGATGTTTGTTCTGCTTTTGTCAATAAGCTCCCTTATAGGTATGTTTAACCTGAAGAATCAAATCTTAAGATTTGAGGTTTCCGGGTTTCTAGGTACCGTTACCTCAAATTTTATCACCGCTTATTTCAGCCGGCTGGGGGGCTTGATTATATTTATTACCTTTATTATCTTGTCCCTGGCCCTGGTTACTGAAATACTGATTTCATCTTTATTCATGAAGATGGCAGAAAGAATAAAAAATGTTTTCATGCCTTTAATCTTCAGCCTTAAAAAGGGCAGGAAGCAGGTAGAAATTAAGATTAGGCCGGCGGTTACGCAAAAGCCGCAAACCGCTATGCAAGACAATGTAAATGCCCTGATTTCGCAAGCAAAAATCAAGCCGGCGGTTGCCTTGCAAGGGCCCGGCCAGATTGCCAAGCTAAAGATTCAGATCAAAAAACCCGAGGCGCAAGCCCCTGCTGCCAGGATAAAAGCACCGGAATTGAAGATCGGGGATTACCGGCTCCCTTCTTCTGATTTATTAGATTCCCCGCCTCCTTTTGAGGCAAGGCAGATTAAGGAAGACCTGGAGGCTAATGCCAGGATTCTGGAAGAAACGCTGGAAGATTTTGCAATACAGGCCAAAGTTACCGATATTGAACGCGGTCCGGTGATTACCCGCTATGAACTTGAGCCTGCTCCGGGAGTAAAGCTAAACCGCATTGTTTCTCTTAGCGACGATATAGCCCTGGCAATGAAAGCACAATCGGTAAGGATAATCGCTCCTATCCCGGGAAAGGCCCGAGTAGGCGTTGAAGTGCCAAACACGCAAAGCAGTTTCGTGTATCTTAAAGAGGTTATCGGCTCCTCTGATTTCCAGAAATCCGAACCCCGCCTGACCATGGCTTTAGGTAAAGATATAGCCGGCCATGCCATTATAGCGGATTTGGATGAGATGCCGCATCTTTTGATTGCCGGAACTACCGGTTCAGGTAAAACCGTCTGTGTTAATTCCTTAATCCTTTCTCTGCTTTTTAAATATTCTCCCGAAGACTTAAAATTCCTAATGGTTGACCCGAAAATGGTAGAGCTTATGCCTTTTAACGGCCTGCCGCATTTGCTTTGCCCTGTGGTAACCGAATCCAAGAAGGCCTATGTTGCCCTTAATTGGGTAGTCAGCGAAATGGAAGAGCGTTACCGACTTTTCGCCAAAGTAGCGGCAAGGAACATTAATGCTTATAACAGGGCCCAGGAAAAAATACCTTATATCATTGTAATAATAGACGAATTTGCAGACCTGATGAGCGTCTCCCGCGACCAGGTAGAAAATGCAGTAACGCGTCTGGCCCAGCTTTCCAGGGCTGTAGGAATTCACCTGATTCTAGCCACGCAGAGGCCCTCCGTAGATGTAATTACCGGTGTGATTAAGGCAAACCTGCCTGCGCGTATTTCCTTTAAAGTGGCTTCCAAAGTGGATTCCCGGACCGTATTAGACATGAACGGAGCGGATAAATTACTCGGCAAGGGAGATATGCTATTTTTAAGGCCGGGAGAGGCAAAGCTAATCCGTATTCAGTCATCGCTTGTGACCGACAAAGAAATCGAGCGCGTAGTGAATTTCATTAAGGAACAGGCTGCTCCCGTATACGATGAAGAAATATTAAAGGAGCAGGAAAAGTCGCATTTGGTTAACGGGGAAAAAGACGAGCTTTATGAAGAGGCAGTAAGGATTATCATGGAGAGCAACCAGGCGTCGGTTTCCATCTTGCAAAGGAGGCTGCGCTTAGGGTACACAAGGGCTGCGCGCATCATTGATACAATGGAAGTAGAGGGCCTGGTGGGGTCGTTTGAAGGAAGCAAGCCCCGTAAAATATTAGTAGATAGGGATGCCTGGCTAGCCAAAGCATTGAGCCAGAAAACAGAGCAGGTGTAAGATGGAGACAACGGGTAATAAGCTTAAACAAATCCGCATAGAAAAAGGCATCAGCCTTGAAGAGGCGCATAAGAAGACTAAAATCCATTTAAATATCTTAAAAGCGTTAGAGGGGGATAGCGTTACTAATTTAAACCCTGTATATTTGAAGAGCTTCGTAAAAATATATTGTGCATTCCTGAAAGTGGACCCGAAAGAATTCCTCCCTGAGCAGAAAGCAGAGCAAAAAGCATCGGGGCAGCAGCCGCCGCGAGAACAGAAAGCCGCCGTGGAAAAGAAAGATTCCCGCAAACTCTCGCAGGGCGCGGTTTTTTCCCTGCTTAAGAATGCCTCGATAAGGATAAGGTCTTTTCAGCCCAGCCAAAGATTGAAAAAAATAGCGCTGGCGGTTATCGCAGCCATTGTTTTGATATTTTTGTTCTTTAACCTTGGCAAGTTTGTTTCCTCCCGCCGGGCTGCTTCTAAGGCAAGGGCCAGAAAAACGCAAAGCGCATCCTTAGATAAACCAAGGCCAGCCGAGGCCACGCCCCGAGAGAAGGCAAAAACCTCTTCTCAAGCGGCCGGAGGAGCAGCTTCCGCGCCAAAAGAAGCCCCTTCACAAAAAGATGATAACCTGCCGGTACGCCTATCCATAAAGGCCAGGGAGAACTGCTGGGTTTCTTTAAAAGTAGACGGAGAAATTGTCTTTATGAGAATTTTAGAAAAGGGCCGCTACGAAAGCTGGCAGGGCAAAGAAAAAATGGAGCTGGCGCTGGGCAATGCCGGTGTGGTTGACCTGGAAGTAAACGGAAAACTCTTTACGAACCTGGGAAGAAGGGGCCAGGCGCGCAAGAATATTATCATTACCAAAGCAGGATTAAATCTGGGCAGATGAAACAGAAGAATAAGATAGGGATTTTAAGCCTGGGATGCCCGCGTAACCTTGTGGATTCGGAGACTATACTTGGCCGCCTGCATCTTAAAGGCTATCAAATTACAGATATGCAGGAAGCGGACATAGCCATAATTAACACCTGCGCTTTTATTGAAGACGCCAAAAAAGAATCCGTTGACGCCATATTGGATTTAGTGCAACTAAAGAAAGAAGGGAAGATCAAGAAAATACTCGTCTATGGCTGTCTTTCAGAGCGCTACAAAGGTGAGTTGCTTAGAGAGCTTCCCGAAGTAGATGCCTTTATGGGAAAGGTTTCTTTAAATCACCAGATGCATAGGTACCCTATTACCTGCCACTACGCGTATCTGAAGATTTGCGAAGGCTGCATAAACAGCTGCAGTTTTTGCGCTATCCCCAGGATTAAAGGAAAGTTTATAAGCCTGGATTTTGATTCTGTGCTCAGGCAGGCACAGGCTATGGACCGGCAGAAAATATCCGAGATAAATATTATAGGCCAGGACATTTCCGGGTACGGACTGGACCTGTACAGGGAATTAAGGTTAGCCGGGCTTTTAAAAGCAATTGCAAGAGAGTGCAGGAATACGCGCTGGCTAAGGCTACTTTACCTGCATCCTAACCGCATCACCGATGAGTTGTTGGAAGTCCTGCGGGATATCCCGAAGATCTGCAAGTATATTGACCTGCCCTTGCAGCATGTGAATAACCGGGTATTGAAAATGATGGATAGGGATTCTAGCAGGGTTAAGATTACAGCTTTAATTGAAAAAATCAGAAAGGCAATACCGCAAGTTTCATTACGCACTTCGTTTATCGTGGGTTTCCCTTCGGAAACTGATAGAGAATTCAAGGAACTTCTAAAGTTTATAAAAGAGGCAAGGTTTGAAAGATTAGGGGCTTTCATATATTCCAGGGAAGAAGGCACGCCTGCCTATAGTTTTGGCGGGCAGATACCTGAAGAAGTAAAGCAGGAGCGTTTCAACATGGTTATGTCTCTTCAGCAGGAGGTTTCGCGCCAGGTGAACAAGAATTTCCTCGGCAGAAGCTTAGAGGTTTTAATAGACAAAGAAGAGAACGGCCATTATCTGGGGCGCAGCGAATACGACGCTCCGGAAGTAGACGGACTGGTATTTGTTTCTTCTAAGAAAAAATTAAAAGCCGGGGATTTCGTCAGCGTCAAAATTAACGATACATTGGAATACGATTTAGTGGGAGAGGCAGAAGGCATATGAATATCGCCAACAGGATAACGATGCTTCGGATTATCTTTGCTTTTGTATTTATGTTTTTTCTATTTCAAGCCAAGCTATGGGCAAAGGCATTAAGCCTTTTGATTTTCTGTTTTGCCGCATTATCGGATTTTCTGGACGGCCTGATAGCGCATAAGAAGAATATGGTCACAGACTTCGGAAAGCTGATGGACCCGATTGCGGACAAGATACTGGTCCTTTCGGCGTTCATTGCGTTTGTCCAGATGCAGCTCATCGAGGCATGGATGTTTGTAATTATAGTTTCGCGTGAAATACTGATTACGTCGCTACGGCTTTTTGCGCTTAATAAAGGCAAAGTACTTTCTGCCAGCCGCTCGGGAAAGCACAAGACCCTTTCACAGATGCTGGTTATATTTTCTATCCTGGTTTTTATCGTGCTCAAAGAAGTGATGATTACTTATTTTACCTGGAACCCGGACTGGGAGAGGTTTTTCAGGCAGGCAATATTTGTCCTTATGCTCCTTACCGTAAGCCTTACCCTTTACTCCGGCTTATCATACCTCTGGGAAAACCGTAAGATAATCACCCGTCTATAACAAATAACCCATGAATAGCTACAGTTTCCTCGCTGTCTGTGTAAGCACTTTTTTTTACGCCGGTAATTTTCCGCTCATACCCGGCACCCTAGGAAGCGCCATCGGCCTTGCGATATTTTTTCTGGTCAAGAATGACGTTTTTCTTTATTTTTTCATTACCGCACTTTTATTAACCGCGGGTTTTTTGTTTACCGGGAAAGCGGAAAAAGCCTTGAATAAGAAGGATGCGCGTTGCATTATTATGGATGAGGCAAGCGGCATGCTTTTAAGCCTTATCTTTTTGCCTTATGATTTCAAGCTTATGCTTGTTGGTTTTTTTCTCTTTAGGCTATTTGACACTTTAAAGCCTTTTCCTGCGGGGAGGCTACAGAAGCTAAAGGGGTCAGCCGGGATAATGGCAGATGATATTGCCGCTAGCGTATATACGAATATTTGCCTTCATATTTTTTTAAGGCTTGCTTCCATTACGGGCTCGTAGATCGGGCCTTTGGGAGTGAGCGTGCTTTTAAAAAGCGTGATTTTATCAGCGTAAAATTCCTTTTCATCACCTTGGATTTCTTCTCCCAGCCGCTTTAATTCCTGCACTAAATTCTCTCTATTTTTCGGTGAACGCAGCCTTCCTATGGTTATATGAGAAGAAAAAGGCCTTTCTTCTTTCGGGACCCCTATTTTTTCTATTTTTTCCTCAAGCTCTTGGGCTATTACTTTAGTCTCTGCGTCGCCGCTATCAATACCCAGCCAAATTACCCTTGGCGAGTTTATATTCGGGAAAGCGCCCAAAGAAGAAACGCGTAGAATAAAAGCATTCTTGTTTTCTGCTACTTCTTTGACTGCGGTTACAGCTTCTTTAATTTTTTTTTCTTCCATTTCTCCCAGGAACTTCAGGGTAAGGTGAATGTTATCCGGATTAACCCATTTAACATCTGCTCCGGTCTTCTTAAGCTGCCCTACAATGCCGGCCAATGCTGCTTTGGTTTCTTTGGGTAAATCTATGGCAATGAAGGCTCTCATTTTAGTCTTGACCTTAATAATACCATGGCGCTTTGTGCTGTTTTCTTCCTGATAGAATCTCGGTTTCCGGTAAAATTAAATTTCCTGCAGGTAAGCTTGTTTTTCCCGGCCACGGCAATGAATACAGTGCCTACGGGTTTTGTAGGTGTTGCGCCTGCGGGGCCGGCAATTCCGGTTACGCCAATACCGAAATCTGTTTTGAAGATCATCCTGGCCCTGCTTGCCATTAACCTGGCGACTTTTTCTGAGACAGCGCCGTTTTTCTTAATTATGGATTTTGGTATCTTAAGCAGGCTTTCTTTTGCCTGGTTGCTGTAGGGTATTATTCCCGCAATAAAATAAGCGGAACTTCCGGGCTCTTCTGTGAGAAGGCTAGAGACCAGCCCTCCGCTGCAGGATTCGGCAACCGAAACGGTTTTTCCCTTATTGATCAGGAGTTTATGGATATTTTTAACCGCAGTTTCCATTATTCATTATATTATAAGGGGTTTTTATCCTGTTGACAACACAACATTTTATGTTATACTAACAAAGAGTTAATCTTCGGGGCAGGGTGAAATTCCCAACCGGCGGTTAAGCCCGCGAGTCTCGACATTTTGTCGGACAGATCTGGTGACATTCCAGAGCCGATGGTTAAATGAAGCCACAATTTAACGAGCGAGAGCGAAGTTAAATTGTATGGCTGAATTTACCCGTGACATTTTCAAAGTACTACATAAATAAAATGTCACGGATAAATTAGCGCATAAACTTACTCACGCCTCGCGTTCGTAAGTTTAGCGCTAATTAAAGTCCAGATGGAAGAAGATTTCCGCCACAAAACGTGGCGGACTCGCCAAAGCAATATGGCGAGAATATTTGGCCCGAAGATTCGCTTCGGGATTTTTTATGAGCGGATAACTTACGGAGTGCTTCGCACTCTGTAAGTTCACACAAATAAGTTATGTCGCAGTCATCATTAAAGATTGCTCCATAACTTATGTCTTCACTTATGTTTAACACAATACCGGAAATATTAGGCGATTTAAAGAAAGGCAAGCTCGTTATCGTCGTAGATGATGAGGAGCGCGAGAATGAGGGTGACCTGGTTATGGCTGCGTCTTTTGCCAGGGCCCAAGATATTAATTTTATGGCTAAATTCGGCCGGGGGTTAATTTGTGTGCCTATGGAAGAGACGAGGCTTAAACATTTAGATTTGGAGCCGATGCTCAGGGATAGCGCGCAGATGAAGAAGGAGGACCCCTTTAAGACCGCCTGGATGGTTTCAGTTGACGCTGCAAAAGGCATTACTACCGGTATTTCGGCTTTTGACCGTGCGCACACCATAAAAGCGCTTATTAACCCTAAAACCAAGCCCGCAGATTTGGTCCGCCCGGGTCATGTTTTTCCCTTAAAGTCGCGTAAGGGGGGAGTTTTGGTCAGGGCAGGGCATACTGAGGCTGCGATTGACCTGATGAGGTTAGCCAGGCTGTACCCCGCGGGAGTTATCTGCGAGATAATGAACGATGACGGTACGATGGCGCGCTTACCGCAACTGATTGATTTCTCCAAAACCCATAACCTGAAGATTTGCTCTATTACTAGCCTCATTGAGTTTCGCAGGCGCTCGGAGAAACTTGTTGAGAGGGCCTCTGAGACAGTCCTCCCTACAGAATACGGCAAATATAAACTCGTTCTCTACCGCGACCTGACCAACGGAAAAATCCATACTGCCCTTATTCTGGGAAACCTTGATAATGCTCCCGCGCTTGTGCGGGTGCATTCAGAATGCCTTACCGGGGATGTCTTCGGGTCGTTACGCTGCGACTGCGGAAGGCAGTTAAAAAAAGCCATGCAGATAATAAAGAAGGAAAATAAAGGCATCATACTTTATATGAACCAGGAAGGCCGCGGCATTGGCTTGGTGGATAAGATACGCGCCTATAACCTGCAAGATAACGGATTAGATACCGTAGAAGCCAATGAAGCACTGGGGCATAAGGCAGATCTGCGCGACTATGGTATCGGCGCGCAGATATTGGTTGACTTAGGGGTTAAGCAAATCAGGTTGCTGACAAATAATCCGCGTAAAATAGTGGGGCTGGAAGGTTATGGCCTGAAGGTCGTGGAGCGGCTGGCGCTGGAAGTAGAGCCGAATCCCTTGAATTATAGATATTTAAAAACCAAAAAAGAAAAACTCGGGCATCAGATTAGAATCTAACACCCGGCTTTATCGGATAAGCCGGTGTTTCATCCGTATGAAAGGAGAAAAGAATGGTAAAAGTAATTGAAGGAGACCTTATTGCAAAAGGAAAGAAGTTTGCGCTGGTTGCTTCGCGTTTCAATGATTTTGTCACTAAAGATTTAATCTCGGGATGCCAGGATACTTTGGTCAGGCACGGTGCTAGCGATAAAGACCTGGTAGTTGCCTGGGTCCCCGGGGCATTTGAGATTCCGGCTATCGCGCAGAAGCTCGCCAAGTCCAAATCTTACGACGCAGTAATCTGCCTGGGCACGGTCATCCGCGGGGCAACGCCTCATTTTGACTACATTGCTTCAGAGGTTTCAAAGGGAATTGCCAAAATAACGCTGGATACGGGCGTGCCTGTCATCTTTGGCGTTATAACCGCCGATACTATTGAGCAGGCAATTGAGCGCGCCGGCACCAAAGACGGGAATAAGGGCAGGGATGCGGCATTGGCGGCTATCGAGATGGCGAACTTGGCCTCGAAAATATAAAGATGAGGAACCGCACTAAGGCGCGCGAGTTTGCGCTGCAGATTTTGTACGAGATGGATGTGACGCAGGATACTTCCGAAGAGACCATCGGGAATTTCTTTCTTTTAGAGGAAAGAAACGAGATTGATGAGAGCCTCAGGGCGTTTATTGCCCAGCTGGTAAAGGGCGTAGAAGCCAACAAGGCTGATATTGATGCAAAGATTTCCCGCTACGCCGCCAACTGGGAGCTTGAGCGCATGGCCGTTGTTGACAGGAATATACTGCGCCTGGGCTGTTTTGAGCTGTTACTTCGCGATGATATACCTCCGAAGGTTTCTATCAATGAGGCGGTGGAGCTTGCCAAGAAATATTCCGGGACGGAATCGGGCAAATTCGTAAACGCTATTCTTGATAAGGTTAAACAGGAAATCAAAAAGTGAAATTTGCCGACCTGCATTTACACACCATATTTTCTGACGGCACGCATACTCCCGGGGAGCTCATTAAAGAGGCGATGGCCGCAGGCATATCTTGTATTGCAATCTCTGACCACGATACGATAGACGGGGTCTGTTCCCTTACCGCTGGCGGCATGAAAGAAGGTATCGAGGTCCTCCCTGCGCTAGAACTCAGCTGTGAGCATGAGGGAAGGGAAGTCCATATTTTAGGGTATCTGGTTGATTGCGAGAAACATAAACTGAGAGAGAAATTAAATTACCTGAAAGAAAACCGTATTAAGCGGGTTTATAGCATAACCGATAAATTAAAGGCTTTAGGAATTCCTTTGGATCCTGAAAAGGTCTTCCAGCTTGCCAAATACGGCACCGTAGGAAGGCTGCATATAGCCAGGGCCATGGTTTCAGAGGGGTTTGTAAATTCTACCTTTGAAGCCTTTCAAAAATACCTCGGAGACGATTGCCCGGCCTTTGTTTTGGGATTTAAATTTTCCGTACAGGAGGCGATAAAATTAATCAAAGAGTCAGGGGGTATTCCTGTGCTTGCCCACCCTTACACCATGGATAACGATGAGCTGATCCTTAAGTTTATTAAATACGGGCTGATGGGGCTGGAGGTATACTATCCGGAGCATAACTCCTTGAAGAGAGAGCTTTATCTTGGGCTGGCTGAAAAATATAATCTGTTAGTTACCGGAGGCTCGGATTACCACGGCAGCGCAAAACCCCTGGTAAAGGTCGGCTCCGTAAAAATACCCTATGAGCTTGTAGAAAATTTAAAGAACGCCAAGGAGGGTATTAATTGAAAGAAAGCCACCTTAAGTTTATGAGATTGGCGTTAAGATTAGCCCTTAAAGGAAAGGCTTTGACCTCGCCTAATCCGATGGTAGGCGCTCTGGTAGTAAAAAATGGGAGGGTCGTAGGCAGGGGGTATCATGAGAAGGCCGGCCTTGCCCATGCAGAAATATTAGCCTTGGACCGGGCAGGAAAGAAGTCTTCAGGGGCTACGCTTTACGTGACTTTGGAGCCCTGCGCGCATTTTGGCAGGACTCCTCCCTGCGTGGAGAGGATTATAAAAAGCGGGATAAAAGAAGTTATCGTCGGTATGGTAGACCCTAATCCTTTAAATTGCGGGCGCGGGATCAATATCCTGAAACAATCCAGGATTAAAGTAAGAGTAGGGTTTTTGGAAGAGGAATTAAAGAAGATAAACCAGGCTTTCATAAAATATATTACCAGAAAAATGCCTTTTGTTACGGTCAAGGTTGCCCAGTCTCTTGACGGAAAGATAGCGACGAGGACAGGGGATTCCAAATGGATAACGCAGGATAAATCCAGGGCCTACAGCCACCGGATCCGCTCTGATTATGATGCAATAATGGTCGGGGTAAATACTATTTTAAGGGATAACCCTTATCTGAATGCCTGGTTTCGCCGGACCACCCCCGCAAAAATAATTGTTGATAGCGGCTTGAGTACCCCATCTGACGCAAATGTATTCTCAAAAGGCGGGCAGGTAATTATTGCTACCCTTCCTTCTAAGGCAGGCCAGGAAACAGAAAACAGGAAGATATTGGAGAAAAAAGCAAAGATTCTGGAAGTTAAAGAAAGGAACGGCCAGGTCAACTTGAAAGATATGATGAAAAAACTCGGTCAGCTCGGAATAATTAATATACTCGTTGAAGGAGGCGGGATGCTTAACGGTTCTTTATTTGACGAAGGGCTCGTGGATAAAGTGCTTTTTTTTCTCAGCCCGAAGATAATCGGCGGTAAAGATGCCATCAGTTCGGTGATGGGTAAGGGCATAGGCCGCATTGAAAGGGCGATAAAATTAAAAGATTTAAAATTCAAGCGTATCGGAGAAGATTTTCTGATAGAGGGCCACATTAAATGAGCGGATAACTTACGGAGTGCGAGGCGCGACGTAAGTTATAGCGCAGCGTCCGCGAATTAACTCCGCACCTTTTATTTAAGTATTTTGGTATATTCTAAATGCCTAAAAAAGGTGCGGAGCAAGTTCACACGGATAAGTTATGTCGCAGCAGTCATTAAAGATTGCTCCATAACTTATGTGTTCACTTATGTTTACGGGAATTATTGAAGAATTGGGCGAGGTGAGAAAAATATATAAGCGCCAAAATAACACCATAGTTGAAGTATCGGCTTCGAAAATAGTAGAGGATACAAAGATTGGGGATAGTATCGCTGTAAACGGCGCCTGCCTTACTATTGTCAGGAGAGAAGCTGACAGGTTATCTTTTGAGGTAATGCCTGAAACGCTTAAAGTCACAAACCTAAGCAGCCTTAAAATATCGGAAAAAGTTAACCTTGAACGCAGTTTAAAGTTCGGCGACAGGCTCTCCGGCCATTTTGTCACCGGCCACATTGACTGTATCGGCATAATACGCAGGAAATCCTACGAGAGAGAGAATTTAAGCTTCCAGATAGCCGTACCTCAGGCATTTATGAAATATTGCCTTCCTAAAGGCTCTATCGCTGTTGACGGCATAAGCTTAACCATCGCAAAAAAGTCTTCTGACACATTCTCCGTTTATATCATCCCCCACACGCTTAAGAATACCACCTTGCAATTCAAAGGCCCATCGGACAAAACCAATATTGAATTCGACCTCCTTGCCAAAAGAGTTTAGAAAACAACTCGCGCTTTTGATTGCGGCTGGCTTGTCTTAGTTTCGAAGCAGCACGTAGGAGGCTTGAAGCGGGCATGGACCCGCCAGAGTTTTGTGGCGGGGAGCGAAAGCCGACTTGCGAGCGAAGATTTTCCGCGCAGGGGAAAATCGAGCGTTGCTGCGTGAAACAAGACAAGACAGGCGCAAGATATTGAGCGAAACAAGCTGACAAGGTCGTTGGAACCCTGCAGCAAATCATTGCGCAGTGGCTTAAATTTTGATATACTACTTTGTTAAATTCGGGGCGTGGCTCAGTTTGGCTAGAGCGCTTGCTTCGGGAGCAAGAGGTCGACAGTTCAAGTCTGTCCGCCCCGACCAATTTTATGCAAAAGCAGGTACATGTTTTTTATAGCGGCAGGGTGCAGGGAGTAGGTTTTCGCTTTACCGCGGAAGACTTGGCCGTTGAATCAGGCATTACCGGATGGGCGAAGAATTTGCGTGACGGCAGGGTGGAAGTCCTGGCAGAGGGTGAGGAGAGAAACTTAACAGATTTTTTAACCAAAGTCGGAAAACATTTCGCAAATTACATCGCCGATACAGAAGCGGAATGGAAAGAGCCGGCAGGAGAATTTAAGGATTTTACGGTTAGGTTTAATTGATCCCGCTTCGTAAGATACCTGAAAATTTTCTTGGGCAATTAAAAATGCCAATTAATTTAAAGGAGATAGAAAGACAGATCGAGCGTTTAAGGAAGGAGATCCGCGAGCACGACTACCTTTATTACGTGCTTTCGCAGCCGAAGGTTTCGGATAAAGAATACGACGATTTGCTGCGCAGGCTTAAGACGCTCGAAGAAAGATTTCCCCAGTTTAAGACTAGCGAGTCTCCTACCGTAAGGGTTTCCGGAGGGATCCTCAAGGGTTTTAAAACCGTAAAGCACAGGCAAAAGATGCTCTCTTTGGATAATGCTTATTCATTTGCAGAGCTCAAGGAGTGGGCAGAGAGGGTAAGAAAAGGCTTGGGGGAGGCTGCGAAGATAGGATATGTAGTAGAGCACAAGATAGACGGGGTAAGCGCCAATTTAACTTATGAAAAATCCAGATTAACGGTCGGCGCCACCCGCGGGGACGGAGAATCCGGAGAAGATGTCACGGAAAATATAAAGACCATCCGCGCCATACCCCTTCTGTTACGAAATGAAAACACCCCGGATTTCATAGAGATACGCGGAGAAATATATATGGAGAGGGAGGAGTTTAGAAGGCTGAATAAGGAAAAGGAAAAGAAGGGGGAGGTGCTTTTTGCCAATCCGCGTAATGCCGCCAGCGGCTCATTGAAGCTTCTGGATACTTCTTTACTTGCGAAGCGCAGCTTAAACTTTTTTGCGCATTCTTTGGGCGAATATAGAGGAGCAAAAATATCCGGGCAATGGGATTATCTTAATCAATTAAAGGGCTGGGGAGTGCGGATTAACCCGGAATCAAAACTTTGCCATAGCCTGGAAGAGATAAACCGTTATTATAAGCTCTGGCAGGAGAAAAGGGATAAGCTGAATTATGATATTGACGGAATAGTGATAAAGGTAAATAGTTTCTCTGCTCAGGAGAGGCTGGGGTTTACCTTAAAGAGCCCGCGCTGGGCAATTGCCTATAAATTCCCCGCCCGTCAGGCAACGACCGAAGTGTTAAAGATTAATATAAACGTGGGAAGGACCGGGGTCATCACTCCTACCGCAGAATTGAAACCCGTAGAGTGCGCAGGCGTAATTATCAGGCACGCGACGCTGCATAACTTTGATGAAATAAAACGGCTTAATCTTAAAGAGGGTGACAGGGTTTTAATTGAGAGAGCCGGAGACGTCATCCCCAAGGTGGTCAAGGTCGTGGAAAGCAGGGGGAAAAAACCATTTTCCATCCCCGGAAGATGCCCTGTCTGTTCCGGAAAAGTAGTTAAAGAAAAAGAGGAGGATGTGGCTTTTCGCTGCATTAATCCTTCCTGCCCTGCGCAGCTGGAAAGAGGCCTATTGCATTTTGCTTCCCGGCAGGCTATGGATATTGAGGGGATGGGCGAATCTATAGTCGGGCAATTGGTTAAATTAAAGTTAGTGCGCGATTTCGCGGATATTTATAAACTTAAACCGCAGGATTTATCAAGAGTGGAATTATTTAAGGAGAAAAAAATAAATAATTTATTCAGGGCAATAGAAGAAAGTAAGTCGCGGCCGCTTTCCAGGCTCATATATGCTTTGGGTATCCGCCACGTCGGAGAAAAAGCGGCTTTTGTCCTGGCAGGGTATTCCGGCAGCCTGGAGAGGCTCTCAAGCGCTAAATTAGAGGATTTAGACCGGATTTATGAAGTAGGGGAAGTGATGGCACGTTCCATTGTGGATTATTTCAGCCAAGGCTCTATCAAGCGTCTCATTACCGAACTTAAAAAAGCAGGGTTAAATTTAAAAGAAGAAGCGCGGCAAACAAAGAAAACCCCTCTTTCCGGAAAAACCATTGTCTTTACCGGAGAGTTAAAGGCCTTTTCGCGCAGCCGCGCAGAAGAATTGGCCCGTGAGTGTGGAGCAAGCCCTTCCTCCAGCGTGAGTAAAAACACCGGCCTGGTGATATCCGGAGAAAACCCCGGTTCAAAGCTGGATAAGGCGAGAAAATTAGGCATAAAGATTATTAATGAAGAGCAATTTCGGGAGATGTTAGAATGAGATATTGTATGCTAAACGCTATACGCTATACGTTTTTGGCCATTTTCTTATTTACCTCGTGCGGTTGCGACGCCTTTGTGCGCAAGTTCACCCGTAAGCCAAAGAAAGAGAGCATGCCAGCCGAAGAATTGGTTTTGGCTCCGCAGGAATATACAGGCCCGGCAATGAGTACCGAAGAGTTATACCGCCAGTATTTTTTGTTCTGGAAGTCTTGGCAGGATGAGCTTATTTCTGCCCTTTCATCCAGGGCAAGCCAGAAAAAACAGCTTGATTGCATAAATGAAGCAATAGAAAACCTGGTCAATCTAAGAGAATACCTGAAAGAAGACAGGAAAAAGATTTTGGACAAATACATAACGGAATCAGATGTGCTTAAGCAGAAGATTTCAATAGATATTTACAGCAATAACGCTTCCCTGACTATCCGGGAAGCAGAGCGAATTAGGAGGAATATCTTAAGGGACCTTTCTTTCAGTAAGGTAAAGGATTCGCTGATATGATTTTTGAAACGGTCGTAGTCGGGCCGATGCAGGTCAACTGTTATATTTTGGCTTTCGAACAAGATTCGGCAGCGCTTATCATTGACCCCGGAGACCAGTGCCGCAAGATAAGGGAAGTTTTGGATAGGCATAAGTTAAAGCCCGGCCTGGTCATTAATACCCACGGCCATTACGACCATATCGGCTGCGATGATAAATTCGGCGTCCCCGTTTATATCCACGCTAAAGATGCCGCATTATTAAAGGACCCCGGGCTTAACTTATCCAGCATGTTCTCCCTGGGGTATTCAGTAAAAAACAAAATAATTGAGGTTAAAGACAGCCAAAAGTTAACTTTAAACGGCATTACGCTTAAAGTATTGCATACCCCGGGCCATACCCCGGGAGGCATATCCCTGCTTTTGGAAAAACCGGAGAATAAAATCGTATTTACGGGAGATACCCTTTTCTTGCGGGGTATCGGCAGGTCAGACCTGGCCGGAGGGAGCCAGGAGCAGCTCCTCGGGTCAATTAAAGAGAAATTATTAAATCTTTCCGATGATACCCTTGTATATCCGGGGCACGGGCCTTCTTCTACCATAGGAGAAGAGCGTAAGAATAACCCCTTTCTTGCTTAAGGTTATGAAAGATTTAGTCGCGGCTTTTCTTGATTATCTTTCTGTTGAGCGCGGATTATCCAATAATACTATTATCTCTTACAAGGAGGACCTGAAGAATTATCTGGATTTCCTCTCCCGTAACCATATAGATGAGGTTTCTAAAATTAATAAGGCAGATATTACAAATTTCATGCTCAGCCAAAAAGACAAGGGCATCTCCAGTAATTCCATTGCCCGGGAGCTTTCCGCTATAAGGATGTTTCACAGGTTTCTGGCAAGGGAGAAAATCTCCCGCACTGACCCGAGCAGCCTCATTGATTCTCCGAAATTATGGAAAAGGATACCGGACACCCTTTCGTTTAATGAAGTGGATGCTCTGCTTTCTTCGCCCGATATCAGGGACCGGCAGGGCATGAGGGACAAGGCGATACTGGAGACAATATACGCTACCGGCATGCGCATCTCGGAAGCAGCAAACCTAAAAAAGGATAATGTCAACCTGGATGTAGGATTTTTGCGCTGTATCGGAAAGGGGAATAAAGAGCGCGTAATCCCTTTAGGCAAAAAGGCGATAGCGAGCATTAAAAGGTATCTCGAGGCCAGCAGGCCCAGGCTTTTGAAGGATAAAGAATCGGAATTCTTATTCCTCAGCCGTTTTGGAAAGAGGATTTCCCGGCAGTCCCTTTGGAAGATTATCAAAAGATGCGGGAGGGATGCCCGGATAAAGAAGGCCATACGGCCGCATATGTTAAGGCATTCTTTTGCAACCCACTTATTGGAAAGAGGCGCGGATTTGCGTTCGGTCCAGGAGATGCTCGGCCACGCCAATATTTCCACTAC
>JBFMBZ010000027.1:0-5325 GCA_040754615.1 Candidatus Omnitrophota bacterium | reverse complement strand
GTTAAGTCAAAATTTACATCCGTAAATTGACGGCCGTTTAACTCCGCGTAGGGAAAGACAAAATAGTTAAGGGGGCTTTGATTCATGGCAAAATCCAGTTTTATATCCCTGCCCGTGGTAAGATGCACCCTGTTTTCATCCAAATGCCCGAAAAAATACTCTATCTTTTCCGGATGTTTATCCGCTTCCGAGACATCCACCCCTACCCAGCCTTCGCCCCTGATATAAAATTTTGCCCAGCAATGATATCCATGCAAATGCCCTTCCTGAGAATCCTGCGGTATCCCTAATCCGATTTCAAACTTCGCGGGTATGCCTATTGAACGGGCCATGGAGACAAAAAGAGAGTGGTAATCGGTGCAGATACCCTTCTTGTGCTTTAAGGTCAACAGGCTGTTTCCGATGCCGCAGACATTAGGATCATCTTTAGAATAGTTTAATTCATTAATCAGGTATTCGTAGATAGCCCTCACTTTTTCCAGTTCTTCTTTCTTGCCTTTTGTAATCTGATGAGCCAGCTTCTTTATCCGGCCGCTTACCGGAACGCCCCTGTCAGCCTTCAGAAAACCCTGCCTTTCTTTCAAAGAAAGGCTCTGATATTCTCCGTTGTATTCCCTGCGTTTGACCCTGAAAGAAACCGAGATTTTTGAAGCGCTTTCCAAGTCTATGTCTTTCTTTGGCGTAAGAAAAACCGCATTATTTCCAAAACGCTTATCTTTCACTATCCTGGATTCAAATTCTCCGTCAATCTTAAAATCCTCAACCTCCTGCCAGTTATCGTTCACCGGATAAGGTATCCAGATACGTAGTTCGCTTATATCCGCGGGGAGCTCTTCTAAAAATATTTTTTCTTCAATGACAAAATCTTTTTCTTTGCTGCCAATTGCGTAAGTCGCATCATGCAGGTTTACGCCGGCTATGGCTAATATCAGAAAAAATACTATCCTTTTTCTCATTTCTCACAGGTGCATTCCCTGGCCTTCTTATTACAACCGGAACAGTTCCCCTTTTCAATAGGCTTGCCGCACTTTTCGCACGGGGTACAACCGCACACCTGGCACATTTTTTACCTCCCGTTTAGTAATTCTTCTATCTGAGAAATTAAATCCAGGATGGCAAAAGGTTTCTTTAAACACGCTGCCATACTGCTGGTATCCAATAGAGAGGGATTTCTTTCAACGGGAAAATACCCGCTCATGGCGATGATGGGGATGTTTTTTGTCTCCGGAAAGGCCTTCAGCTTCTGTGCGACATCAAACCCGTTCATTTTATTCATCTTTAGATCCAACAGGATCAGGTCCGGTTTTAGTTTCCGCGCGGCATAGAGCGCGGTTGAGCTTTCTTTAATGGCAACAGGCTCATATCCGCCAAGGTAAAGCATCTCGCGCATTTCTTCAAGAAACTCGGCATTATCATCTACAATCATTATCTTTCCGCTCTCCATACCTGCCTCCTTTTTCTTATTATCTGATTCGCTCTTATTTAACCCTTATTTTGCTGTTTTGTAAATTGCCGCATTCCCTTTTTTTCTGACTTTTTTCCACCGGAGAAAAAACAAAAAGGGACGGTTCTGTTAGAGACGGGGACGGTTCTCAAATCAGATAGGGACGGTTCTGTTTGTCTTCCTGTATAAACAGAACCGTCCCTGAATGCCGAGAACCGTCCCCGTCTTCTCTGGGGAACCGTCCCTATTATTTAGTCCCTATTATTTAAGGAATTAATTCTTTTATCTTGCTGATAAGCAAATCCGGATTAACCGGCTTGGCTAACAACCTGTCTGCTAAACCCAGCGCCTTTCCCTCGCCTTTCTCGAGCGCCCCTGCGGGGCTATTCAGGTATTTATCTATCATCAGGCTTCCGCTTAAGATTATCACCTTTGTATGGATATCCTTCCCTCTTATCTCCTTTAAGACTTCAAAACCGTTTAAGCCGGGCATTTTTATATCAAGCAAAACAAGGTCATAACTGTTCTTTCCAAGAAACTCCCTTGCTTTAAGACCGTCAGATGCATAAGTGATATTGTAGCCTTCTTCAATTAAGATTTGCCCCAGCTCCTCGGCTATTTCCTGGTCGTCATCAACGATGAGGATGCGTTTGGCGCTATCCTGCATTTGCCTCTCTCCTTGCGGGCAATGAAACCGTAAAGCTTGTACCTTGCCCTTTATTGCTCTCAACGTTTATCGTGCCTGCGTGTAATCCTATTATATGATATGACACGGTAAGCCCTAAGCCGGTGCCTTTTGCCTTAGTGGTGAAAAAAGGCTTGGACAATTTTTCCATATCCTCAGGCGCTATCCCGCTGCCGTTATCTTTAATGCTTACCTTCAGGTAGTTTTTATCGGAGCTGTAACCTGCGCTTACCTCTATTTTTCCTTGCCTTCCGGATGTTGCCTCGCAGGCATTATTCAAGATATTATTAAAAACCTCTTTTAGCTGAACAGGGTCTGCGCTGATAGAATCCTTCTTTATCCAGTTATACGACCTTTTAAAATTAATCTTATCTTTATGAAATTTGGCTTTTGATTGATTAATGCACTCTTCCAGCACTTCATAAATTTTCGTTTCCTCAAAATGAGGCATCTTAATCCGTGAGTAGTAAAGCAGGTTATTGATAATTTGCTCTGACTCAAGGATTTTCTTTTCTATATTATTCAAATGGCCGGATAGTTCCGGGCCGGGGGCTTTTCGCTTTATATTATAGGAAGCCATGCGGATAACCCCCAAAGGATTGCGCAACTCATGGGCAACTGTCGCGGCCAGGGTGCCGATATCGGAAAGCCGCCTTGCCTCATTTAATTCTTTTTCTGCCGTAAGCAGCTGCTCTTCGGCAACCTGTTTCTTTTTAGTAAGTATGAATTTTTGCAACCCCTCTCCGATAAGCAGATTTATTCTCTCAACGAAAGCTACTGTCTGAGGCGGCAGCATGTCCTTGCGCTCATCGGCTAAATGTATTGCCGCGATGATATTGCCCTTATAGCGTACCGGGATAACCGCCACAGAGGAAAAACCGCTCTCCATACAAACTCCCCGAAAGCTCTTCTTTTCCTGCTTTTTCAATCGCCGCAAGAAATTAAGCGCGTCATTAGAATAAAAAGAGCCGAATTTAGTCAGCAGGGGCTTATCAAATTGAGATTTCTTATTCATTATCGCCCTTACGCAGACACAATTATCGTGTTGCAGCGAAAGATTGCTTTCTTTCCTGATAAACTCTTCGCTGAATCCGGCATATGCTTCGTAAGGTATCCTTCCTTCTTCATTAGTAACCCTGATACCCACATAGCGGCACTTAGTCCAACCTTTCAAGAGCTTAACCAGGGCTCCCAAGAATTCCTTACGGCTGGGCTTGACGGTAATTAATTTCAGTATAGCGTAACTGTGGCGGATATTTTTCTCTATTTCCAGGCGTTCTTGTATCTGGTCCGCCAATTCCTCATTTGACTTAATCAATTGAGAGGTGCGCTCACTAACCTTTTCTTCCAGCTCTAAATTTAATTTTGCCAGTTCCTGCTCTGCCTTTCTTCTCTCGGTTATATCCAGGGCGTATAGATTAACATACCCGCCTTCTTTTATAGGAGTTAAGGAAAATAAAAATACCCGGTTGCCATATCCTATTTCAATTTCCTGTTTTACTCCCTTGCGCAGGGCACTGACAACCCTTTTACACCAGTCACCCGGAACAATCTGGCCTATCGCGCATTTCCATTCCTTTAAGAGCTGCTCACTTGCCTTGTTGGCAAACAAAAGCCGGCAGTCCCTGGCAATACGCATCACCGGAGAAGGGTTTTCCAGGGGAAAACGCGAGAGTTTTTCTATGGTTTCCGTTGCTTTCTTTGCATCGGTAATATCATGCACCATCCCCATCGAACGGATAATCTTTCCCGAGGAATCACGGATATGTTCGCATTTCTCATGGACATAGCGGATTTCACCGGTTTGTTTTCTTATTACCCGATGTTCAATTTCGTAAGTATCTCTACCTTCACGGATTGAACCCGAGTATGCCCGATCAACTGCTTTTCGGTCATCAGGGTGGACTCTTTCTAAAAATGCTTCGTAGGTGGCTTTAAATTCCTGCGGCTTAAGGCCGAAGATACGGTATGCTTCATCTGACCAAAAAAGCTGGTTATTCACGACATCAAGTTCCCAGCTGCCCAGATGCGCTATCTCCTGCGAACGCTTAAGCCGCTGTTCGCTTTCGCGCAGAGTTTGTTCTACCTGCTTGCGCTCGGTGATGTCTGCGATGTTTATGGAAATGCCGTTGACAGCCGGATCAACCAGCAAATTCTGCCCTACGATATGTAACCAGCGCCAGGAGCCGCTCTTGTGGTGGCCACGCGCTTCGATATGTTGCAATACGTCCGGCTTGCGGATAACCTCCTCGAGCGCCTTTTGGCATCGCGCCATATCGTCAGGATGAATAAAGTTAAAGCCGTCCCGGCCTTCCATCTCTTGCTGCGAGTAGCCGAGTATAGCGCATATATTAGGGCTTATGTAGCTTATCAACCCCTTGGAATCAATAATGGCAATTACATCAGCCGCATTCTCAATCAGCGCGCGGAACCGGCCCTCACTTTTTAATAAGTCCGCTGTCCGCTCCTTAACCAGCTCTTCCAGGTGCTCTTGATGCTTTTTTAACGCTGCTTCGGCGCGCTTGGCTTCGGTGATGTCAATTCCCATCTCCAGGATCATCATCGAGCCGTTGGTGTCAATGAAGGGAAAATCGTAAATATCATAATTGCGGCCATCCGGGCCAGTCCACTCCCAGTGATGTGAAGCGCGGCTCTTCATCACCTTATATGTTTCGCAATTTTCACACGCCTCACTGCGCTTAAACAAATACTCATAGCATCGCTTTCCGTGCGACTCGCCAAAACGCTCGCGGAAAAACTTATTAGCAAACGGAACGCGGTAATCCTTATCGAGAAGCACAACATAAACGGGCAAAGCTTCCAGAACGTTATAAAGGCGTTGGCGCTCTGCCTGCAACCCTTCTTCGGCGCGTTTACGCTCGGCGATTTCTTTGCTTAGCCTTTTATTGGCTTTTAACAACTCTGCTGTTTGTAGTTGGGATTTTTTCTCCATCACTTAACCTGTTTCCGGCAGGGCCATAAAAGAAAATCCGGCTCCTGCGTGTTTTTCTCTCTAAGATCTTCCCTGAATAACCTGGCTTAACGCTTGTTTTTTACCTTCCTGGCTGCCTTTATTTTTTTGTTTTTTTGCCGGAATTCCGTGGGGGTCAGGCGGGTGAATTTCTTAAATTGCCTGATGAAACTCTCGACATTCTCGTAGCCTAATCTATCTGAAACCTGGTTAACATTGCAGCTG
>JBFMBZ010000026.1:0-21173 GCA_040754615.1 Candidatus Omnitrophota bacterium | reverse complement strand
CGGCAAACATGCTAAACCAGAAGGCTCTCCAGAAAATTCGCGAGATTAAAAAAAGGCCGCAGGATAAACTTTTCTCCGTGCACCTGGAAGACAAAAAAAGAATTGAAGAATTTGCCCGCGATATCCCCGTTTCCGCATACAAACTTATTGATAAATTCTGGCCCGGGCCGTTAACTTTAATACTTAACTCAAGGAAGGATGGGACAGTCGGTTTACGTATGCCGGATAACCCCATTGCCTTAAAAATAATCGGTTACGCCTTAGTGCCGGTAATTTGCCCTTCGGCAAATATTTCCGGCGCGCCTGCGCCGGTAAATTTTGAAGAAGCCATCAGGGATTTTAGCGGCTTGGTAGATTTTGCAATTGATGCGGGAACCACAAGGCTGGGCATAGAGTCTTCAGTAGTAGACCTGACAGTATCGCCATTACGTGTTTTAAGAGAGGGCGCGATTAAGAAAACGGATATCGAAATAATAGCTCAAAAGAAGAACGTGCTGTTTGTGTGCACGGGGAATTCCTGCCGTTCGGTTATGGCAAAGGCGCTGTTGGAAAAAATACTGCGCCAGAAAAACAGGGTTGATGTTGAAGTTTCCTCCGCAGGCATTATGATGCTTGGCGGGCTTGGGGCAACCGAAGAGACGAAGGCGGTCCTGAATAAAGAGGGTCTGGATGTCTCAAGCCACCGCTCTATGCGCGTCACTAAGGAGATGCTTAAGAAAAGCGATTTTATCCTGGTTATGGAGAGGCTCCATGAGGCAGCGCTGCTGGATATTGCCCCGGAAGCAAAAAACAGGATTTTTCTTTTAAAAGAATTTGCCAAAATCAGCAATAACAGCATAGATATAGCTGATCCCATCGGTAAGCCGCTGGAATTTTATGAAAAGACTTATTCTGTAATCAGGGAAGCCGTAGAGAAAGTGAGCGGATTAATATGAAAAAAATAGTCATTGCTTCTGACCATGCGGGGTTCGCATTGAAAGAAAAGATTAAGCCCTTTCTTGACAGCCTGGGATATAAAGTGAAAGATCTGGGTGCCTGTTCAAAAGAACGCTGCGATTACCCGGGGTTTGCTTATAATCTGGCAAAGGAGGTAGCGGCGCATAAATACAGGCAGGGGATTTTGATTTGTAAAAGCGGCATCGGCAATTCCATCGTGGCAAATAAGCTTTCCGGCATAAGGGCTGCCCTTTGTTACGGCATTAAAGCAGCCAGGCTCGCGCGCGAACACAATGACAGTAATGTGCTTGTCCTGGGCTCTGCTTTTATGAATAGTAATTTAGCTAAAAGAATCGTGAAGGTTTGGTTAAATACCCGTTTTTTGGGAGGCAGGCACAAAAGGCGCCTCAATCAAATCCGGGAGATTGAAAAGAAAATAAGGAGACAGAACCTGTGAAACATATCAAAAAAACCGACCCAGAGATTTACCAGGCTATAAAAAATGAAATCGCAAGGCAGGGAGAGAACTTGGAATTAATTGCTTCAGAGAACTTTGCTTCTATGGCGGTGCTGGAGGCCCAAGGGTCTGTATTGACGAATAAATATGCGGAAGGATACCCGCATCGGCGCTGGTACGGCGGTTGCGAGCATGTGGATACGGCAGAGCATCTGGCAATTACGCGGGCAAAGGAAATTTTCGGGGCGGAGCATGTAAATGTCCAGGCACACTCCGGAACGCAGGCGAATATGGCAGTTTATTTCTGCGCTTTAGAGCTGTGCGATACTGTTTTAGCTATGGATTTAGCCGCCGGGGGGCATTTAACGCACGGGCACCCCCATAATTTCTCGGGGATGTTTTATAAAATAGTCGGCTACGGAGTGGACCGTAAGACTGAGACGTTAGATTACGCTAAAATTATGGAGTTGGCAAAAAAACATAAGCCAAAGCTAATCCTGGCAGGCGCATCAGCCTACCCCAGGAAAATAGATTTTAAGCAGTTCCGTAAAATTTGCGACAAAGTCGGGGCTTATCTTTTTGTGGATATGGCCCATATCGCAGGGTTAGTTGCGGCTGGCGTTCATCCTTCGCCTGTGCCTTACGCGGATTTTGTTACTTCTACGACGCATAAGACCCTGCGCGGCCCCAGGGGAGGATTTGTAATTTGCCGGAAAGAGTTTGCCAAAAGAATAGATTCCCTGATATTCCCCGGGATACAGGGAGGGCCCCTTATGCACGTTATCGCCGCAAAGGCAGTGGCTTTTGCCGAGGCGAAAACCGCAAAATTCAGGGCTTATCAGAGGCAGGTCGTCAGGAATGCCCGGGAATTATCCAACGCCCTTGGGGCCCTGGGTTTTCGTATTGTTTCCGCAGGCACGGATACGCATCTTTTGTTAGTGGACCTGACAGAAAAGCGCATAACCGGAAGCGACGCTTCGGCGGTCCTTGAACGCGCAGGCATTACAGTGAATAAGAACCTTATTCCTTTTGACAGGAAAAGCCCTGCGGTGACCAGCGGCATACGTTTAGGCACCGCGGCGGTCACCACACGCGGGATGAAAGAAATACATATGCGTAAGATCGCGCATTTCATAAATTCGGCGATAGAAGCGAGCGACGACGAAAAGAAACTTGCAGAAATAAAAAGGGAAGTCCTGGGCCTGACTAAGAGGTTCCCGCTATATCCAGAGTTATGAAAGAAGGGGGAGTGATTTAATATGAGTAAGCGCAGAATAAAAATAAAAAATGCGCCCCACGCCAGGCCAAGCTGGGATGAGTATTTTCTGGAGATGGCGAAACTTGTTTCCCGGCGCGCCACGTGCCTGAGGAGAAGCGTAGGCGCTGTCCTGGTAAAAGATAAAAGAATCCTGGCTACGGGTTATAACGGAGCTCCGTCAGGTTTAGAGCATTGCCTGGATATAGGCTGCTTGCGGGAAAAATTAAAAATTCCTTCGGGAGAAAGGCATGAGCTGTGCCGCGCTTTACACGCGGAGCAAAACGCGCTTATTCAGGCTTCTCTATACGGTATCAGCGCGAAAGGCAGCACGCTTTATGCTACGAACCAACCCTGTGTTATCTGCGCTAAGATGCTCATTAATGCCGGGATTAATGAGATTGTGATAAAAGACGGTTACCCCGATAAGATGGCAATGGATTTTTTAAGGGAAGCAAAAATAAAAGTCAAGAGAATTAATCTGTAAAAAATTAGTCTTAATTACTAGTTACTCGTTAATAGTGTACTAGTTACTAAATATGAAATGCCCATATTGCGGATATAAAGAAGATAAGGTTGTGGATTCGCGCGCTACGGCTGAAGAATCCGCAATCAGGCGCAGGCGCGAATGCTTAAAGTGCGGAAAGAGGTTTACTACTTACGAATATATAGAAGAAGTTTCCTTGATGGTGATAAAGAAGGACTCCAGGAGAGAGCATTTTGACAGGAAAAAGATACTGGCGGGGATCATAAAGGCCTGCGAAAAAAGGCCGGTCGCGCTCGAGAAGATGGAAGAGATAGTTTCACAGATAGAGCGGGCAATACAGAAGAAATCTGACCGGGAGGTATCGGCATCGCGCATCGGAGAGCTGGTAATGGAGAAATTGAAAACTTTGGATGATGTGGCGTATGTGCGCTTTGCTTCGGTGTACCGGCAGTTTAAAGACGTGGGCCAGTTTATGGTTGAGCTCAAAGATATCCTTAACCGGGAAAAACAGAGAACAAAATAAAAGAGAGGAGATTTTCGATAATGGTAGAAATGGAACTGAACAAGATTGTCATTGACGAGAAAAGGCATGACCAGCTGATAGTTTTAAAGGAAAGAAACGGCAACCGGGTCCTGCCTATTGTTATCGGCCTTGCCGAGGCCTCCGCAATAAAATTAAAAATAAGCGGCTTTAACCCTCCGCGGCCGTTGACCCACGATCTCTTGCACTCTGCAATTGAAAATTTGGATGCCAGCATTGAAAAAATCATCATTGATAAATTAGAAGAAAACACCTTCCACGCCAAGATTTTCCTTAAAACTCAAGGCAGCCAGGTTAAGGTTATCGATGCCCGCCCTTCGGATAGTATTGCCCTGGCTGTAAGGGCGCACGCCCCCATCTTTGTCGAAGATAATATAATTAAGCAGTCGGAGATATTCAATCAGGGGCAATAAACTCAAAATATCGCATAAAATATGCTTTTAAATTTTAATTCCCGCTCAGAGACAATGTCTCTCTTGAAAGATGTTTTGGTTTACTCCCGCATAAAAAGGAAAACGCTCTTCCTTGTGGGCGGGTACCTGCGCGATTTATACCTCAACAGGCAAAAGCAGAACCCTGACCTTGATTTTTGCCTGAGTCGCCAGGCAATAAACTTTGGAAAAGGCCTTGCGAAGAATTTAAGGGCGGGTTTTGTGGTGCTGGACAAAGAGCATGGCGCCGCGAGGGTGGTGAAAAAAATTAAAGATAAAGTCTACACTTTAGACTTTACGGATTTTAGAGGCAAGACCTTAGAAGAAGACCTTTTGCACCGGGATTTTACGTTTAATGCCCTGGCATTAGATTTAGAAAAGGTTTTTACTTCCGGGAGCATCCGGGATTTAATCGTTGACCCCCTTGGAGGAAGAGAAGATTTAAAAAAGAAGATCATAAGGGTCGTAGATAAGTGCGCTTTTATAGAAGACCCTTTACGCATCTTACGCGCTTTCAGTTTTTCCTGCCTTTTTGGCTTTAAGATAGACGATGCCACCTTAAAGCTGGCTAAGCTCTCAAAATGCGATTTAGCTAAAGTCTCTTCCGAAAGGATAAGAGACGAATTTTTTAAGATTTTTAGCTCCTCAGATTCTTACCATTGTTTCTTAATGCTGGATAAATTAAAAATCCTCGAGCTTATTTTCCCTGAGGCCAAGGGGATGCGGGGAATAGGCCAGGGCCCGTATCATCATCTGGATGTCTGGCAGCATACCTTAGAGACCATCAATGAGCTTGAAAACCTGTTACGAGAGCTAAAAAATAACCGGAAAGTGCAGGATTACCTGGACGAAGTTATCTCTGCGGATAGAAAGCGCAGTTCCCTGATAAAATTAGGGGCTTTTTTGCATGATATCGGTAAGCCCAAGACTCTGCGCAGGCACGAGGGAAAAATTACCTTCCACGGGCACGAAAGGGTAGGCATGCGCCTGGCCGAAGAAATCTTCCGGCGCCTGAAGCTTTCTAATGAAGAAATAAATTCCCTGAAGAAGATAATCTTGTGCCACTTAAGGCCGGGATATTTAGCGGATAATCAAACAATAACTCCCAGGGCAACTTTTAGGTTCTTTCGCGACGCTCAAGATGAGGCGGTGAGCGTGCTTTTGATTTCAGTTGCTGACCAAAGGGCGACGAAAGGGCCCTTGACCACAAAGTCCTCGCGCAGGCATCATGAAGAAACAGCCTTCGGATTAATTAAGAAATACTTCAAGAAGAAAGAAGAGAAAAAAGAGCCGCGCCTGCTTGACGGGCATGATATTATGAAGGCATTGAAGCTTTCGCCTTCGCCCGTGGTAGGAAAAATCCTTTCCGAGCTTGAAGAGCTGCAGGCTATAGGCAGGATAAAAACCAAGGCAGAGGCTTTAAGGCAGGCAAAGAAACTGGTAAATAAGTGAAGAAGATTTTAATTGTTATTATACTCATCGCAGCCACCCTTTTCGCAGGGATTACGTATTTAAATAGAGTAGTCTTTCCCGCCAAAATCAAATCTCTGATTATTAACGCCATTAAAGAAGCGACACAAAAAGAGGTAAGGCTCCAGAAAGCGGAATTTAATTTATTTAAAGGACTTCTCCTTAGGGATTTGGTTATTTACGACGATGAGAAGGAGCTTTTAAGCGTTAAAGAATGCTACGGGACATTTCTTATCTGGCCGCTGTTCAAGAAGACGCTTATTATCCCGAAGCTTAGCTTTAGCTCTCCTAATCTGCTTTTAGAAAGAAGAAAAGACGGCACATTTAATATACAGCAATTCTTCCCGGATAAACCCAAAGAGGGAAAGAAAGCAAAATTTACAGTTCTAATCAATAGAGTTAATGTAAGAGATGCCAAGATTAATTTTTATGATTATTCCCTTCCTGAAACTTTTTACAAAGCCCTAGAGGATATTGATTTGGCGTTGAGTTTGTCTCTGCCCGCAAGCATTAAATTCAATCTTAAATCTAAAATTAACGCAGAGAAACCGATGAACATAAAGGCAGAAGGAGAATATAAACTTACAGAGAAAGAATTGGCCGCTGCAATAATTATAACGGATTTATCTGCGAAAGAATTTCATGGCTATTTTAAGGGAAGCGGGGTTACTTTGCCTCAGGGCCTTATAGATGTAACGGGTAACTTAAACTTGAAGAATAATATCATACTTTTTGTGTCGCAAATAGAGGCCAGGGGATTGGCTATTCATAAAGAAAAAATTAATGCAAGAGCAGGCATAAAAACAGATAGTCAGATAGAATACGGCCTGGCGGATAAGCACCTGAATATCTCAGGCAAGGCAGATATCCAGGATTTAGATTTAATCAACCTGGACAAGTCAGATGAGCCAATCCTGAAGGGCGTAAATGCAGGCATAAGATTTAATTTAAGTAACCCAAATGCCCTTAAAGGAAGCCTTGAAGTATCTTCGCAAGGGCTGGAGCTTGAATGTGCGTTTACAACTAAAGATAAACTGATAAACTTTCAGAAGCTAACTGCCATGTACCTGGATTCACAATTTTTCGCCACCGGAAATGTTGATTTAAGCGAACCTTCGAATCTAATTTCTCAGATAAACGCAGAAGCAAGCCTTAATCTAAAAGACTTGAAATCATTTTCTAAAGATTTGGAAAGCAGGCTTGTAGAGGTTAAACCGGAAGGAAACATCAAGGCCTCCTTTGAGTTAAAGGGGAACCTGAATGATATAATTTCCTGCGATATTGAGGCTAAGATTACGGGCCCCCAAATATCTTTCTATGGCCTTAAGGCAACTGATTTGTTTATTCAATATAACCAGAGTAACGGCATAGGAGATATTTCTTCGGCAAGCCTATTTATGTATGAAGGGGAACTTAATTCCAGCGGACGCATTAATCTTCTCTCGCAAAATCAGCCTTTCATGGCGCAAATAAATTTAGAAGGCCTGAAGCTTGAGAAATTAAAAATTGATACCGCAGCGAAAGAGCAGAGCCTCGCGGGAAACCTTCAATCAGAAGTGAAATTAAACGGTTTTTTCAAGGATTTAACCAAGCTTAGCGGCTCAGGAAACATATTGATTAAAGACGGGAACCTCTGGGAGCTTAACTTTTTTAAGGGTATCGGCAGGCTTTTGTTTGCCAGGGATTTCGCTAATATAATTTTTCGGGATGGCTATTGCGATTTTCTCATCCAGGACAAGAATATCTTCACCGATAACCTGAAGCTAAGCAGCAATATCACAGATCTTACGGGAAGCGTCAAAATCGGTTTTGACGGGAAACTATCCTCTTCTTTAAATGTCCAGATCCTGGACAAAAGCGTGCCCTTATCAGGCACGATAAAAGACATTACTACCGCAATTATAGGAGAGGCAGGCTTATTTGGGACAATAAAAATAAGCGGCACCCTAAAAGAGCCAAAATACAGTTTTCAGCCTGCGGTAGTAAGCATCATCAAAGGCCTAAAAGAATCCATATTCGGAGAGTAATTTTATGGTAAAAACAAAGATAATCTGCACCATCGGTCCGGCAAGCAGCAATGCCGGCGCCTTAAGGCAGATGATGCTTGCGGGAATGGATGTAGCCAGGCTTAATTTTTCTCACGGCAGCCACAGGGAGCACAAAAAACGCATACTTTTAATCAGGGGTTTGAACAGGAAATACAGAAGGCATATCAGGATATTGCAGGATCTGGAGGGTTACCGTATAAGGATAGGGCGTTTTAAAGAGAGAAAAGAGATAGAGTTAAAGAAAAAAATGCGCCTGTTCCTGACCAATGCCAAGATATCAGGCTACGATAATATCATTCCTTTTGATTATGAGGGGGAATTGGCTGATATAAAAGCCGGAAGCCAGATATTTATAGACGACGGGAATATTGCCTTAACCGCGCTAAAGCATAGAAACCGTTATTTAGAGGCAGAGGTAATGATCCCCGGGATTTTAAAAGAAAATAAAGGCATAAATATCCCGGATGTAAATCTTAAATTTAAAGGCTTAACCGATAAAGACAAAATAGATATTGAATTCGGTATAGAGAACAGAGTGGACTATATTGCCCAATCCTTTGTGCGGGATAATTCCGACATTATCCCTATCAGGAAAATTACCAAAAATAAGCTCCCCGGATGTAAAATCATCGCCAAAATCGAGAACCGGCAGGGTATAAATAATATTGACCGGATCATGGATGCCTGTGACGGGATTATGATTGCCCGGGGTGATATGGGGGTATCTATCCCGATATATGAAATTCCCGTAGTGCAAAAACAGATAATCAGGAAATGTAACCGGGAAGGAAAATTCGTTATTACTGCTACCCAGATGCTGGAGAGCATGGTAGATAACCTTCGGCCTACCCGGGCAGAGGTAACGGATGTGGCAAATGCAGTCCTTGACGGATCTGATTTCGTGATGCTTTCCGCAGAAACCGCTGCAGGCAAGCATCCGGTGGAAGCAGTGAGGATGATGAACCAGATCATCAAATTCAGCGAATCCCATAAAATTCCTTCATAGCCCGAACGGCTATAACAAGTTTAAGGGCGAAGAAGAAAGGAGAAGTATATGCGCGGTTTGATTTTATTAATAATCTTATCGTCTTCTTTTATCCTTCCCGTATCTGCAGAAGAGGCAGCCGAAAAGGATACTCAGCATAACGTAGATGCCTATGTCAGGTATATCCCTTCAAGGAATGCGGATGCTCAGCCTGGAGGCATTGAGATTATTGAAAGTGAAGGGGAATATAGCTACGAATTCAAGGCTTTTGCGAAACTGCCGGTCAAAGTTTCGCTGGCAAACAGATACATTTCAATAGAGAATTCAACGCAAGTTGAGCTTCCTAGTCATCTAACCGGCTTGATCGCGGATATTGAAACCACCCTTCCTTTTTTCGGTATTGAGAATACATACCTGCGCATAGGCGTAAGCCCTTCTTTTTACGGGGATGACTGGAATTTTACTTCCTCCAATTTTCGTATACCTTCGCGCTATATAGGTATTTATAAGCCAAGTGAACAGTTAATTCTCCTTGCCGGAATTGCCGTGTATCCAGACTTTGAAAATGAAGCCTTGCCGGTTTTGGGCCTTATCTATAAACCAAATGAGCGCCTGAGTTTTAACCTTACTCCCAGAAGGCCGAATATTTCTTATGCCTTAAATAAGAAAGCCACTCTATTTACTGAATTTGGCCGGGCCTTTAACGGCGAATTCGAGGTAGATAAAGATAATTTAAAGAATGTCATTCTAAAATACAAACAGACTCAGATAGGCGCCGGTTTAAAATACAAATTTAACGAACTTTTCAGCGGCTCTTTTGCCGTGGGCGGCGTATTCAACCGCTCTTTAGAATATGAAAACAGCCTAGGCAAGGTCAGTATCAAATCCGGAGTGTATACGGAATTAAGGTTTCTCTTAGAAATATAGATTAGGGACGGTTCTCTTTAGCCTACGTTTAATGCCGAGAACCGTCCCTATCTGGAATTTAGAACCGTCCCCCTTATTAAATTGCTAAAGACCATAAAATTAATTGAAAAACAGGTAAAGTCCTTTGAAATCCCTTCGGT
Source organism: Candidatus Omnitrophota bacterium (assembly GCA_040754615.1). Classification (GTDB taxonomy): domain Bacteria; phylum Omnitrophota; class Gorgyraeia; order Gygaellales; family Profunditerraquicolaceae; genus JBFMBZ01. The sequence goes on along the minus strand of JBFMBZ010000026.1, from coordinate 11,496 downwards.
AACAAAAATTTCTCAAAAACACGATCCCTACCGGGTTTTAATCTCCTGTATTTTGAGCCTGCGCACAAAAGACAAGACTACTACGGATGCCAGCAACCGATTATTTAAGGTTGCGGGAACAGCCCATAGTATGATAGAATTATCTTCAAGGCGCATTGAGAAGCTGATTTATCCGGTTGGTTTTTACCGTAATAAGGCAAAGGTTATTTTAGGCATCAGCCGAAAGATTCTCCGTGATTTTGAAGGAAAGGTCCCGGATAATTTAGAAGGCTTGCTTTCGTTAAAAGGCGTAGGCAGGAAGACTGCCAATCTGGTATTGGGTTTAGGCTATAATATCCCGGCGATTTGCGTAGATACGCACGTGCACCGGATTTCAAACCGCTTAGGCTGGGTTAAGACAAAAAATCCAGAGGATACCGAAACTGCATTAAGAAAGATTATCCCGCGGCTTTACTGGATACGGCTGAATACAATCCTCGTTGCCTTTGGCCAGAATATCTGCGTTCCTGTATCGCCTTTTTGCAGCAGGTGTGTTGCATTTAAATTTTGCCAGAGAAGAGGAGTAGAAAAATGGCGCTAGTGCGTAAAAGAGCAATTCCTATATTTATTTTTTTCTATTTTGTGCACTTTTATTTCCTGTCTTATGCGGATATTTTATATCTTAACAACGGCCGCAGCATGGAAGGCATCATAAAAAATGAGGATGAAAATGAAATTGAGTTAGAGGTGAGTGCCGGGAGGGTGAGGATTGAAAAGAAAGAAATTTCCAGGATAGAAAGAGCTTCCCAGGAAGATACGCTCTTAATGCGCCAGAGATGGGAGAAAGAAAAGATTGAGACTGATAAAAGAATCGCCGAGCAGAGGCTTCAGGAGGAGCGTAGGCCCAAGGGGGTAGCTTTCTCTCATGACGGGCAAAGCGTAATCATTTCCGCCAAGCTGAATAATAAAGTTGAAGCCAATCTGATTCTTGATACCGGGGCGACTTTAGTGATGCTTAGGAGAGCAATCGCGGAAAAATTAGGTTTTGATTTAGACAGGGCTCTGCCGGATATTCAGTTAACTCTGGCAGACGGCCGTAAGGTTAATGGTAAATACGTGATCCTGGAGAGCATAAAAGTGCAGAATGTTGAAGCCAGAAACGTAGAAGCAGGGATAATCCTGGATGAGGCAGGCGCTTTGGGCAGCGGTGACGGCCTGCTGGGGATGTCTTTCTTAAAAAAATTCAATTTCAAAGTTGACCATAAAGAAAAAAGGCTGATTTTAGAAAAACTTTAACATGAAGTCTTATACAAAATACCTCTGGTTTAATACAAAGAGCAGGCAGGAGTTTATTAATATTACCCCGCAAGTCGAAGAGGCTTTAAAGCAAAGCCAGGTAAAAGAAGGGCTCTGCCTCGTGAATGCCATGCATATTACTTCCAGCGTTTTTATCAACGATGATGAGGCGGGCTTACATCAGGATTTTTCCGCATGGTTGGAACGCCTTGCACCATACGGAAAAGATAAATATAGGCACAATTTATCCGGCGAGGATAATGGCGATGCGCACCTCAAGAGAACAGTTATGGGCAGGGAAGTGGTTGTTGCTGTTACCGGTGGAAAGCTGGATTTCGGGCCCTGGGAGCAGATTTTCTACGCAGAGTTTGATGGAATGCGTAAAAAACGCGTCTTGATTAAAATAATCGGAGAATAAGAATGAAGGTTAAGGATACTGAAATTAAGATTATCATGGGTGACATTACTGACCTTAAAGTTGACGCCATAGTTAACGCTGCAAATAATAAGTTGCTTATGGGCGGAGGAGTTGCCGGAGCAATAAGGAAAAAAGGGGGCAAGGGGATTGAAGAAGAAGCAGTGAAGAAGGGCCCGGTAAGAATCGGAGAAGCAGTAGAAACCAGCGCAGGAAGCTTACCATCTAAATACGTAATACATGCTGCGACTATGAGTATGGATTTTAAAACCGATGAGGTAAAAATTAGGGATTCCGCCAGAAATGCCCTGAAGCTGGCAGAAAAGCTCAAAGTTTCCTCTATTGCCTTTCCGGCATTGGGTTGCGGGGTCGGAGGCTTTCCCTTGTTAGCCTCTGCCAAGATTATGGCGCAGGAAGCACTTAAGCATTTACGCGAAAACGAATCTTCTTTAAAAGAGATTATTTTTTGCCTTTATGACAAGGAAGCCTTTGCAGTCTTTAACAAAGGAGTGATTGGTTATTTGGAATACGTTACCACCAAATTACAAAACGGGCCGTTTACGACCGTAGATTCAATTATAGAGATAGATGGAGGAATTGTCATAATTGAAAGGAGTAACCCTCCCTTTGGTTTTGCTTTGCCCGGAGGTTTTGTTGACTATGGAGAAAGCTTAGAGGATGCGGTAAGGCGCGAAACCAAAGAAGAGACCGGCCTGGAAATAACGCAATTAAAACAATTCCATACTTATTCTGACCCTAAGCGCGACCCGCGCTTCCATACTATCGGCACGGTCTTTATTGCCGAGGCAAAAGGCATCCCGAAAGCAGGGGATGATGCCAAGGGGCTACGCATAGTGAAGCTTAGCGAAATTGAAAAGCTCTCCTTTGCCTTTGACCATAAAAAGATAATTCAGGATTATGTAAAATTTAAAGAAGAGAAAAGCCCGTTTTAGTTTTCCATCCTCACCTCCTTGAAAAACAGCCATTTACGTGTTATACTTAATTTGCAATTTGCACATTTGACAATTTGGAGTTTTGACCACTGATAAAGGCAAACTAGCAGTAATGCTGGGGCGCAAAGCTTCCGGCCCGTAAGGGTAGCGGAGCTGCCAAAGAGTGAATAAAACCCTAAAGAAGCCTTTAGGGTTTTTTATTGCAGGAGGGCAATACGCCGATCCTTCCGATAGGATCGGGCGCTGCAGGAGGACAATACGCCGATCCTTCCGATAGGATCGGGCGCTGCAGGAGGGCAATACGCCGATCCTTCCGATAGGATCGGGCGCTGCAGGAGGGCAATACGCCGGCCCATCCTATAGGGTTGGGTGTATGGACTAATGTAAGGAGGGAGTAGAATGAAAAGGGCTCATAGGCACACGCACAGAAGGATGAAGAAAGAGCATAAGAAAAGCATGAATACTTTGGATTTAATCCGGCTCTATACCGGCATGCCGGTGGGAGTATAATTAGTGTTTAAGAAAAGGAGGCAGGCATGAAAAGAAAACATAAAGCCCTGCACAGAAGGGCGAAAAGGCATTACAAGAAACACTATGGGTTCTTTGAAATGATTAAGTTGTGTATAGACAAATGTTTATAGAAAGCGCTACTTAGATTATCTTAAGAAACCGCTTTCAAAATCCGGCCTTTCTCCCTTGAAAAGTATAATCTTATAAGATTATACTTTATCAGATATCCTTTGGGTCAAGGATAAGATGAAGAAACCTGTCTTAATCATATCTGGAGGGAGAAAGGCTATATTTATGTCCGTAAGAGGGCCATATCTTCTTACGGATTTTTTTGTTTATTTCCTATTAATATCATCAATTATTCTATTTATTAGAGTTGGCAGTGCCAATTCTGCGGAAACGATTACGCAGGAAGAGAGGCAGGAAGCAGAAAGGGCGTTTGCTGTGTTGCCCGATGCCCGGGATTTGCCATTAGATAACCCCGAGTCTCCTTCTGGAATGGCAAATGATGAATTACAGGTTCTTTTAGTCAAATTTAGAGAAGGAGCAGATACTTTATTGGTATTAAGGGAGGCCGGGGTGGACACGTTAGGCGTGGAAGAAATAAATTACTCTCTTCCCATTACTGACGAAGAAGAAGCGGGGAATAAAAACAAACTATCAAAGAAAGGCGAAGAAGGCTGGTACTGGTTTTTAGGAGACAAAGTCAAAGAGTCCTGGAAATCTCATGGATTCGCGGATTTCCCCCTGCATCATAAAGTAACGCTGGCGCAAAACCTGACATTAGCAGAGGCAGTTAGCCGGCTAAACGGCAACCCCGAGATAGAGTCTGTTATGCCGGCTTATCTTTATAAAGATTAGTTAAAAGACATGAGAGGAAGGAGGTGAATGGAGGGTCAGCAGTTAGCCACGGGAAAGGCCAAAAAAGGAGGAGGAGAAATGAAGCTAAAATGGGCAGTAATATTGGCAGTATTCGGGTTACTGCTGGGGTCAGCGTATTCATTTGCCGACCAGATAATTGTTCTTGATCCGGTAAGCTCATATGAATTTTACTATAATGACCCAGCACTTTTTACTATTCCTATCGGAGCAACATTTTTCACCGCTGTTTCAAGCCAGGGTGATTACGACTTGTACGTGCAAGGGCTGCCTGCATCTGGGATACGGCTTGAAATCAGAAAAGTTTCACCGTTTAGGATTGAAGGAACGCTTTATAAAATGGGGCCAATTCAGCCCGGAGAATATAATATCAGCATAACAGCGCGCCAGCATTCTACCGCAGCTACAACCAGCGCTACGATGAAGCTGAAAATAGTTAACGCTGCTCCCAATGCCAGTATTATATTTGACCCGCTGGAACAAATCAAAGTGCTGAAGGTTAATCAATGGTATAGCATTGCCATTGCTGTAACCGACCTGGATTCTCCGGAATTGCTTCTTGATGTTACAGGCGCAGCTAATAATGCTATTGGTTACGCTGCCTTTAAGATTACAGAAGTTACTCCCGGAAGGACAGGGGGGGTATTGAATCTTAAAATGGCAAGGCCCGGAGAATTAAAGATAAACCTATGCGGAAGAGAGCATAGCCCAGAGCCGGGAAGAGGCAATACTTCAATAGCGGAGTTGCATTTTCTGGCAGTGCCTTAACAGGCAAGAATATATCTTAAAAAAAGGGTGTCTTTAGGCAAATCTTAAAAAAGGCGCCCTTTTTTACTGGCCCATCAGGCCCGGCTCTTTTTCCAGGATGGAAATAAAAGAATTCACCAGTTGCGGGTCAAACTGCGTGCCTTTATTCTTATTCAGTTCCTCTTTTGCTTCCTCAAAAGCCAATATCTTGCGGTACCACCTCTTTGAGGCCATGGCGTCAAAAGCATCTGCTATGGCCAATATCCTTGAGCCAAGGGGGATTTTTTCGCCTTTTATGGCATCGGGATAACCCTTGCCGTCAAACCTTTCGTGATGGTGCCTGATAATCTTTGCAACTGCCTGCAAAAAAGGCAAAGAGCGGATAATTTCTTCACCCTTAACAGGGTGGCTTTTTATTTGCTTATATTCTTCTTCGTTTAACACCCCGGGCTTGGTGAGGATCTCGTCTTTTATGCCGATTTTCCCGATGTCATGTAAAAGCCCTGCGTGCCTGATATCCTCAATATCTTTTGCCGGGAGTTTACACTCTTCTGCTAAGCGCACCGCGTATTTGGTAACACTGTTAGAATGCAGGTATGTCAACTGGTCTTTGGCATCAATGGCATTTGCCAGGGCTACGATGGTATTCAGGTAATCCTTCTGTTGCTGCCGGAAGAGCTTGAAGTTATGCAAAGCCAGGGCGCTTTCCAGGGCAATTATCTTGACGACTTCCAGGTCCGCCGCCGAAAAGTCCAGTCCGTTTTTACGGTTACTTAAGTTTAGCACCCCCAGGACTTTATTTTGAAAGAACAAGGGTACGCTCATAAGCGACTTTACGTAGCATTTGTCATATTTTAGATTATATAATTTGCTTTCATTTTGGAAGTTATTGATTATCTTTGCTTCGTTGAATTTCGCTACCGCTCCGGAAATTTCGTCTCCCAGCATAATATTGATTTCTTCGGCAAACTTTTCGTCTATCCCGGAACTTGCGATAGCATTTAATGAATCGCCCGAATCTTTTATCAAGAGCAGGGTGCAGATTTGCACATTCATGATATCGTCTACGGTCTTGACAATTTCTTTTGCCAATTCTTTAAGGTTAAGGGAAGAGGAGATTTTTTTGCTGAGGCGCTCAATGATAGAGAGGGTTTCCTGGAGCATCAATTTTCTTTCCAGGAGATCACCCTGTTCGGGCAGCTTCGTATTTTCAAAAGAGGCCATTGTGGGGCCGAGCACTGTTTTTGGCGTTACCTTTTTTACAAAGAAAGAAGAGAGGACAAAGCCTATTGCTATCCCTGAAATGATTATGATCAGAAACCCGAAGAATGCCATATTTAAGCCCTCAATTGTTTTTCCGCGTCAATAATGTCTCTTTTTATGACACGGATAGCCTCGTTAATTTTTTCTTTCAGGGTATGCGAGCATACCGGGGCATCCTTAATCTCTTTTAAAACCTGGATGCTCATCCTGAAATACCTGACTACTTCCCCTTCGTCGGTATCGGTAAGGCGCAAAGTCTTATCAAAGTTTGTCCCCCTAAGCCAAGCCTCGATTCCCGAACTCAAATGAAAATAAGGCATTTTGCTGAAAGGGTAAATCCTATAACGGTGCTCCTTTTCTTTTATTTTTCCATACACCTCATCGCAGAGATATTTAATCCTGCGGGCGGTCTTTGAGAGGGGCAAAAGGCGCTGGTTTTTCCTCGGCTCAAAACAGGAGGCTGCGGCAATAATCCCGAGGCCAAACTCATCCAATTGCTCCAGTATGTTTTCTTCATAAAGCTCCGAGAGGACAAGCTCGTAACCATATACGGTCTTGGCAAAGATTCCCTTATGCGTAAGCGCATTATCATGAATATGCCCTAATTCCTTAAGTAGTTTAACTTTTGCCTCAAGGAGCCTCAATGCTTCTTTGCGGTCATTTTTATGAGACTGGAAATAATGAAGCGAAAGAGGATAAATCTCCAAAAGCCCTTCTTTGTGTTTTTCGTAGAGGTTAAGCACAGTAGCATATGAAGTATTGAACTGGCTTCTTACCTCTTCGGGTTTTCCAAAAATAATCCGCTGGACCTCCGGAATTTTAATCCTGTTTAAGTTGATGCGTGAGCACACAAAGCCCTCTTTATCTATGCCCCGCCTTCCTGCGCGGCCGGCCATTTGGTAGAAATCGCGCACCTTTAGATTCCGGACGTAACGGCCGTAAAACTTCCTTAATTCATCAAAGATTACCGTGCGGCTGGGCATGTTTATCCCCAGGGCAAAGGTTTCGGTGGTAAAGATTACTTTAAGCAGGCGGCTGGTAAACAACCTCTCAATCACTTCTTTCAGGGTTGGAAGCATTCCGGCATGATGATAGGCAATCCCCCGCTGGATTAAAAGATAAAGTTCCTGAGCGCTCTTTTCATTCTTTAAATCAAAACGCGCGCAGAGTGATTTGTAAAGAAAGGTAATCTCTGTTTTCTCCCTGTTATTCAGGAAATCAAAATTCTTTAATTCCCAGGCGAGTTCTTCGGCGAGCCTTCTGCCGAAGACAAAATAAATGCAAGGCAAGCCCTCCTTCGCCTTAAGATAATTCATCAGGGTATTTATTTTATTTGGCTTTACGAACCTAAGCCTTTTTAATTGCTCTAGTTTATCTGCGATTTCGTTTGAGCACTGAAAGTAAAAATGTAAGGGCACCGGCCGTTTTTCTTCGATTACTGTTTTCACCGGCTTTTTGTGGATGGACTCTATCCATTGGGAGAGCTGTCTGATGTTGGGGATAGTAGCCGAAAGCCCGAGTAAATTCATGTGGCTGGGCAAAAAGATTAATGATTCTTCCCAGACCGTGCCGCGCTCAGGGTTATCCAGATAATGAATTTCATCAAAGATTATCCAGGAGTATCCGGCAAGGCTTGCCGGCTCATCCAGGACTTTATTCCTGAATATCTCGGTAGTCATAATGAGCACCTGCGCATGCTCATTTATGGAGACATCTCCGGTTAAGATACCTATATTATCCTTGAATTGCTCCTGGAAATCGCGGAATTTCTGGTTGGAGAGCGCTTTGATGGGGGCAGTGTAGATGACGCCCCGGCTGTTCTCCAGGGAAGCTGCAATGATGTGTTCTGCAATGGCGGTTTTTCCTGCTCCGGTAGGGGCAGAAACAATGACTGAAAACCCCTGGTTAATATAATCAATAGCTTCCTGCTGAAATGGATCGTAAATCATAAATGAGCAGATAACTTACGGAGCACTCTTCTTACGTCTATAGCGACGTAAGTTATAGCCCGTAGGGCGTCTGCGAATTTATCCCGAGTCCGCCGAAGGCGGACGAAGGACATCCTCCAATAAGTTCAACCACATGACTTACACTCCGTAAGTTGTGGCCTTTGCCGGCATAAGTTCGGCCAAACAACTTACGTTCGCTTGCCGCAGAAACGGCACACCGACTTTTCAAATAAAGTCGGGTGCTACGCTCCGTAAGTTGTGGCCTTTGCCGGCTTTGCCGGCATAAGTTCGCACAGATAAGTTATGTTCTCCGCCTGCGGCGGATCCATAACTTATGTGCTCACTTAATTATAGCCTAAAATCATTGATTTATCTACGAAAAATAGTAGAATAGAAAATATGGGTTATGAAGCCGCGATTAACAAGGCGTGGGAAGAGCTGTTTGCTTTAGAGCCTAAAGAAAATCTTTCAGCCAGGTTTTTAGCAGACGAGTATTCCCTGGATTTAAAGGAAAGAAAGGTCTTATCTTTATCCTGCAATGTCCCGGCAAAGGATTTTACTTCGATTTTAATCCTGCATTACCTGATTCAGGAATTAAAGGGGTTGCCTGCGATTACCAATGAATGGCTGACCTTTAGAGAGCTTTCCGGGATAGAGGGCTATTATCCTGCTTTCCGTAAGCGCGCCATTGAGCCCATCATCAGAAAGTATGGAGAGCATCCCGAAGCCATCCTTTCGGTATTAGAGAGGTTGCCGGCAAAACGAATTTATGAGCCGGATGTATCTATTGTGATCGAGGCATTTATCGGAGTGCCGGTTTTAATCAAGCTGATGCATAAAGACGAGGAGTTTGGGCCTGACGCGAACCTGTTTTTTGATAAAAGCGTAACGCGAATTTTCTGCACCGAAGATATCGTGGTCCTGGCTGGGTTAGTAGCGGGAAGTTTATAAGATGAAAAATAAATTTTCTTTATTGTTTGTAGCATTAGCGCTTATTAATTTTTATGGCTGTGATAGTAGCGCCGGGCTAATACATCCTTCCGGGAAAGGTAAGGTTGCTATTCCTTTTGGAAGAAGCCCTGATTATGCGGATATTCTGGTAACGAGGGTTATTGACGGAGATACCCTGGAACTGGAAAACGGCGAAAGAGTGCGTTTAATCGGGATAGATACTCCAGAGATACATGAATCCGGGAAACTGCGCCGGGACGCAGAGCGTTCACGGCAGGATGCTATTGCGATTAAGCAGATGGGTAACCGCGCTTATGAGTTTACGAAAAAATTGGCAGAAGGCAAGCGCGTGAGCTTAGAATTCGACGTGGAAAAGCATGACCGGTATAAACGGCTTCTGGCTTACGTTTATTTAAAAGACGGGGTGTTTCTTAATGCTGAAATAGTCAAAGAGGGCTACGCATCTTTAATGACGTTCCCGCCGAATGTAAAATACGCGGATTTATTTTTGAAATTATACCGCCAAGCCCGGGAGAATAAAAGAGGGCTGTGGAAATAGGGAGGGAAAATGTTACGCTACTTAACCGCAGGTGAATCGCACGGAAAAGGGATAGTGGCAATATTGGAGGGTCTGCCGGCAGGGTTAAAAATTGATATTGCCAGAATAAATCAGGAATTAAAGCGCAGGCAGCAGGGTTTTGGCCGGGGAAAGCGCATGCAGATAGAAAAAGACAGGGTAGAGGCATTTTCCGGATTAAAGAACGGGATTAGCCTCGCAAGCCCCCTTGCTTTATTCATCGGAAATAGGGATTTCAGCATTGAGAAGCTTTCTAAGGTATTGTCTCCCCGGCCCGGGCATGCGGATTTAGCGGGGTTACTGAAATACGGCTTTAGCGACATAAGGGAGGTCCTGGAGCGGGCTTCCGCAAGGAGTACGGTAGCGACAGTCGCGATTGGAGGAGTATGCAGGCAGTTGCTTAAGCTTTTTGGGATTAATATCTTAAGCCGGGTAATTTCTGTCGGCGGCGAGAAAACTGAAGCTAAAATGAAAGCCCAAATCAAAGCTGCCATAGCCTTGAAAGATACGCTGGGAGGAATTTTTGAAGTCAGGGCAAAGGGAGTTCCTGTGGGCTTAGGTAGTTATGTCCACCCGGACAGGCGATTAGACGGCCAAATTGCCCAGGCAATCATCTCTATTCCCGGGATAAAAGCAGTAGAAATTGGCCTGGGGTTTGGGTACGCATTGAGGTTCGGCTCTGATTCGCACGATGCAATTTATTACTCTAAGGAGAAAGGATATTTTCGTAAGACTAATAATGCCGGAGGGATAGAGGGCGGGATTTCTAACGGAGAAGAAATAATCTTACGCGCCTGTATGAAGCCGATAGCTACGTTAATGCAGCCCCTTGATTCTGTAAATATATTGAGCAAAAAGAGCTCAAAGGCCGCAGTCGAGCGTTCAGACACCTGTGTTGTAGAGGCTGCCGGTGTTATTGCCGAAGGGTCTGTCGCTTATGTGCTCGCCCGGGCATTTTTGGATAAATTTTCCGGAGATAACATAAAGGATATAAAGGAAAATTATAAAATTTACCTGAAAAGAATTAGTTAGAAACCGCCTCCTCCTTCGTCTATTTAATTAGAAGGAGGTGATGGCGATGAAGGAAGGCCAACTTCAGGTAAGCCGGATATACAGGGTGGACGGCGACTCAAAGCTGAAGGCCTTTGTGGATATTGTGCTGGAGGGCGTGATAATAAAGGGGCTGCGCATTGTTAACGGAAGCAACGGGTTATTTGTCAGCATGCCCCGGCACCAGGGTAAAGACGGACGCTGGTACAGCACGGTTTATCCGGCCACAAAGGAAAAGCAGCAGGAATTAAGCAGGCAGATACTGTCTGCTTATAATGAATAATAAAAAAAGGGCGCCCTTATTTTTCTTACAGGGCGCCCTGAACTTAAAAGAGGGCCCAACATGGAAAAGAGTAATATTTATTTAGTAGGTTTTATGGGCACCGGTAAAACAGCGGCGGGAAAAGCGTTGGCGGCAAAAAAGAAATGGCAATTCCTGGATTTGGACGAATTAATTGAATTAAGGCAAAAAAGGGCAATCGCGGATATCTTTGCCAAAGAAGGGGAGCCGTATTTTCGCCGGATAGAGAAGCAGGCGCTGAAAGAAGCGTCATTGCAAAAAAAATTTGTGGTCGCCTGCGGAGGCGGGATAGTCTTAGATGAAGAGAATATAAAAATAATGAGGGAAACAGGGGTAATGGTTTGCCTTACTGCCCCTGCCAAAGTAATTCTTGAGCGGACTAAGCGTTATTCTCACCGGCCCCTTTTAAATGTAAGCGAACCCTTAAAACAGATAGAGCATCTTTTAAAATTACGTGCGCCATTTTACGGCAAAGCAGATAATACCATAGATACTTCCAGGAAAACAATTAAGGAAATCGTCGATGAAATCTTAAAACGCACAAAAAAGTGAAAAGGCATGTTAAGGGAAGAATTAATAGATTGGCTGAGCTTAGTTTTAACCCCCCAGATAGGCTCAAGGAGGGC
>JBFMBZ010000025.1:0-3463 GCA_040754615.1 Candidatus Omnitrophota bacterium | reverse complement strand
AGATCGACCTTTCCGCTGAAGTAAAACGGCTTGAAGATAAACTGGAGCATTTAAAGAAAGACACCTATTTATCTTTGAGCGCCTGGCAGAAGGTTCAGATTGCCCGGCATCCCCAGAGGCCTTATACCCTTGACTATATCAGCATGATGATGTCTGATTTTACAGAGCTTCACGGAGACAGGGTTTTTGGCGACGATAAGGCTATTATCTGCGGATTCGCTAAATTAGAGGGCCAGAAAGTCGCAGTGATAGGCCATCAGAAGGGCAGGGACACAAAAGAAAACCTGAAGCGTAATTTCGGATGCGCGCATCCGGAAGGGTACCGCAAGGCTTTAAGGATAATGCAATTGGCAGAGCAGTTTAACCTGCCGATAGTGATTTTTATAGATACGCCCGGAGCCTATCCGGGAGTGGGCGCTGAAGAGCGCGGCCAGTCCCAGGCCATCGCCCTGAATTTAAGAGAAATGGCGCGCATTGCCACTTCGATAATCGCTATTGTGATCGGTGAAGGAGGCTCAGGAGGAGCCTTGGGGATAGGGGTGGCTGACAGGGTTTGTGTTTTAGAGAATTCCTACTACTCGGTTATTTCTCCCGAAGGGTGCGCTGCCATATTATGGAAGGATGGCGCAAAAGCACCGGAAGCAGCAGAGGTGTTAAAGCTTACTGCCCAGGATTTATTAAAAATGGGGATTATAGACGAAGTAATACCCGAGCCGTTGGGAGGCGCGCACCGGGACCCCCAGGCGCAAGCCAAAAATTTAAAGGAAAGCATTGTCAGGAACCTGCAGGAACTAATGGCGCTGGAGAGAGAAGAGCTGCTGCGGTTAAGATATAAAAAATTCAGGGGCATAGGTGTGTTTGCATGAATGAGCAGGAGTTAATCCTCTTGGGCTTATTAAAGGAGAGCCCCAAGCACGGATACGAGATAAAGCTGAGGATACGCCAGATCCTTTCTTTGTTTACGGGAACAGAGCTAAAGTCCATTTATTACCCCCTGAGGGTCTTAGAAAAAAAAGGTTACGTTACTAAGCGCATATCTAAAATGGGCAAAAGGCCCGTGCGTTTCGTATACGCCCTCACCAGTAAAGGCCAAAAAAGGTTTACCCTCCTTCTTAATAAAAGCCTGCTTCAGGTTAAAAGGCCGCAATTCAGCCTGGACTTAAGCCTTTTTTTCCTGCGCTACCTGAAATCCAAATCCAGCCGCCGCAGGCTCTCGGCAAGGCTCGCCTTACTAAATAAAATCTCTAACGGTATGAAACAGATGATGGATACGCCCGAAGTCAGGGCCTCTCATGCGCTTACCCATATAGTCCAGCACAACCTCAGGATGCTGGAGACAGAATCCGAATTCCTAAACCAGTTTATCCGGTCGCTTTAGATTTTATCTTGACAAGGGCATTTTTTTATGGCATATTATTAACAGAATTAATAGTTAATACACCTAACTATTAAGGAGATTAACTATGTCGCAGCGGGAATTGGTGGAATTCGCGGATAAAGTCAGCCAGATTATGCCCGTGCTTCTGCGCAGTTTCGCAAAACACCAGGCAAACGAGCTGTATAAGGGCAAGATTACCTTCCCGCAGTTTCTCGTGCTGGATTGCTTGTACAGAGAGAAACAGGCGCGGATGAATTCGCTCGCCGCATTTATGCATGTGAGCACCGCGGCTATGACCGGGCTGGTTGAGAGGCTCGTCCGGGACGGCTATTGCGTAAGGAGATACGAGCCTTCCGACCGAAGGATAATTAATATCAGGTTGAGCGAAAAAGGCGAGGCGATGGTAATGCGCATTAATGAGCAGAGGCGCAGGATGGTTATTGATATATTCGGCCAGATATCCTTAAAAGACAGAGAGGAATACTTAATGATCCTCCAGCAGGTAAAAGATATACTGGTAAAAAAGGGGCAATGAAAAAGATAGCTTTATTTTTTATAATATTTTTCTTCCTTAATAGCGCCGAAGCCCGGGCAGAGAGTATTTCTTTGACCCTCCAAGAAGCGGTCAGCATTGCCTTAAGGGATAACCGCGATATTTTGCTTCAGGCAGAAGAAGTGAAGAGGGCAAAAGAAGGCATATCGCAAGCCAAAGCCGCTTTAATGCCCACCTTGAATTTTACCGGCACCTGGTCCGATACGCGAAACTTTTATGCCAAGGACCTGGCCCAGACTACTACGCAGGCCACCCTGAAACAATACCTGTATACAGGGGGCCGGACCATCAATACCATCCAGCAGAATAAATATAAACTGCAAGTTTCCGAATCCCTTTTGGATAAGGAAAAACTGGAGTTGGTTTTAGATGTGAGCAAGGCTTTTTATAACCTGATACTCGCCTCTGACTTCGCGAAAGTAAATAAAGGCATTTTGCAGAATACCCTGGCGCACCTTGAATTTATCATGGAGCGTTACGCTTCCGGAGAGACGGCAGAATCCGACCTTATAAATATCAAATCTTCGCTTGCCAGTGTTGAGCAGGTTTATGCCGAGAGCCTTAACCAGATAAAATCAAATCAGGAACTGTTAAATACCCTACTCTATTTGGATAAGGCCATTGAGGTAACGCCGTTAGGAGAGTTCAGGTATGAAGAGCGCGAGGTTGCCTTTGATGAAGCCTTCTTAAGAGCTATGAAGCAGAGGCCGGAGATAAGGCAATTTGAGGCGCAAAGCAAAGCCGATAAGAAGGCCGTTGAAATTGCCAAGGCAGATACCCGGCCAAGCATTTATGCCTCCTGGGATTATTACAGCCGCTCAACCAGCCAGTTAACGTTTACTCCCTCAAAAGCCTGGAATGACTGGAATGTGGTGGGTTTGACATTTTCCTGGCCGGTATTTGACGGCTTCGCAACAAAGACAAAGGTCCAGCAGGCAATCATAGATTTAAAGGCAACAGAGCTTACCAAAGAAAAGACAATCAGGGATATTGCGCAGGAATTAAAGACCGCCTATCTTGACTTATCTACGGCTATAGGTAAAATAAAATCTACGCGATCAGAAACTGATTTATACAAAGACACTTTACGCAAGGTCCAGGAAAAATATAATGCGGGAGAGGCAAGTTCCCTGGAGTTAGACGACGCTTCTTTGGGGTATGCCGTATCGTTGTTTAACCATAAAGAGGCAGTATATGATTATGTGCTTGCAAAAGCAAGATTCGATAAGGCTACAGGAGGGTTATAAAATGTCACAACTAAAAATTATTTTTATGGTATTAGTTATATTTATTTCCGGATGCTCTGGAAAAATAGAGCAGGAGAAAGCAAACGAAGCTATCCCGGTGCGCGTGGTTAAGGTGGAAATGCGCTCTTTAGAGGAGGCCCTGGATTATTCGGGAAGCATAAAGGCGCAGGATGAAGCAGTGGTTTACCCTAAGGTAAGCGGAAAAGTAATAGAAAAAATAAAGGAGGAGGGTTCTCAGGTAGAAAAGGGAGAAGTTATCCTTTACCTTGACCGGGACGAAGTCGG
>JBFMBZ010000024.1:0-26239 GCA_040754615.1 Candidatus Omnitrophota bacterium | reverse complement strand
TCTCACGTTATTTGTTCTTGCATTTTCTTCAGCTATTTTTAAAGCTTCTTTTGATATATCAACTGCGTCTATTTCTGCGTAGGGCAAAAGTTTTGCCAGAGCTATTGCGATGCACCCTGACCCCGTGCATAAATCCAAAATTCTGAGAACCTCCTGACTTTGCGACCGAAGGGAGTCCCGGGAGAAGTCGAGGAATGACTTTGCAACCTCTACCAGAATCTCCGTTTCCGGGCGAGGGATAAAGACGCCGGGGGCGACTTTAAACTCAAGCCCCATAAATTCGGTTTTTCCTAAAATATACTGGATAGGCTCACCTTTAATCCTTCTTTTAAATGAAGAGCAAATCAGAGAAAGCTTATCGTTATCCAGCTTCAAGCTTTTATCTAAATATAAGGAGGCCTTATCGCAGCCAAGAACTTCGGTAAATAATAATTCTGTTTCAGTCATTCTTTTTTTCTTCCGCGGCCCTGATTAAGGCATCGGAGAGTTCATCGAGGGTGCCCTCTAAAATCGCCTCCAGCTGATGCGAAGTAAAATTAATCCGGTGGTCAGTGACCCTGCGGTCAGGGAAATTATAGGTGCGTATCTTTTCGCTGCGGTCCCCGGAGCCGATTTGAGACTTCCTTTCCCGGGAAATTTTCTTTGACTCTTCCTGCTGGCGCATATCAAGGATGCGCGCGCGTAAAATCCTCATTGCCTTAGTCTTGTTTTTATTCTGAGAGCGTTCGTCCTGGCAGGCCACCACTACGCCCGTAGGTATATGCGTAATCCTGACCGCAGAATCTGTTTTTTGCATATGCTGGCCTCCGGGCCCGCTTGACCTGTAAGTATCAATGCGTAAATCCTTCGGCTCAATTACCAAATCAACCTCTTCTGGCTCAACCAGGACAACAACAGTTGCCGTAGAAGTATGAATACGGCCCTGGGCCTCGGTAGCCGGCACGCGCTGCACCCTGTGCACCCCGCTTTCAAACTTTAACCTCTTATAAGCGTCCTTGCCCTTAACGCTAAAAACCACCTCTTTTACTCCTCCCACTTCAGTGGTATTTACTGACATGGGCTCAACTGTCCAGCCCTTGGAAGCCGCATACTTTGAATACATCCGGTAAAGGTCAGCCGCAAATAACCCTGCTTCTGAACCTCCGGTGCCGGGCCGTATTTCTACGATAAAACCTCTGTTAGCATCCTTATCTTCTCCGGTAAGGATGGCTTTTATTTTCTGCTCCAGTGCCTGCCTCCTGCTTAAAAGTTCATTTAACTCCCTGCGGGCAAGCTCAAGGAATTCCTGCTCGTGTTTTTCTTTCAGGACGCCTTCCAGCCCTTCTATCTCCCTGCAAAGAGACTTATATTCCCGGAATAACGAAACAGGCTCCTTTAAATCCGAAAGCTCCTTGGCAAGGCCGTTATACTTTTCCCGTTCAGAAATAATTTCCGGGCTGGCAAGAAGGCCTTCCAGCTCATTATAACGGTTTTCTAATTTCTGCAGCGCATCAAGCATATCTTATTTCTTGCCGTATTTCTTCAGGAACTTGTCTACCCTGCCTGCAGAATCGACAAATTTCTGTTTTCCCGTAAAGAAGGGGTGGCACTTGGAGCATATTTCCACCCTTATGCTCGGTTTTGTTGAGCGGGTATGGATAGTCTCTCCGCACGCGCAGACTATTGTGCTCTCTTTGTAGTTCGGATGAATTTTGTCTTTCATTTTGCTTCCTCCTGTCACTGGTTCATGCTGTTTAAAAACTCTTCATTATTCTTGGTCTTGAGAAGCTTTTCAATTAAAAGCTCCATTGCCTCTACGTTACTTAGCTCGTTCAATACTTTCCTTAAGATCCAAGTCTTCTGCAGTTGGTCCTGTTTTACTAATAGTTCTTCGTGCCGAGTATTTGAACGCTTTATATCTATTGCGGGGTAAATTCTGCGCTGGAAGAGGTTGCGGTCAAGCTGGATTTCCATATTGCCCGTCCCTTTAAACTCTTCAAAAATTACCTCATCCATGCGGCTTCCCGTATCTACCAGGGCAGTAGCAATTATGGTAAGGCTTCCCCCTTCTTCCACTGCGCGGGCTGCGCCGAAAAACCTTTTTGGTTTCTGTAGCGCGTTTGAATCTATGCCTCCCGACAAAACCTTTCCGCTATGCGGCACTACCGAGTTATACGCCCTGGCTAGGCGCGTAACGCTGTCTAAAAGCACAACCACGTCTTTTTTATGCTCCACCAGGCGCTTTGCTTTCTCTAAAACTATCTCTGCTACCTGCACGTGCCTCTCCGGAGGCTCATCAAAAGTTGAAGAGATAACCTCGCCTTTTACGTTCCTCTGCATATCCGTGACTTCTTCCGGCCGCTCGTCTATCAAAAGCACAATTAGCATCACGTCAGGATTATTGGTCATAATCGCGTTGGCTATCTTCTGCAACAACACGGTTTTCCCGCTATAAGGCTGGGCGACAATCAGGCCGCGCTGGCCTTTGCCTATGGGAGTAAGCAAGCTCATGATGCGCATGGAGGTCTCTTCTGGCCTGGTCTCCAAATTAAACGCCTGGCGCGGATAAACCGGGGTGAGGTTATCAAAAAGCACTTTTTCTTTGACTTCCTCCGGATTCTCAAAGTTAACCGCCTCCACCTTAAGCAGGGCAAAATACTTCTCCCCTTCTTTTGGCGGACGGATCTGTCCACTTACAGTATCCCCTGTCCTTAAGTCAAACTTCCTGATCTGTGAAGGTGAAATATAAATATCATCCGGGCAGGGAAGGTAATTGTAATTCGGCGACCTTAAGAATCCGAAACCTTCGGGTAGGATCTCCAAAACCCCCTCTCCGAACATCAGGCCCTCTTTTTCCGCCTGGCCCTGAAGGATTTTAAAAATCAAATCCTGTTTTCTTAAGCCGCTTACGCCGTTGACATTCAACTCTTTGGCTAATTTGTTTAATTCGGTAATCTTCATTTCTTTCAATTCTTTGATATCTAATTTTTCCACAACAACCTCCTTATTCTTTCTACCTGCTTCTTTGTTTCTTCAACCGAGCCGCTATTATCTATTACAAAGTCCGCATAGGTTTTTTTCATGCGGAAAGTCGCCTGCTGTTTTATCCTTTTTAAAATATCCTTTTTGCACAGAAGCGTTTTCCTTTGGATTCTTTGAATTTGCGCCTGCCTCTGGCACCCTACCACAACTAACTTATCAACAATATTTTCTAAGCCTGCTTCAATGAGGAGGGGGGCGTCCAAGACTATAAGCCCATTCGCAGATTTCCTTAACTTCTCTTTAATTACCTTAATTACACGCGGATGGATGATTTTATTCAGCTTTTTAAGGTAATTTGCTTTTCGAAAAACAATTGTCCCTAATTTCTTACGGTTAATATTTTTATCTTTGCTGAGGATGCTTTTTCCGAAGGCTTTAACTGCCTTACGATAAACTTCTTTGTCTGTGCGCAAAACCCGGTGTGCTAACCTGTCTGCGTCAATGACCGTGGCCCCGTGCGACTTAAATATCTTTGCCACCGTAGACTTGCCGCACCCAAAAGTGCCGGTCAGGCCGATGACAACTTTTTTCTTAGCAGGACTTTGCTTTGGCATACAATTTCAGGTACTCTTTTGCCTGGGACTCCCAGGAAAAATTATATTTCATTGCTCTCTTTGCTAAGGCAGCCCATTTCTTTTTGTCGTCAAATGCCTTCAACGACTTTTTGATCAACTTAACCAGCTCGTCCTTTGAGTATTTATCAAAAACAAAACCATTTTCTTCGGTTACCGTATCCGCAAGGCCTCCGGTTTTGAAAACCAGGGGGATAGTCGCGTACCTTAAGCTGATGAGCTGTCCTAAACCGCAGGGCTCATAGCGGGAAGGCATCAGGAAGATATCGCTTCCGGCATAAATTTTATGCGCCAGCACGTCATCGAATTTCAGGTTCAAAGATATAACCGCCGGGTATTTTTTTACCATTTGCGTAAGCAGCTCATGGTACTTTATGTCTCCGGTCCCCAAGATAACCAGCTGGAGCTTCATTTTGCAGATTTCATCTATCCCCTGCGCGAGGATATCAAAGCCTTTCTGCTCGGCAAGCCGGGAAACAATTCCTATAAGCGGCAGATCCTTCCTTAAGGGAAGCCCGCATTGCTTTTGCAGGTCCTCTTTATCTTTATATTTACCTTCAAGATCAGCGCTTGAAAATTGCCGGGCAATATATTTGTCGTTTTCCGGGTTCCAGATATTGTAGTCAAGGCCGTTCAATATGCCAAACAGGCATTTTTTGCGCTTGTTCAATACGCCGTCCAGGCCAAATCCGAACTCTTTCGTCTGTATCTCTTTGCTATAAGTGGGGCTTACGGTATTGATGATGTTTGCAAAAAGCATGCCACCCTTAAGTACATTTACCTTGCCATAAAACTCCAAGCCCTCCATCGTAAACAAACTCCAATCCAGGCCGGTTTTAGGAAATTCCTCTTTTTCAAACAGTCCCTGATAGCCTATGTTATGGATAGTAAGTACGCTTTTTGTGTTTTTAAAGAATTGGTCCTTTGCGTATATTGTCTTTAAATATACGGGGATAAGGCAGGCCTGCCAATCGTGTACGTGGATGATGTCGGGCTTAAAATTAATCTCTTTTAAAAGGTTGAGGGCTTCCCGGCTATAATAAGAAAACCTGTCTAAATTATCCTTGTGGTCTCCGTTTTTGTCTCCGTATAGCCCGTCGCGGCCAAAATACAGCTCGTTTTCAATAAAATATACTTTTATATCCCTGCCTGTAACTGAATACGACAGGCCTTTTCTTAAATTGGTAATCTTAACCTTTGCATTCTGCAGGGCCTTATATCCCGGCATGACTATGATTACCTCTTCGCCCAATTCTTCCAGGGCCAAGGGCAGGGCACCTGCCACGTCAGCTAACCCTCCGGTCTTGGCAAAAGGCACAACCTCAGACGCGCACATCACTATCTTCATTTTACCTCCTCCATTTCCAGCCAATTGTTTCCTATTTTGATATCCGCCTTTATCGGGACATCTAACTGCAAAATATTCTCCATCCTTGACCTTACTAAATGCGTAACAACGCTTAACTCATCTTGCGGCACGTCAAATAAGAGCTCATCATGCACCTGTAAGAGCATCCTGGCTTTAAGTTTTTTTTCCTCAAGAAGCTTATGGATATCTACCATGGCCAGCTTAATTAAATCTGCTGCGCTCCCCTGTATGGGGGTATTTACGGCCTGGCGTTCGGCAAAAGAGCGCAGGGACTGGTTTTTATTATTAATTTCAGGCAGGTACCTTCTCCTGCCGAGCAGGGTTGTGACAAAGCCCTGCTCTTTTGCTTTTAAAATCTCGGCCTGGATATATTCCTTTACTCCCGGATACCTCATAAAATAGGCATCAATAAAATTCTGCGCTTCCTCAACTGAAATCTTTAAATCCTTGCTTAAGCCAAACGAGGTCAGGCCGTAAATAATTCCGAAATTCACCCTTTTGGCAACTTCGCGCATACCCGAAGCTACATCCTTCTCATCCAGGCCGTATATCAGAGAAGCAGTGATACGGTGGATATCCTTGCCTTCCTTAAAAGCTGATATAAGATTTCCGTCTTTAGAAAGGTGCGCTAAAATCCTTAACTCAACCTGCGAATAATCGGAAGAGAGTAATGAGCTTGATTCGGAAAGCGCAATTACGGCTTTCCTTATATGCCTGCCTATTTCGGTCTTGACCGGAATATTCTGCAGGTTAGGGTTGCTGGAACTAAGCCTGCCGGTCTCTGTGCCTGCCTGGTTAAAAGAGGTATGAATCCTGGATGTTTTCTTGTCCGCCAGCTCCGGTAAAGTATCTACGTAGGTAGTCTTTAGTTTCATCAGCTGCCTGTATTCCAGTAATAGCGCCGGCAATTCATGTTTATCAGCGAGCGAGCGCAATACCTCTTCATCGGTAGAAGGCCCGGACTTGGTTCTTTTGACCACAGGTAACTTTAATTTCTCAAATAACACCTCTCTAAGCTGCTTTGGCGAATTGATATTAAACTGGCATCCGCAAAGAGAGTAAATTTCTTCAATTAACTTAATCAGCCTTTTTTCAATTTCAGAAGAGAGCGTTTTTAAGCCTAAGGTATCTATCTTTACCCCGGTTAGTTCCATATCAGCCAATACAGAGGCCAGGGGCATTTCAAGGTCCCGGAAAAGCCCCAAGAGAGATTTCTCCTGCAGTTCATTTTCCAGCTTCTCTTTTAAGCGAATGATTAAACTTAAAGCCTCCTGATTATTGCGTACTTGGCCCTGAGGCACCTTGAGAAAATGCCAGGCAAGTTCCGACAGGCTATAATCCGGCAAAGAAGGCATAATAAGATAAGCTGCTATCAGGGTATCAAAATAAAGCCCGTTTAAATGAACGTCTTCCTTAGCCAGGGATACCTTTATTTTCTTAAGGCCGTGGCTGATCTTCTTTATTTTCTCATCTGATAATATTTTTTTTGTCTTTTCTGATGCGCTCTTTAAACGTAAAAAATTTCCCTTAACCACAAAAGACATTCCGGTAAGCGAATCTCCGGACAAAAAGAGTTCATCCCCCTGGCCTATTAACTTTGAGAATTCATTTTCCTCAATTTCATCCTCTCTTGGGGCATCGCTTCTTTCTTGCGTAAGAGCCAAATCCTTAATGAAGCTTTTGAATTCCAAGTGTTTAAAAATCCGGAATAATTCCTCTTTATTCGGGCTTTTTATCCTGAGATCTTCAAGCCCTGCCTCTATCTCCACATTTCTATCCAGCTCTGCCAATTCCTTGTTGAGCTTGATTTGCCCGATATTGTTTAGGATTGTATTCCTTATTTTCTCCTGTTTTATTTTTTCCGCATTAGCCAATATATTCGCCAAAGAGCCGAATTCGCTTACCAGGGAAACAGCGGTTTTTTCTCCGATTCCCGCGATGCCGGGAATATTGTCAACATCGTCCCCCATTAATGAAAGAACATCGGAAATCTTTTCCGGCTCAACTCCAAAACGTTCTATGACTTTATTCCGGTCGTAAAGTGTGCCCTCATCTTTATAGGGGCTGAAGACAAAGGTGTGTTTGCCTACCAACTGTAAAATATCCTTGTCAGAACTGACGATGGTTACTTTTAAATCCCTGGAGCCAAATTTCTCTGCGGCCGTGGCAATAATATCATCTGCCTCAAAGCCTTCTTTTTCCAGGATCTTTAACCCATGCGCAGAGACTATCTCTTTTATGAAAGGTATCTGGCCTACCAGGCCATCAGGCATCGGCGGCCTGTTAATTTTATACTCGGCGTACTTTTTCTGCCTGAATGTATCGCGCGAAACGTCAAAACAGACTGCCAGATACTCGGGCTTTGCCTTCTTGATGACTTTATTCAGCATATTGACAAAGCCATATATGGCGTTAGTCTGCTGGCCAAAAGAAGTAGACAGCCCCTTTAGGGCGTAAAAAGCCCGGTAACAAAAAGCAGTAGCATCCACCAGATATAATTCTTTATCGCCCATTATGTAATGCCTGGAAATGCACTTATGGCAGGGAAATTAATGTTGTGGCATAACTACTTTGACAACAGCCTCTTTTGGACTTTTTCTATGAATTTTGCAATCTCTTTATTAGTAGGGTCGAGGTGGCCTGCGTCAACTGCGTATTTTAGCGCGGTAAGTTCGTCTCCTTTATCAAAAATGATCCTGGCTTTCTCAAAAGTATACTTGGAAAGCTCTTTATTATCCTCGCGGAGTAATCCTTTTTGCTTGGAAACATCCATCATAAGAGAAGCGATCTCCTGTTCTCTTTCCCTTCTTTTCTGCTCAACGGTCCCTCCCTGTAAAACTAAGCGTATGTCGCTAAGCCTGTCCTTCGCCTTAGTTGTCCAGGGGTCGGTAGGCGAACCTAATTCTACCCTTTTCGACCAGTATTCATGGGCTTTGGTAAGCTCGCGCTTATCTTCATAAATCAAAGCCAAGTTGGTGTAAGCACTTAGGTATGTGGGGTCAATCTGTATTGCCTTCAAGTAACATTCTTGCGCGTTGTCCATTTGATTTCTGCTCTCATAGATTACGCCTAAATCATTATAAGCCACGGCATAAGCAGGGTCTAACTGAATCGCCTTCTGATAATAGCTAAAGGCTGAATCAAAATCGCCTAAACGCTGGTTCGCGAACCCTTGAGTGCGGTATGCCCGTGCGGTCTTCTGCAACTGCGTTAAGTTTCTCTCATCTACCGGAGTGTAATACGGCGCGGGTTTGTTAAGAGGGCATTCACCGAATATCACAGTCCCCTTTTTTGTTTCAGGTATCCTCTTAGATTCTACATACCCCTGATTCTGCATGTCGGGTGTCTGCTCATAGGCAAATAGCGGAAAGCTCACCAAACATATCAGGATTATCGCGCCAGTGATTTTTTTGTATTTGGCAGGAAAAAAAGTAGGCATATCTTTCATATTATTATACAGTTTCAATGATTTGCGTCAAGAAGAAAATTATATTATCGGCTCCATTTCTAAGGCCGGATGCCGGACTTTAGTTAAGTAGGCTGATAATTCTTCGGATGTGGTCGCCACGGTTTCATCGCCGACTTTATCGATTAACCCGGGATCCCCCAATTCTTCGGCGCGCTTCTTCAGTTTATCTGCAAGAAGCTCTTTCAATTCTTTAGGCATCCAGACCAGGCGTTTAAGCCCTCCCTCTGCGGAAATAAATTTTTTACTGATTACGTAGAGTTTACCTATGCCTAAGAACCCGGGTGTCTGTACTCCCCCCCCTACCGAGCCGGCCAGAGTAGTAAAACTCATTCCGCAGGGAGTCATCCCCGAATAATCCCTATGCACAATCATCACCCCGTTTGCTTCCGGGATAATGGCAATGATACATTCAAAGCAGCCGCAACTTGACTGCGGAGAATCCATCAGCGAATACATGCTTACCTTATCAATGGTCTTATTGGATTTCTGTTTTACGAATTCATTAACGCTGTTCCACTGCCCCAATCTCTGGTCAAGGGCCGCCCCTTTTGTTATCGGCTGATTCGGCCCGGTAGGAGTAATCTCAAAAGAAGCCTTGGCATCCAGCCAGGAATAGGCTCCGCAAAGCCCTAAGCGCTCAGGGGTAATTATGCAGACGTGGTTCGGCGCAAAAGACTGGCAGAGCATACAGGAATAATAAGTATCCGCGTTCTCATCAGTCATCCCCCCTATGCGCTCATCGCGCTCATCAAAAGCCTTTTTTGCTCCGACCAGCAGCCTCTCTACATCTTCCTGTTTAGTATAAATCTTAACCTGCACCTTATCCACAATCGCGCTGTACTCCTGATGCAGCATCGCATGTAAAATTACTCCGATGTGTTTTAACCGAAAACCCTTATTGTAAGCATCATTACTAATCCTTATCCAGTTCATATCCCGTTGGCCAACGTGCATTAAGCCCATGGCGTAATTTACAAAGCGGTGTACCTGCCGCTCCAGAATCGGCTCAAAATCCTTTTGCATCTTGCGCCCCGTAACCTCGGCAATAATTGCCAGAGGCAGAGATTTTGCGCCCTTTTCAATTTTGTCTATGTCCGGGCCGATTAATTCAACGTCACCGTCCTTAATTTCCTCTGAATTCTTCATGGCCAGGTACTCAAAGGCAAGGCTGCTTTTGCCGCCGAATTCCACGAACAATTGCTCCTTACGGACCCTCTCTCCTTCAAAGGCCGCAGCATAGGCCACGGGTATGGGGATACTGGAGACCTTTACCTTGACCCCCCTTACTTCTATGCAACGCGAGACGATTTTTTTATGGTCAAGCTCTTTTACCAAGGCCTCATAAGTAGTAATGCCGGAGGGTTTTATTTCCGGGATATCCGTATCTGCGATTATGGGAAAGCCCATATTTATCGCGCCTGCTCCGGTAGCATATTTTACATCATCAAGCTCACCCAACACTAAACCAAAGGCGAACACGCGCTCTTTGGTATATAAAAGGCACTTCTGTGCCTGTCCGGGCTTTAACCCTCCGAAGGTAAGCGCCGAACGGATTGCCCAGTTTAAAGGGTATATCCCAGAGATGGTATCGCGGCCGTAGGGGACGATATAATTATCCCAGCCCATCTGCACATTTTCTTCCAGTAACTGGTCAATGATAGAGCGGCCGTTCACGGATGAGCCTACGAATGCCAGGATATTTCTCTGCTGCAATTCCCTCACTATTGCAACGGCGGTCTTATTATCAGGTGCTGCTCCCAATATGGCGGCAAACCCGGGCATGCGGCCGTCCACAAGCTGTATGCCTAACGAGCGCATAATCGTGTCGGTAAAAAATCCGTTACAATCCTTCTGCGGCTCCTGATTGTAAAGATAGCGCAGGGCAACGATTATCTCTTCGGAAAATAATGTGCTCATCCCCGCATTCAAGGCATCGCCTAAATAAGGAAGCCATACTTTATCCGAAGGTAATTGCGGCAGGAGCGACTTTGCATGCTCTAAAATAGCTAAGGCATCTTTCAGGGTTTCCACCCTTGCTCCGAGTAACGCATTTGCCATCGGAAAATAGAATGCGGTCTCCGGAAAACCTATCTTTTGATCCGGCCCTTTTTCTTTTATGGCTTTATCTAAAAAGTCTTTTGCTTCCTTATAAATTGCGCTTGCCCCGCGTATGGCTGCTTCTGCTACAATCTTAGACATAGCTTAACTCCTTGAAGTTAAATATATATTTGCTCTGTGTCTTTAACCAACTCCAGGATATCCGCATAACTTAAATTTACATCGAGCAATTTATGCTTTATACCGGACACTTTTACCCTATCCCGGATAAGCCTTAAAAAAATGCCGCTGTTATTGATATTGCCCACAAGTATTGCCCCTATTATGCAGTCATTTTTTAAGATTATTTTTTTGTAGGTCCCATCTTTCTCGTCAGAAGCCTGCAATTCTTCTATGCTTGCATCGGAATCTTTTATCTTGTATACCCCAAGAGAAACCACCGGTAAGCCAAAGAATTCAATGGAATTCATCCCCACTGAACCCTGGTAATTAACCGGCTCTGTGCCGGACATATTCTCTGCGGCGGCCTTGCCCTGCTCCACCGCAACCGGCCAAAGTGCATTTATTGCCTGTTTTCCAAGTGTCAGATCAAAGCTCTCGCAGACATCTCCGGCAGCATAAATATTGGGTACATTAGTCTGCAGAAGGTTATTTGCAATTACCCCTTCATTAACCTTTATCTCAGTATCTTTTACTATCCCGGTATTAGGCTCTACGCCTTTTCCTACAATAATAAGGGAGCATCCATAAACTTTTCCGGAATCAAACTTCACTGCCTTAATCTCGCCTTCGCCGATGATTTCGGCGACATCCTGGCCAAAGACAAAATCAATGCCGTTTTGCTCAAGCTTCTTCTGCACGAAAGAAGCAGACTTTGAATCCAGCATCTGAGAGAGGACCTGATTGGATTTAATCACTACTTTTACATCTATATTTCTTTTCTTTAAAGCATAGGCTGCCTTAAGCCCGATCAGGCCGCCTCCTAAAACACAGGCGGATTTTGTTACCGGGACTAACCCAGAGATATCCTTCGCATCTTTGATAGTGCGAAAACCAAAGACCCCGGCTTTCTTTATGCCTTTTGTTTCGGGGAATTTGGGGCTTGCACCCGTCGCGATAAGAAGGGAATCATAACTGATTTGCGTCTTATCTTCGCAAATGAGACGGTTTTTCTTGGGGTCAATGCGGCTTACTTTTTTATTTAAAAGGATTTCAATATTATTTTCTTTATAAAAATCCTGCGGCCGGTATAAGATATTCTCTTCCTTTGCCTCTCCTGCCAGATAATAAGAAATCAAACAGCGGCAATAGGCAGGATAATCCTCATCGGAAATCATGATAATCTTAGATTCCTTATCCTTCTTTCTGATTGCCTCAGCCGCGGAAATCCCCGCCGCCGAATTGCCTATAATCACAAATTGTTTCATTTCTTATAAAATCCCTAGAAACAGTTTCCAAGTTGTTCGGGAAAGTGGGTATCCTGCTCTTATTCTTTTAAATCTATCCCACTGTCCCGATTAGAACGGAAACAGTTTCCCGATTGGGTTGGAAACTGTTTCTAACTATTTAGCTAACACTTCTTCCTGCCAGATGATTGCGCCCGTAGGGCAGGCCTTAACGCAGGCAGGTTCATCCTTATCTTTACATTTATCGCAACGCACCGGAATCTTGGCATTCTTATTCGGCCGGATTGCCCCGTAAGGACAAACCATCACGCACATCCAGCAACCCACGCAGCGCTCTTCATTATGCATAACCATCCCCTTTTTCTGATCATAAGCCAGGGCATAAGCCATGCAGGCATCCACGCATTTGGGGTCTTTGCAATGCCGGCAAGAGACAGGATAATTTCTCTCTTGCGAAGAGAAAACTTTTTTGCGTGGTAAAGATATTTTTTCTTCCTTAAATAATTTAAAAATCTCTCCGGTGATGGAATGTGCCATGGCGCAGGCCATCTCGCAGGACTTGCAGCCTAAACATTTTTTTACGTCATAATAAAGCTGTTTCATCTTAATACATCGCCGGCTTTAGATTCAGCGCTTTTCTCTTTTTATCAATATGCGCAATCATTAATTCTGCCATCTTAAGAGGGTCTTCACAAAATTCGAAACGTCCGCCGACAATTCCCTCCAGGTCTTTAGTGATGTAATCAGTCAGGGCCTGGCTTCCCAGAGTGGCAAAGGGGCTGGCACCGAATACCGTATATACTCCGGAGGCTACAAAATAAAAACCTATGGTTATCGCCTTTTCAGACATCCATTCAGGAGCGCACCCTGCTGCGGGAATATCGGATATATCCTCCCCTAATCCGCCCTCCTGTATGACATAAGAGGCAGCGGTCAATATACGGGAATTATCCACGCATGAGCCTAAATGTAAAACCGGAGGTATGCCTACTGCCTCGCAAATCTCCTGCAACCCTTTCCCGGAGTAAGTTTTGGCTGCTTCAGGGATAAGCAAACCCTGTTTTGCGCAGGCAATTGCCGAGCAGCCAGTCTGTAATACCAAAACGTCCCTTTTAATCAACTCTTTTACCAGGGTAGTATGGAAATAATCGTGTGTTTGTTTCGGATTATTGCACCCGACCACGCCTGCTAACCCTCTTAACCGTCCGGAAATAATCGCGTCATTCAAAGGCTTATAAGTTGCGCGGTATCTTCCCCCTAAAATCTGAAAGACAATCTCTTTGGTAAAACCGGCGACTAAATCCATCTCCTCTTTAGGGATACTGACGCGCTCTTTATTCCTGTTAGAATAGTTTTCAACCGCTAGCTTGATAATCTCCTTTGCGGTTGCATAAGCTTTATCGGTCTTAAATTCTATGTGTGTAACTCCGGGGAAGCGCGCCTTGGGGTTTGTGGTGACCAGCTTGGTGTGAAAACATATTGCTGTCTCCTGTAAAGCCGGCATAATGCACTGCACATCTACCATCATCACCTCAACTGCTCCGGTAATAATCGCAAGTTCCTGCTGTAAAAAGTTTCCTGCCACAGAAATCCCATGGCGCATCAGCACTTCGTTTGCGCTACAGCACATTCCTACCAGATTAATCCCTTCTGCTCCTTTAGCTTTAGCCAGCTCGATTAGTTCCGGGTCCTGGCTTGCTTTAACTGCCATTTCCGAGAGTACCGGCTCATGGCCATGTACCACTACATTCACATAATTTTCTTTGAGCACGCCTAAGTTTACTTTGCTTCTCACCGGTTCAGGGCTACCTAAAACAATATCCTGCACTTCTGTAGCAATCATTGAGCCGCCCCAGCCGTCTGCCAAAGCCGTGCGCATCCCGTTAGTAATAATATTTTTATAGTCATTATCCACGCCCATAGTAGTAGTATGCAGCAATTCTACTACCTCTCTATCTATGCCCCGCGGAGTAATCCCTAACTTTTTCCAAATTGCCTGGCGCCTTTTGGGAGCGCGCTTACAAAAAATGAGCTCACCTTCCTGTTTGCCGAATTCTTCCAGCAATTTCTTTGAGAGCTCTTTTGCAATCTCCTCTTTTGAACCGCTGACCTGTAAGCCAAACTCCTGAGCGATAGTTTTTAGTTTTTCTTCATCCAAAATCCCGTAATCATGCGTGTGGCCATGAGAAACCTCTGCTAATGTATGCGCCACATCCCTTCCATGGTCAGAGTGCGCTGCGCCGCCTACGGCAATCTTGCGCGCTAAATTCCTGGCAGCAATGGTATCGGCATTTGCTCCGCAAACACCAACCTGTGCCCCCTCGCCAAAAGGGTCTATCCTGCAAGGGCCCATATTACAAACTGTGCAGCAAATACCCAGCTGGCCAAACCCGCACTGCGGCTGCTGAACCTCCAATCTATCCCAGGTCGTCTTGATATTCTCATCTTTGGCCTTCTTCAGGACTTCCAGCGTAGCTTTATCTATAGACTTTTCTTTAATGTCGCTCATCAAGCCTCCTATAATCCAGCCGCATCCAATACCAGCGGCACTTTTTTATCCCAGCCAATAGGCATAATATGTATGCCCTGGCACATGGGTTTTAGTTCCTTTATCAGCCGGGACGCAATATCGACTGAAGTAGCTACTTTATCTTTTGTTACCTCCATCTCCTTGATTAAATTATCCGGAACGAATACTCCGGCCACATTCTTATTCATGTATTTTGCCATTCCGGCAGATTTTAATAAGACGATTCCGGCTAAAATCGTAGTTTTTAAGTGTTTGATTTTACTTAAAAAATTCTCAAATGTTTTTATATCATATACTGCCTGGGTCTGAAAAAATTCCGCGCCTGCCGCAATCTTCTTCTCCATCTTTAAAATCTGAGGCTCAAGAGGGTCTGCTCCGGGATTTACCACTGCGCCTGTGCAGAATTCTGGCGCAGCGCCTTCAAGCTTGTTGCCTTTCATATCAACACCCTGCTCTAACTGCCTGACTACCTCTAACAGCTGCACAGAATCCAGGTCAAATACGGGCTTTGCTTCCGGATGGTCTCCTAAGGAAGGGTGGTCGCCGGTTAAGATTAATAAATTCTCAATCCCCAATGCTGCAGCAGAAAGTATATCTGATTGCAAAGCCAGGCGGTTTCTGTCGCGGCAGGTTACCTGGAATATCGGCTCAAGGCCTCTTTGTTTTAAGAGGCTCGACACCGCTAAAGAACCTAAGCGCATTACTGAACTCTGTAAATCAGTAACGTTTATAGCATCAACCCTGGCGCGGATAAGCTCGGCGTCCTCTAAAAGCGTTTTTGTTTCGATGCCCTTAGGCGGCCCAACTTCCGAAGTCAACAAAAACTTCCCAGCTTGTATTTTCTCTTTAAAAGTCATTTTATCATTTAGCCTTTGCGGGTCCTGTCTTGTCTTGTTTCGTGCAGCACCGCTTGCATTTCCCCTGCGCGGAAATGCTGCGTCCTTCGACAAGCTCAGGACGCAACCCTGAGTTTATCGAAGGGCTGCGCTCGGGAGTCGGCTTTCGCTCCCCGCCACAAAACTCTGGCGGGTCCATGCCCGCTTCAAGCCTCCTACGTGCTGCTTCGAAACTAAGACAAGCCACCCCCGCAAGAATTATGACAGAGTTAGATGAACCTGTTAGCTTGACTTCGCGAATTAGCAGGTTTTAGCCAAAGCAGCTTGAGCAAGCAAGGGAATCCGAACGTGGAAAGGTTCGGATGGCGAGGATGTTTGAGCTCGTCCTGGCGCGCAAGCGCCGACGAGCGAGTTCCGCAGCCACCGAGCTTGCGAAAGAACTTTGGCGTTGCCAGCCATAGGCGGGCAAAAACCTACTTGAGCGAAGAAAGCTAACAGGGTCATCTATAAAAGAACTATTGTTGCAACTTTGCTGCTTCAACTAAATTGCGCATTAACATCGTAACCGTCAGGGGCCCCACGCCTCCGGGCACAGGGGTAATCATGGAAGCGCGCTTTTCTGCCCCTTCAAATTCCACATCCCCGACAATCTTATCTGCCACTCTGTTTATACCTACATCAATAACAATTGCGCCTTCTTTGACCCACTCGCCCTTAATGAGCCCGGCTTTTCCAACTGCTACAATTAAAATTTCAGCTTTCCTTACATGCTCTTCCAGCTTCCCTGCTTTTGAAGTCCCGATGTGGCAGACGGTAACCGTGGCGAATTTATCCAATAACAAAAGTGCTAGGGGCTTGCCTACGATTTCGCTGTGGCCGACAACCACAACTTCTTTGCCGTATAAATCTATGCCGGTTGAATTCAATAACTCCATTACTGCCGCCGGAGTACAAGGAAGTATCTTGGCTTTCCCAAATAATACCTTGCCTATATTAACAGGATGCATCCCTTCTATGTCTTTTTCAGGCTCGATAAACTGGCTAATTTTCTTATAATCAACCTGGCTAGGCAGCGGCATCTGCACGATAATACCGTTTACGGATTTATCCACATTTAATTTCTTTATGAAATCAATAAGTTCTTCCTCTTTATAATTAGCGTCAAGTTTATGCAACTGGTATTCAATGCCCAGGCCTTCGGCGGCCTTCTTCTGCGATTTTACATAAGCCTCTGCCCCTGGATTATCGCCTACCTGTATGCTTGCCAGCACCAGCCTTGCCCCCAGAGACAAAACTTCCTGTTTAATTGTTTCTTTTATCTTTTCTGCTATCGGCCTACCCTCTAATAATCTTGCCAACTTCTGCCTCCGTTCTCTTTCTTACCTCCTTTATGACCCTGGCTTTCTTATCCAATTCCTTTCTTATCCCCGAAGTGAGCCCTTCATCCCCAAGCAGCTTCAGGTTTATATCCACGTTAAAATAAGCGGATTTAAAAGCAGCTTCCAAGGCTACAGCCGCCACCCCCACATCGCTTATGAGATTGATATTGCCTTTTTTTATTAACGGCAGGCATAATTTTATCGCCTCAAAACAAAGCCGGCAAATCATAAAAGGCACATTCAAGGAGTCCCTCAGGTTTTTGCTTTTATAAGCCACTACATCAAGGTCAACTAAATTCAGGAATTCCTGCCTTAGGCTCTCGGATTTTTCAAAGATCTTATTCAGGTCTTTTTCGTATTTGGAATATTTTGACTTTCCCAAAGTAAAATTGATTACCATGCTGATTAAAGAAGCGCCGGTTGCGGCGATGAGCGCAGCAGCAGAGCCGCCTCCCGGAGCAGGAAGCTTAGCCGCTAAATCATCTAGATATTCTTTGATTGAAGAATTTTTATACATCAAAATAATCCTACTATATTGCCTTCCTCATCTATGTCTATCTTCTCTCCTGCCGGGTGGCTGGGTAAGCCGGGCATGGTCTTCATTTCTCCGCATAAAGGATACAAAAATCCTGCCCCGATAGAAGCGCGGATGTCCCTTATGGGAAATATAAACCCCTGAGGCCTGCCTTTAAGGAGCGGGTCATGCGACAATGACAAATGCGTCTTTGCCATGCATATAGGCAATTTATCATAGCCTGCCTGGGTGTATTTGTTGATTTTTTCCTCTGCAAGCGGCGAATACTCTACGCTTGCCGCCCCGTAAATCTTTTGAGCAATGGTTTCAATCTTCTCTTTTATGGAGGCGCCTAAGTCGTAAAGGAATTTAAAATTACTTTTTTCCTTTGCCGCGTTAATCACTGCCCTGCCTAATTCCATCCCGCCTTTTGAGCCTTTTAACCAGACTTCGCTTACGCAAGAGTCGTATGCGCCGAATTCTTTTGCCTTCTTTTTCACAAAGTCTATTTCTTTGTCTGTGTCGCAACTGAACCTGTTTATTGCGACAACCGCGGGGATGCCGAATTGCCGGACGTTTTCTATCTGTTTCTGGAGGTTAGATACGCCTGCTTCTATGGCCGGGATATCTTCGTTATCAAGGCAAGTATCTAAAGGCATACCCGCAACAATTTTGAACCTGCCGCTATGCGCCTTTAAGGCGCGGATTGAACAGACAATCACGGCGCAGTCAGGGGCCAGGCCGCTTATGCGGCATTTAATATCAAAAAATTTTTCTGCCCCGCAATCAGCTCCGAAGCCCGCCTCCGTAACCACAAAATCCGAGAAAGCAAGCGCGATTCTGTCTGCCAGAATAGAATTATTCCCGTGAGCGATATTGGCAAACGGCCCGGCATGCACAAAACAAGGAGTGTTTTCCAATGTCTGGATTAAATTAGGCTTGATGGCATCTTTTAAAAGGACAGTCATACTGCCGGCAACTTTTAAATCCTCGGTAGTAACAGCTTTACCGTCAGCAGTTTCTGCCAACACTATCCTGGCGATGCGCTTACGTAAATCCTTTAAATCCGCGCTCAATGCCAGTATTGCCATTATTTCAGAGGCGACTGTTATATCAAAGCCGGCATCCCTGGGCACGCCGTCATCTTTTGAGCCTAAGCCAATCTTGATATTCCTTAAAGAGCGGTCGCTGACGTCAATGACCCTGCGCCAACTTATAGTATCCGGATTAATCTTTAATCTGTTTCCTTTAAAAAGATGGTTATCCAGAAACGCGGCTGCCAGATTATGCGCTAACCCTACTGCGTGGACATCTCCGGTAAAATGCAGGTTAAAATCTTCCATCGGCAGCACCTGGGAATAACCTCCTCCTGCTGCTCCTCCCTTAATGCCGAATACCGGCCCCAAGGACGGCTGCCTGATACAGGTAGTAGCAAGCCCGCCCAGCCTGTTTAAGGCCATAGATAAGCCTATGGTAGTAACGGTCTTTCCCTCGCCTAACGGCGTAGGGGTGATAGCGGTAACCAGAATGTATTTTCCCCGGGGCCGCTTCTTGATTTCATCAAGTATCTTTAAGTCTATCTTGGCAATGCGGCTGCCGAATGAAATAAGGTATTTATTATTTATCTTTAGCTTCTTTGCGATTCTTTCAATCGGCTCCAATTTTGCCTTTTGGGCAATTTCTATATCGGATAGCATATTTTAGTAGGTAAACCCACTATCTAACTCAAAGGCATCTTTGATTAATTCTAACTTGACCCCCGCCTCTATGCAAAGCACAGAGACCACGTCAAACCTCGCTCTCTTATCCATAAAACCTCTCTCTTTCAGGAAAACAAGAGCGCTCTTTGCTAACTGCATCTGTTTATTTTTTAAGACAGCGGCTTTGGGCGGGCCAAAATCTTCGGAATTCCTGGTTTTTACTTCAATAAAGGCAAGGGTATCTTTTTCCCTGGCAATAATATCAATTTCGCCTAATCTTGTCCGGTAATTCCTTTCCAAAATTTTGTAGCCATTTTGGAGTAAAAAATTCGCTGCGATATCCTCGCCTCTTCTTCCTAAGACTAAGTTTTCTTTAGCCACTTAAAAAACTCTTTCTATGGATTAAACAGGGTCCGAACCTCTTTAATGCCTTCCTGTGTTCTTTTGTGGGATAGCCTTTATGCCTGATAAACCCGTAGACAGGGTAAACTCTATCGTATAAATTCATGATGCGGTCGCGCATGACCTTTGCCAGGATAGAAGCGCTGGCAATGCTTTTGGACCTTGAGTCTCCCCTGATAATGTTTGTGTAGGGAAGGCAGGCGTTGAGCCTGACATCTCCGTCTACGATGATGTGGAGCCTTCTCTTCCCGGAGTTTTTTAACTTGGCAAGCAGAAAAGAGATAGCCTGCTCCATAGCTACGCGCGTTGCCCGCAAAATATTTATTTCGTCAATTACTCTCTCGTTAACTATCCCCAAGCCGAAAGAAGAGTTCTGGATAATCTCAGAGAACGCCTTTTCGCGTAAAGTTGCGCTTAGTTTTTTTGAATCGTCTATGCGGTTTTTAAAGTTGTACTTCCTTAATGCCACTGCGGCAGCTACTACCGGCCCTGCGAGAGGGCCGCGGCCCGCCTCATCTACTCCGATAATAATATTAAAGCCCTTTTTCTTGAGCTTACGCTCGTAATAGAGCATCTTTAGTAACTAGTAAATCAGTAATAAGTAACTAGTAATTAAAACAATTTCTTAAATTACCTGTTACCAGTTACTAGCGTACTAGTTACTGGCTTACTAGTTACTCTTGTTCTGAGCTTTCTATTTTAGTAGCCCGCTTACCGACCTTCTGCCTTAAATAATAAAGCTTTGCCCTCTTTACTTTTCCGGCGCGCACCATTTCAATGCGCTCAATGACGGGCGAATAGAGCGGGAAAACCCGCTCAATGCCTTCGCCATAAGACACTTTCCGCACGGTAAAACTCTGCCCCATTCCCTGCCCGTGCTTTGCGATAACTACCCCCTCAAAGGGATGCAGGCGGACCTTATCAGGCGCCTCCTGTATTTTAGTCAGCACCCGGATAGTATCTCCGACATTAAACTTTGGCATTTCTTTTTTGGCAGAAGCCTCTTCAATCGCTTTTAACTTATCCATTTTAGTTACTCTCCTTCTTTAACAGGTCAGGCCTTTTTTGCCTGGTTATTTTTATGGCTTGTTTTTTTCTCCAGGATTCTATTTTCTTATGGTTTCCGCTTAAGAGCACTGCGGGCACGCGCATATTGCGGAAATTTGCGGGCCTGGTATATTGGGGATATTCTAATAGATTACTCTCGAATGACTCAAAATTCAAGGAATTTTTATCGCCTAAGACGCCGGGGACTAACCTGATAACCGCATCCACTAAAACCATCGCCGCAAGCTCCCCTCCGGTCAAGACATAATCCCCGATAGAAATTTCTTCATCAATAAGGTATTTTCTTACCCGTTCGTCAACCCCTTCGTAATGGCCGCAAATTAGAATAAGGTGCTTGTGTTTAGATAACCTTTTTGCGAGCCCCTGGCTCAGCATTTTTCCCTGTGGACAAAGCAGTATAATTTGTGGTTTTGCGGCCTTACGGCTTTGCGGCTTTATATGCTCTACTGCCTTAAAGATCGGTTCCGGCTGCA
The DNA here is from genome assembly GCA_040754615.1 of Candidatus Omnitrophota bacterium. Classification (GTDB taxonomy): domain Bacteria; phylum Omnitrophota; class Gorgyraeia; order Gygaellales; family Profunditerraquicolaceae; genus JBFMBZ01. Next base: position 5,442 of record JBFMBZ010000024.1, on the reverse strand, counting down.
TCACCATTCCCGAACCTCCTCCAAAGGTGCGGTCATCCACTTTTCTGTGCCTGTCCTCTGTATAATCCCTTAAGTTATGCACAAAGATTTTAACTTTTCCCTTGCCTTGGGCACGTTTAATGATGGATTCATTCAGCACAGGCTCGAACATCCTGGGAAAAATTGTAATAATATCTATACGCATTTTAATCAGGCTTCTTTGAGTTATTATATGCGGACAGGAATTCCTTCTTAAACTCCCTAAATCTATTTTGGTTAATTGCCTCTCTTGCCTTTTGCATTAAATCCAGGTAAAAATGGACATTGTGCAGTGATACCAGCCTTAAGCCCAGGATCTCCTCTGCGTTAAATAAATGGCGCAGGTACGAACGGCTGTAGTTCTTACAGGTATAGCAGGAGCATTGCGGGTCTAAAGGCTTAAAATCCTCTATGTAGGGAGCATTCCTGATAGTCAGCTTCCCAGCGCTCGTAAAGGCAGTGCCGTTCCTTCCGTAACGAGTAGGCACTACGCAGTCAAACATGTCTATGCCGCTTTCTATCGCGGTAATTATATCTTGCGGAAGGCCCACGCCCATAAGGTAACGCGGCTTCTCCTGAGGCAGCAGCTTTGCGGTAAAATCGGCAATATTATACCTTAAATTCGCCGGCTCGCCAACAGAAACCCCTCCTATGGCATAACCGTCAAAATCCATATCCGTTAATTTTGCAGCGCATTCCCGGCGCAGGTCTTCATATGTGGCTCCCTGCACAATCCCGAATAACAAGGGCCCTGTGCCCTTGTGGCTTTGTGGCTTTGTGGCTTTTAGGGAACGCCTTGCCCAATCAATGGTCCTTTCCATCGCCACTTGCGCATGGTCTTTGGCGCAGGGGTAATGCACACATTCATCAAGGGGCATCATTATATCCGAGCCAAAATCTCTTTGGATGCCGATAACATCTTCGGGAGTAAAAAAATGCCGCAGGCCGTCTATATGCGACTGAAACTCGACCCCCTCGTCACTAACCTTCCTTAATAAGGCTAAACTAAAAATCTGGTACCCGCCGCTATCCGTGAGTATCGGCTTTTTCCAGGAAATAAAGTTGTGTATCCCTCCTGCCTTTTTAATAACTTCCATACCCGGGCGTAAGAATAGATGGTAGGCATTTGATAAAATAATTTCTGCTTTGCTCTCCAGCAAATCCTGCATAGAGAGCGTCTTGACCGACCCTTGAGTTGCCACCGGCATAAAACAGGGTGTCTGGATCTGGCCGTGTAAAGTCTCTAAAGTTCCCAGCCTTGCTTTTGAGTGTGCCTCTTTATGAATGGCTTTAAACATAATTAAATAATCAGCATGGCATCGCCATAACTGTAAAACCGGTATTTATTTTCTATCGCTTCCTTGTATGCCCGCAGGATAAGTTCGCTTCCGGCAAAGGCGCAAACCAGCATATATAAGGTGGTACGCGGAAGATGAAAATTAGTCAAAAGGCAGTCAGTAATCTTAAATTTATATCCCGGATAGATAAAAAGGCCGGTTGAGCCTTCCCTCGTGCCGTTAGCGTAAGTCTCAATAGCGCGCAGGCTTGTAGTCCCCACTGCAAAGACCCGTCCGCCATCAGCGGTCGCCTGATTTATCAACCTGGCTGAACTTTGGGGAATCAAAAAATGTTCCGGCTCCATTTTATGCTCCCTGATATCTTCTGTTTTTACCGGCTTAAAGGTCCCAGGCCCCACATGCAAAGTCACATACGCAATTTTTGTGCCCTGAGATTCAATTTTCTTTATCAGTTGCCTTGTAAAATGTAATCCCGCGGTAGGAGAGGCAATTGCCCCCTCTTTCTTGGCATAAACAGTCTGATAAGTAATATTGTCTGACTTTTTCGGCTCTCTTTTTATGTAAGGCGGAAGCGGCATAACTCCCATTCCATAAATATCTTTTATTTTTAAGCCGCTGAAGGTAATTTCATCTTTTCCAGAAATAATGCCAAATTTTTTCCTGTCGTTAAAAATTATCTGCTCTCCTGACTTAAGGCGCGCAGGTTTGAGCATTGCCTTGAAGGTGAGGCCTTTTTTACGGTTTAATAAAAGGACCTCAACCTTTCCTCCGGTCTGCCTCCTGCCCTGGAGCCGACAAGGCAGGACTTTGGTGTTATTTACCACCAAAAGGTCCTGCGGCTTAAGATAAAGGATAATATCCTTAAACGCCCTGTGCTCTATAGTGCGGTTAGCCCTCTTTAAAACCAGAAGCCGGGAATTTCCGCGCTCCTTTAAAGGATACTGGGCAATTAATTCCCGGGGTAAATAATAATCAAATTCCGATAATCGCATATTTATTAATAGGAAGAAATTTCTGCGCCCGGATAATAATGTTTTAGGATCTCTTCATAAGCCCGGCCCTGTTTTGCCATAAAATAAGCTCCCCACTGGCAAAGGCCCACGCCATGCCCCCACCCAAAGCCCTCAAATACCGCGTCATGGTTAACTATTGCCACCGTAAAATTTGTGCTTCTTATAATATTCGGGCCGATTAGTTGCCGGAAATCCTTGGCAGAAATGACGGTTTCTTTGTTTTTGGAAACGATTTTTAAATTAGTGACCCTGCCCGATTTATCCCGGCCTGATATGTGTATATCCCGGATCTCCCCCGGGTTATAATTTCCTTTTTCCAGGCTATCCCTGATTTCTTTCAAAGTTAATACATAGTGCCATTGGAAATGAGGGGCTTCTTTACAGAATCCGCAAGCCACTCCCTTTAATGGCAGGATATTTATATTCCACAGCAAAGACGCATCCTCCGTATGGCCTGCGCAGGTAGCATGAAAAAATGCGGGAAAGACCTTATTTTGATAAGTAAGGAGCCTGCCTTTAGTATCATCCACTGCCCTGTTTGTGCGCAGCCGCTCCGAATATTTACCGCCGTAAACCTGCGAATATATGTCGCTGGTAACGTCAAAATCCTTCTCTTTATTTTCCCGCATCTGATTGACGGCAAAAGTACGGCTGGTAATTGCCTGTGCCTTTAAAGCCTCAATCGGCCAGTAGTGCGAGGTTTCATGATAAAGTATACCTTTGATATACTCCTCTAAATCAATATGGTTTACGCAAAGAAGCCCACCGTCAAGTTTGCGGATAAACTCTACTTTGCCCTTAAACTGCCTCCCGTTTATCAAGACCACGCCCCGGCCAGGCTTAACCATAACTTTTTTCGTATTCGCATTTACCTTGCCGATAAGTATGTGGTTTTTGTTTACGGTAACCGTAGTCTTGAGGTTATTGCCCTGGGCTAAAGAAGCCTTCCTGACTGAGTCAATTATCTCATAGCTGCCGTTTACCTTAAGCGAAAGTGAATCTGCCTCTTCAACAATGGCCACGCGGATATATCTTTGGGATTCTGGTAGAGACTCACAGAACGCAAGGCGCACGACGCATGGCGCATAACACAAGGCGCACGACGCAACTAATATCCTTAGGATTCGAATTATCGGCGAGGCCATAACCAAAAGATTAAGGAAAGGACGATACTGATTAAAATTGAGGTTGTAACAGGAAAATAAAATGAAAAATTCTTGCGCACTATATGGATATCCCCGGGCAGCCTCCCTAAAAACGCAACCTTGTTAAAAAAAGTCAATAACAAACCGACGCTGACCAGGATAATTCCAAAAATGATTAATGTCTTTCCGATTTCCTGCACCGCTCTATCTCCGAATAAATACAGCCGCAATGCTTCTGGCAATAAATCCCTTTTTGCTTTGCCTTATTATGCGCATCCCTGAAGCCGGGCCGGAAATCTTCATAATAAAACTCAGTGCCCAGCTCCCTTGCCAAATCCTGCCCAATTCTTTTTAAGGCTTCCTGATCCTGGTAAGGACTGACTAATAAGGTGGTAGAAAAAGCAGCAAACCCCCTTGCCTTAGCCTCCTCTGCGGTTTTCTTAAGGCGCAAAAACCAGCACACCGGGCATCTTTCCAGCCTTTCTTCAACCAGGTTTACTGCCTGAAAAAACTCCGCGGGGTTATATTCAGGATACAAAACCTCAATATTCCCGTCTAATTGCGTAATCGCATTCTTGCGGTTTGTGTACTCAGAAAAGGGATGGATATTCGGGTTATAAAAAAACCCCGTAACCTCAAATCCCTTTTCCTTCAACTTCTCCGCCGGATAGATCAAGCACGGCGCGCAGCATGTATGTAAAAGCAGTTTCATTTCTTCTCGAGCTTATCAATCCTTGCTTCTAATGAGGTCATTTTCTTTTGTTGCTCTTTTATTACTTCCAGCAAATAAAGCGGAACTTTATCGTACTTTACTGACTCAGGCTCTCCTTTTTCATTGTAAACCACCAAGTCCTTGATTACCCTACCCACATCTTCCGCAATGAACCCTATATCCTCATCCCCAGTTGTCGTAGACTGAAATCTTACAGGCATTAATTCAAAAACTTTATTAGAGATTATATCTAATTTTATTATATTCTTTTTATATTTTCTGCTTGAAGATGGTCTAAAAAGCGCGCCATCGGACTGCCTAATTTGAATATAGGAACTAAGGGTATTAGTAGGCAAGTTCCTAAATACAATGCTACTACCGGACGGCACCTGTACATCTAATACACCTGTTGGAGCAGTCAAACCGATGCCTACATTTACGGCATGTGTCCCGGTGCCTCCCAAGATTAAAGAATTGTTTTGAGTAACCTGAGCGCTATATCCTATAGCCGTGGCATTGGTTAAATTATTCGGAGTCCCACCAGTAACGGACCCGGAGTTAGCCCCAACAAAAGTATTATTAGTGCCGACGGTATTGGCAATTCCAGCTTCTGACCCAACTGCAACGTTAGAGTTACCCGTTGTTGTATTAGCAAGAGTATCGTATCCTATTGCCGAGTTTTGTTGCCCGCTTGTATTTCTCTGCAAAGCATAAGTCCCAACTGCTGTATTGGCGTACCCGGAAGTATCGCTTTCCATGGCAAGAGCCCCCACTGCGGTATTATTAGGATTAGAATTATGTACGGCTAGCGCCTTGTAGCCTAATCCTACAAGGTTATCTGAACTTATCCCTGTCATGGTAAAATTACCCGCCTGCCTGCCCAGAAATATATTTGTCTTATTGGCGCTTGAAGAATACGCATGTATAAAACGGTCTGTGCCCATCTCAATTACTCCTTCGCTTACGCTGGCAGTAAGCGGCAGGCGAAGGTTTTTCATAATACTAACTAAACCGCTATTAGTATTATAAATATCATTTGGATTCAAAGTAGAGGCTGACCAAAAACCAGTAAGAGGTTTCCATCCTTCAACTGTGCCCTTACAGACGTAAATTTGATTATCATCGGAGTCATAGTAGAGAGTCCCCATTTTAGCATCATCGCATCCAGTCGGCACAGCATGAGGATACAGCGTAACTTCATTATACATGCCGCGGGGAGAAGGATAATAAGTGGTGATGGTAATTTCTTCTTGAGC
>JBFMBZ010000023.1:0-18845 GCA_040754615.1 Candidatus Omnitrophota bacterium | reverse complement strand
GAAAACAGTATGCTTTCCTTTTTCACAGGCGCCATAAAGCATGGCGTTAATCCGGCGCAGGATATCTATTTTACGTTCCGCCCCTTGAGTCTCTGCACCCAGCTGATACAGGACTTCGTCGAGAAGCTCCGGAGCTGAAATCGCAGGGTTAACCACCAGGGCAAAATCATACTTATCCTCCTCCTGCATCAGCTTGGCGATGATTACCCGGCTTAATAGGGTCTTGCCGCTGCCGCAGGCACCGGAAAGCACGGCGCAGCCTTTCCTCTCCTGAACGGCGTAAAAAAGCCGCATCAGGGCTTCCTTGTGCTTGTCGGAATAATAAAAGAACCTCGGGTCAGGAGTGTTCTCAAAAGGCTTCTCTTTTAGCCCCCAATATGCTTCGTACATTTTTTATTATTATCCCTATAAGCTAAGGTGTCAAGCCTTTCGTAGCCTGATATTCCGGTTGGTATAATGGTAGCCCAGGTACAAATGTTTCATCAGCTCTTCTTTGTCTTTATCTTCAATCCTGGTAAAAGCAAGCCCCATGCCTATGGACTTTGCATCGGAAGACCTTGCTATCCTGACTACCCTGGCTTGCGCATTGATGAATCCGGTACTTGTAGGAGTCTGAATCTTTAAGTTTAATAAAGTTCCTACGGGCATGGGGTCGTCTGTAAGCAGGAATACCCCGCCGGGGTTTATGTCTTTACTCAATAATATCCTGTCCTGAGAAATGTCGCCTAATAAGAGGGTTGCCTTTACATAGGCGTCAATGGCTATTCTTTTATATTTGCGCCTTTCCTGAGGCTTCTCCTCTTCTTTTTTTCTGCTGAATATCTTAACTCTCAAGGTCTTTTACCACCTCTCTTATAATGGCGTCATCGACAAGGCTTGCCTGCCGGCCGAAAGCAGTCAAAAGCGCCAGATCGCACATCTGGTTTATCCTGCGCGGAATGCCTCCTGATAACTCGTGGATAGTTCTTAAGGAGGCCCTTTCAAAGATTTCCCGGATAGAACCTGCCACCTTTAAGCGGTAATCAATGTATTCGGCTGTTTCAGGCTCGGACAGCCCGCTTAAATGGAATTTAATGGCTATCCGCTGCTGCAATTGCTTGATGTTATTAATCTTCTCCCTCAATTCCGGCTGGCCGAGAAGGATGAGGGTAAGCAGGAATTTATTCTTGTATTGGAAATTTAACAGGAGGCGCAGCTCTTCAAAGATCATTTTATCCTCTATCAGATGCGCCTCGTCAATCATCACCACCGTCTGTTTTCCGTTATCCATATTATTATGCAGCGTTTCATCTAAGGAATGCAGGATATCGCTCTTCTGGGTGGGAAGGTTATCTTTGATCCCTAAATCATAAAGGATTTCCCGCAATAACTCAACATGGGAAAGCTGTGGGTTAATCACAAAGGCAGTCTCATATTTTCCCTTGCTTAAAGAGGCAAGCACTGCCTGGGCAATAACGGTCTTTCCGCAGCCAAAGACTCCGCTTAAGGTCGCCGCACCCTTCTGTTCCTGTATAGCGTAGCTTAAGCGCGTAAAGGCCTCTTCGTGCTGTTTTGAATAATACAAAAACCTGGGGTCAGCGGTATTTTCAAAAGGCTTCTCTTTTAAATTCCAGTATTCTTCGTACATATTAATCTTTTACTAGGGACGGTTCTGTGCTAATTCAAAGACCGAACAGAACCGTCCCTATGTTATTCCAATTCTATTCCAAAAAGGCGTTATGTAAAGCAATTATTTGCCTTTTACAAAGACAGGATTTGAGAGTATTAACCCCTTATTACTGCTTACGTTAAGGCGGTAATACTGCACCTCTTCCGGAATAGTATCATCTTCTATCAGGACTGACCATTCCTGGCCGGATTCTTTGAATTCCCTAAAGACCTTCCCATTTTTAATTAATTCAATTTTAAGGCTGGAGCCTTCTTCTGCTAAAGGCTGCAGCCCCTTTATGACTATCTCTACTCCGGAGGCGTTTTGCCTTACGCTGAATTCATTTAAAATTATCCTCTCCTGCCCGAAGTTAAACCTTACATACATCCTGCCTTCTTTAACGCAAGTAAGCAGGCCCTGGCTATCCAAATTATTTTCGAAAAATACGGTCTCCACCCTGTCTATCCTGGAGCTACTGCAGTCATGATGCGCAGTGCCAACTATCCAAACAGGCCTGTTTCTCTTTCCTTCTCTGTATTCATTAAGAAGCCTATCCCAGATTTTTCCCGGCTCTGTTATTGAAATCCGGTCTGTAAATGTTACGCCAAAGCCGGTATACCCGTAGCTTTCTAATAGATCTTCGGAATGCGTTGGAGAATAAACCTCGATCCCCTGAAACCTTTGCAGGCTGTTCATTTCCGGGTGAGACCAGAAAATCAATCCTCCTTTGGAAATGACATAATCAATCAGCGCCTGGTACGGCTTTATACCCTGGTCTCCCTGATATTGGTTAAACCGCGAAAAATTCCGGTTACCCACTATCGGCAGAGACTGATAATCCCCGGCGCTTAACCCTAAAATTATAAACTGTTTATAATAGTCGTTTAAGGAAAATTCCCGTGAAAAAGGCAGGCCCTTCCAATAATAAAAGGGAGAGGCTTCTACGCCTGCCAAGGTAATTACGCCCGGCGCCTTATCCGCAAGCTCCACTATCCTCTCCAGGTAGTTTTTTGCGCCCAACTTCAAGACTGAGCTTTCTTCAACCTTCTTCTTCAAGAGGTTACGCAGCGGCCACAATCCATATTCCCAGCGCCTGAGCGCCGAATCGCAAAAGATAACCGCACCCACGCCTTCCTCTTTGGCTCTTTCGGCAATTGTTTCCGGAGCGCATAAGCCGTCGCTATAACTGGAGTGGACGTCAACTATAGCCCGTAGCTGCTCTGCGCAACTAACCTGAGGGGATGAAAATTTCAGGAGTGATAAACTTAATAAAAGAATTAAAATCTTAAATTTCATTTCTTTTTCAGGCGCAGCTTTAAAAGGTGCGTCAATTTTAACTTTCTTTCAATAAAGGCGACAGTGCGTATGCCGGCAAACAACCCCATCCAGAGGAGGAATAAAAGCAGGAGCGCATATTCATTGGGTATTAAAACAAACAAAAAAGCAATAACCCCGAAATAAATCGTGGCTATGTAAAAACCAAGGACTACATCTTTTTGAGTCAATCCTAATTGCAGGAAACGGTGGTGCAGGTGTTTCTTGTCCGCGATAAATATGGAGCTTCTTTTCAGGAACCTGCGCCACATCGCAAGGGCGGTATCATAAATCGGTATGACCAGCGCGCAGACAGGGATAAGCAAGGCTACTGTCGTAACTACTTTATATTGAAAACCGGCCAAAGCAGATACCGCAAGCACCATCCCCAGGAACATGCTGCCCGTATCTCCCAGGAAGATCTTTGCCGGAGGAAAATTATAATGCAAGAACGCAAGCGTCGCCCCTGCCAGGATAATCAACAAAATAACCGGCACAACGGTATTCAGGTAAAATCCCACCAAAATAAGAGAAATGCTGGAAAAAAAGACTATTCCCGAAGCCAGGCCGTCTAATCCGTCAATGAGGTTTATGGCATTAATCATCCCGACAATCCAGAAAGTTGTCAGGAGCATGATTAAGGGAGCGGGCAACTGGATTTCTCCTCCGCCAAAGGGATTGGTGAATACTTTTATGCTGAAACCAAAATAACATAAAATCATGGCAATGGTAATTTGCGCCAGAAGCTTCGTTATGGGTTTTAGCCCTGCAATGTCATCCCAGAGCCCCACTGCCAAAATAAGCAAACTCGCAAGCAGGATACCGTATGCCCTCTGGGAAAAATCCTCCCAGAATGCAGGGTAGAGATAAGCACTTAAAAACAGGGTAATGAGAAAAGAAACCACTACTGCTACCCCTCCCAGCCTGGGAGTAGCCTTAACGTGGACCTTGCGCCTTGAGGGTATATCCAGGAATCTCCATTTGAAACTTATCCTTATTAAAACCGGCGTAAGCAGAAAAACTATAAGGTATGCGATCATAAATAAAATTAATAAGGTCATTTTAGGATTCCTTTCTTCTTCAATAACTCCTGGTAAATTTCTTCTATTTCAGCAGTTGTCCTTTCAGCTGAAAACTTTTCATCAACCATCTTTCTACCCGCCTCTCCCATACTGAGCCTTAATGATTTATCCTTGAGCAGGCACGCTATAGCCTCTGCAAGGGCCTTACAGTCAGCAACGGGGACGAGAAACCCGTTCTTGCCGTCTTTAACTAACTCCGGAATACCTCCGACACTGGTTGCAACCACAGGCTTACCCATCACCATCGCCTCTAAAATCACCCTTCCCAACCCTTCAAAAAAAGAAGCCAATACCGCGATATCAAATACTGCGGTAATCTCCGGGATATCGGACCTAAAACCCGTAAATATTACGTAGTCCTTTAAGCCATGAGTTAAAACGATCTTCTCTAGTTTAGGCCGCAGTTCCCCTTCTCCGACGAATAAGAATTTAACGCAAGGAGCCTCTTTTATAATCATGGGAGCGGCCTCAAGGAGGACTTCATGGCCTTTACCCTCCCAAAGCTTGGCGCAAAGTCCGACTACCAAATCATCCGGATGTAATCCGAGCTCTGCCCTCTTTCCTGCCGGGTCGGTATTTATTTTAAACCGCTCTATTTCTATCCCGGAGTAAATTACGCGGTATTTTTTTGCCTCCCCGATCCCTAATCTTAGCCCCCACTCCATTAAAGGCGTAGAAACTGCAATCAGCATATCGGCAAAATGCGCAGCCAGTTTCTCCAGCAAAATGAACAAAGCCCGGCGCGGCGGCTTCTCATATTCGTGGAAAGCAAAGCCGTGTATGCTGTGAATAATAATCGGGACTTGCGCTATTTTAGCGGCCAGGCGGCTTAAGAACCCTGCCTTTGAATTGTGGCTGTGCACGATATCGTATTTATGTTTTCGCATCAAGGCTATCAGTTCAAAGAGCGCCGCAAGGTCGGAAAAAACATTTATTTCGTGTACAAAGTGCTTTATCGGCCGGAAGGTAATCCCGCTTTTTATCACTTCTTCATTTAAAGGCCCCCCGGGAGCGCAGGCAAACTCTACCTCATAACCCTTATATTTAAGCCCCTGCATAGTTGTCAGGGCGTGTAACCCTGAGCCGCTAACCACCGGAAGGGTATGTATAAAAAGCACTTTTACTCTTTTCATCTCGCCTTCTCTAATGCCTTTGCGTAAAGCTCCTCATACGCCTTTGCTGTTTTATCCCAGGAATACCCCTGTAATACAAAAGTACGGCAACTCTCGCCCAGGGGTTTTAAGTCTACGTTTTTTAAATAATACAAAATTTTCTTTGCCATTGTTTGGGGGCTGGTATCCTCAAATAAGAGGCTATGGTCCAGCTTTTCCAGTATCTCGCTTGTGCCGCCTACGGGAGTGCCTAATACCGGGATTCCCGAAGACATTGCCTCCAGCGTTACTAATCCAAAGCCTTCCAGTTCCCTGCTCGGCAATATAAAAAGGTCGGCTGATTGATAATAGAGCCCTAGCTTTTCCTCAGGAATCCTTCCGGCAAAGCTGATAAAATCAGATAAGCCCAAATCAGAGGTTAGTTTCTTCAGTTTACTTTCCAGGATACCGGCACCTGCGATAAGCAGGAGGAAATCTTTTCTTTCGGGGAGAATCAACTTCACCGCCTGGATTAAATTTTCCAACCCCATCCTGGGCATGAGATTACGCAGGGTAAACAGGACGCTTTTATCTTGAGGGATATTTAATTCGCCTCTGGCCGCCAATTTATCCTGCGCAGGGACAAACTTAGAGGTATCTACGCCTCCTGGAATGATTTGAATTTTATCTGCCGGTATATCAGCGTGCACTTGGCGAAGCTGGCTAAAGGAATATTCACTAAGCAGCGTAATCTTTTCGCATCCTTTAAGGAGCCTATTCTCCACAAGTTTTCTTAAATAATAACCCACCCCCTTTAAACCGGTTTTAACCTGAAATTCTTTTGGCCAGGAGGAATGAAAAGTATAGACACCCGGGATTTGCCTTGCCGCTTTTGCTAAACTCACTGCAAATCCGGATAAGGGGCTGTGGAAATTTATCAGGTTGAAACTATCATCCTGCAGAATCTTTTTTGCTTTCTGCGGTAAGCTTATTAAAGTTGAAGAATAAATATCTATCCCTTCAATTACCCGGTTATCGCCTTTAGCCTGTGTCAGGAGAGATACCCGGATACCTCTTTTGGAAAGAGCCCGGCTCAGTTCCCAGGCAAACCTCCCAGCTCCTCCGATGACCTGTGGGAAAAAATCATCAACCACCATTAACACATTCATGGCATTCATGCCGAAACCTTTTTTCCTGTCCTCTGAAGCTGGGTATCTACTGCGCTTAACACATCATCCACTGAAATCATATCCATGCATTTATAGCTGCGGCAATATCCGGGATGGCAATCCTTACAGTCCATTTTGCTCCTGACGATAATATTTTTTTCACCGAGCGGCGCCCATTTATTTTCATGCTCTAAAGGATGGACCGCGCCGAAGAGCGCAATCACCGGAGTGCCTACTGCCGCGGCAACATGCATAGGCCCGCTGTTATTGCCGATAAAAAGATCGCAGCGCCTGATGATGGCGCCTAATTTTTGTAAGGAATCATTTAAAACAGGCGCGAGCGGTTTTTCAGGCATCATATTCGTTATGCTTTTAACCATTTGCCGGTCGTTTCTTCCTCCTGCCAGAATAACCCGGGCATTGTATTTAGCGATTAATGTCTCTGCAAGTTTAGCGTACCTTTGCGGCAACCAGCGGTTATGGGATTCATAAGCACCCGGGTGGATACAAATAACAAGCTGCGAAGGCAAAATGTTATTTTCACGGAAGAACCCTTCAGCAAAGGCTTTGGCATCTTCGCTTAGAGGAAATTCAGTAGCCAAATCAGAGGTATCAACGCCAATTGGCCTGACCACATCCAGGCAGGTTTCAATTTCGTGTTTATAGAGGCTTCTCTTATCAACTTTTTCAGTCAGAAGAAATCCGCTACCATTAGCCGGATAACCTATCCTGAAGGCTGCTTTGGATAAGTATGCCAAAAATCCGGATTCAAAAACAGGGTATAATATTACAGCTAAATCAAACCGGAAGGCCCTTAACTTCATGATGAAACGAATTTTTTGTAACAGCGAACCAAAACGGTTATAAATAATCAATTCATTTATATTCTTATTCTCCTGCAGCAACTCACCAGTATAGGAAGTGGTAAGAAACCCGATAAAACTATCCGGGAAATGCTCCCTTAAAGCCCGCAAGGCAGGGGTAGAAAGCAAAACATCACCTATCCTGTCTGTCCGGATAACCAAAATCTTTTTTACCTGCTCCTTTAAGTATGGCTTTATAGCAGGAATAATCCTGAATTTTCTTGCCAGAAAGAAAAGTGCGCTTCCAAATGCCTCCAATAATATAAAATAACCGGCCTTTAGTTTGTGGGCGCACTTTTTTATGAATTTATTCTTTATCCTGCGCTGTATTTTTTGTAAACGCATCGTAACGCTTCCTCTAATTGCCCGAGGCTCCTTGACAGGCTGAAATTATCAAGCGCCTTCCTTTGCGCCTCCTGCCCTAATTTGTTACATTTTTGCTCATCATTCAGAAGCCCGGTAATTGCCTGCGAAAAACCATCCAAATCTTTGGAATCAATCAATATTCCGGTATCGGATGAAACCAACTCCGCAACGCCGCCGACCCTTATCGCCACAACCGGCTTAGACGCAGCCATGGCAAGAAGTATGGCCACGGGGGTTACTTCCATGTGGCTGGGCATAGCAAATATATCAATGCCGGTTAATACGCCAGCTACGTCCTCGCGTTTATCCATAACAATAATATCGTCTTTTACCTTTAGGTCTTGCGCCAAATTCAGCAGATGCTCCTTGTAGCCGCCTGCTTTTGAACCGCAAGAAGGAATGTGGCCTACCAACAAAAACTTAATTTTCCCTGCGTAACCCTGTTTTATCTTAGGGATGCACCTGGCCAGGAAATCCAGGCCCTTGCTTTCTATGATCCTGCCGATATAACAAACTATCTTAACTTCCGGATTAAGGCCTAATTCTTTTCTTAAATCAGAAGGCGGGCTCTTTTTGATTTCTTCAAAGTCAAGCCCGTTATAAATCACCTTTATATTCTCGGGCCTTGCCCCGTAGCTTAGAAGGAAATCCCTGGTAAAATTACTGACGGTAATAATATCCCCGGTATTACGCACGCACCATTTATCTATTGAACGCAAAGGATGCATAGTGTGAATATGCAGGATATACGGTATACGCAAGGAGTTAGCTGTTATGGCCGTAACCAGGCTTACTCCCAATGAATTGACGATATCAAAATTTTCCTTTTTCAGAAAACTGCGCATTTTCAAAAAATTAAGGCTAAAACCCGCTAGATTGCGTATGCGAGCCTCTCTCAAGGTTAAATAGGGTATTTTAAGCCTTTCAATCCTTGACAATAGTTCTCCCTTGCCGAATGTCATTATAAAAGGGGAGAAAACTTCCCTGTTAATCTCCGATAAATATTGCAGCCATACGGTTTCGCCTCCCCAGACCTGCGGCCGGGGGAATACAAACAAAACCTTAATTTGTTTTTTCACGGATAAAATCCCCTGCCTGACGGAATAGCTCTCTATATGCCTTTAGCCTTGTTTTAAAGTATTTTCTTTTTAAACCCAATAAATAAAAAGGAAAAAGGCAAACTATGCGCATTACCATTGCTACTTGGGTAAAATAAGCGCATTTATTTGCCTTGGACTTGCCGTAATGCTTTTTAAAAAAATGGAGTTCGCTCGCAGCTATTTTTGAATACAATAAATTGCCTACTTGCCTGGCCCCTTTACCCATATGGTGGATTACTGCCGCATCAGCAAGATAAAAAACATTCCACCCGGATTTTTTTGCGCAAAAACAAAAGTCCGTATCATCGTAATAGATGAAGAAATTTTCGTCAAAGCCTTTTAATCTGTGAATTACTTCTCTGCGCGCTAAAAGGCACATCCCTCCCAGCCACAGGCATTCCCGGGAGCGTGCGTACCTCATCTTTAAATAAAGGCTCCCGGGCCTTGTCCGGTAAAACCTGTACCTTAAGCCGGAAAAGTAAAATATTTTATTTAAAAAACAGCTAAAAATTCCCGGCGCGGATTTATTACAGGAGTGCTGCTGCCTGTAATTCGGGAACAAGACCTTCGGGCCCAATATCCCTATTTCAGGATGCATTTCGGCAAAAGCAAACATTTTATTTATTGCGTCGGGGAGGATTTCGATGTCGCTGTCTAAAATTAAAATATACTTTCCCGAACAATATTCAAAGCTCTGGTTCTTTGCCTTTGCTGCTCCGATATTTTCGCTATTGGCTATCAGTTTTACGAAGGGGAATTCCTGCCTGACCATAGATACGCTTTCATCGGAGGAATTATTATCCACCACGATAATCTCATATTCAAACCCCTGTGTATTTTCCTTTATGGAACTAATACACCTTCTTAGCTGCTCACGGGTATTGAAATTAACGATGCTTATGGATATATCCATTTATTTTTCCTTTAAAATCTGATTAACGACACTAACCCCCTGCATCAGGCAGTGGTCCATATTTCCGGACTCGTATTTCCATGCTCCGAAACGACCCCGGGAATAAATATTATTATCCTCCAGGAACTCCTGTATTCTTTTCAGGGCAATATCCCTTCCCAACGTAGGGACAGGATAGGCATAAGGCGCCTCAATTAAATAAGCAGAAACAATGTATTGCCTCTCTTTGGCTTTTAACAAGCCGGTATTAATCAAGCCCTGTATGGTCTCATCAACTATTTTGCCTTTTTCCTTAGGCTGGTCTTTAGAATATGCGGTTTCGCACATTAAGGAATAATGCTCCCCTGAAGGGGCATTATTCGGAGAATAATTTGAAAAATAAGTTACCCGGTAAAAGGGGGATTTATTTTCAGGAAAATAAATCCAGCATTTATTGCTGGGGCAGGGCTTACTGAGCCCTATTCCTACGATGTAAACGCTGTTATGCTTAAGCTCACTTGCCGCATCAAAGAACCCTTCTGAGCCTGTCTTCTTCACCAACTGATCCAAAGGCATAGAGCTGATCAGCAAATCATAATGAGTCTTCTCTGCGTCACTAAATAAAATCTCCTTATTTTTTATGTCAATTTTCAGGGCTTCTTTTTTAAAGGAAAGGTTGCCCCTTACGATATCAGCCAGCCTGCGGAATATTTCTCCAGTCCCGCCACGTAAAGGAAATTTAAACCTGCTGTTTGGTCCCCAGGAGATATCGTCTTTTTTTAAAATAAAATTTCTTAACACTCTTTTTAGGCTTACTACGCTCACCCTCTCCCCTATCCACGCATAAGACATTAACTCAAGCGGGCAAGCCCAGATTTTAAGGTTATGGGGGAACATGAAATACCTGGTAATCGGCCTTCCAAACGTATATAAAAGCCATTCCTTAAAGTTAGACGGGTTCTTATCCGGGTGCGCGAATAAAAGCCCGGCTAAACATTCCAGCGCCCTGGCAAAAGGAAGATAGCGGATATTATTCTGAAAAGGATAAGGTACCCATCTATCCATAATCCGGATAAATGCCCTGCGCTCATGCTCAAGATAATCGCTTCCCAAGAGCCTTTCCAAAAGCTTATCAAAATAATCAAAGTGCGAAAATATGACATGGCCTCCCACATCCCAGGTGAACCCTTTTTCGTCTTTAAGGCTTGCGGATAAACCTCCGGCATAGTCATTTTTTTCATAAACCTGAAAATTATTATACCCTAACTCTCTTAGCCGGTATGCCGCGCCTAAGCCGGTTGGCCCTGCCCCGATAATTACGATTCTTTTCTCATTCATAAGATTATCCGGAAAAAATCAGGAGATTATGCGAAAAATTTCCTTTAACCTCTTCTCGTATGTATGCTCGCTATTTGCCCGCTCGTAACCCCTCTGGGCTACCTCCTGCCTTTCTTTTTCGTTTTTAAGGAAATAATCAATAAGATTTTTAAGGTCGCCTGTATCGCGAAAACAAACCAACTCTTGCCCGACTTTAAATAGCCGGCTCAAAGCGCTTCTTTCATCCACCAGTTGAAATGCGCCGCTTGCACAGATTTCAAAGGTACGTAAGTTTACCCCATCCACGGTTTGAGGATGGTGGATGTTTAAAGCAACCTTGGAAGCATTAAAGACCTTGACCATCTTTTCTCCTGAGGCAAATCCTTTAAAATGCCTTTTAAGCAAAGGGCCTTCCTTCTCCCAGCCCCTGCCCCAGATGCCCAAATCGTAGCCGCCTATCTGCCCAAGTATCTTTGACCTTTCAGGAGAAGCTGTACCCACGAAACAGGCATCGCTATGATAATCTTTCTGCTCTTTTGGGCTTAAATCCATCTTTTTATGGATTCGGGGATTACAGGCTAAGGGCATAAATTCTACCCTGGCCTTGCAAAATTCTTTAATGCGGGAAATTAACCCCGGGTCAAAGGAAAAAACATAGTCATACAGCGGTAAAGAACGGATTATATTCTGGATCTTGGAATAAAAGGGGTTGTCGGGGAGCCAGACAAGCAAAGGTATCCTCTGCCTTTCTTTAATTTCCTGCAGGACTTGCGGCAGAAGCTCTTCTCCCTTGATTACAAAAATCAACTCCGGAGAAAATTCACTAACGCTCTTTATAAGCCTGCGGTTTACTTTCTCCTCCCATAACCTATGGGCGCTTTTACTAAATAAGCTTAAATATTTTGCCCGGTTTAAAATTCTTTCTCCTGCCGAAGCCGAGGCATTTGTATAAAACAGGCCCGGGGAGTGCCCGAGCTCAATCAGGGCATCTTTAACATATGCGCCCATGCCCCATTCGCCATAAAATGAAACAACCAATACTTTCATATCAGCGCGCCTTCCCGGCTACAATATAAAGGTTCTCCCCCCGGCCGGCTTTATCCAGAAAATAAGCCAAAGGGTAAAACAAAATAGATTCCAATCTGTGAAATATGGCCTTGATTACATGCTCCCTGCCACAGACCAGGTTCCGGGCTTTATGCTCCAAAAGCAGCCTAGCCCTACATTTATCCTGTGAAGGGTATAATTTATGGCTCCTCAGCCAATAACGCAGGCTCTCCGAAATCCCTACAGTAGGGCTCAGGTGATTAATTGCGGAATTTGTTTTTATGGACAGAGCCCGTAAACCGGACTTTTGCAGCATCTTGGCAATAGTCTTCGCTGTAAAGTGAAATAAATGCCGGGGGATATCAAGGATATGCCAGTTATCCCTAAAAAGTATACTTAAGAAAGAAGCAAAATTAGGGACTGTGATTACGATAATGCCGTCGGGAGACAGCATCTCCCTTATTTTAAGGAGCGCCTGATAAGGGTCAATGATGTGCTCAAATACTTCAAACATACAAATCATGTCAAACGGCTGGGCCGGCAAAGGGAAATCCTCTAATTTCCCTTTGAATACGGTAAGATTCAATTCATCCCTGGCATATTTCGCGGCAAAATCAGAAGGCTCAATTCCGTAAGCCTGCCAGCCTTTATCTTTCAGAAACCTCAAGAAATAACCGTCTCCGCAGCCGATCTCTAAAGCTGCCCCTTTTCTTTTGAAACGCTGTATCTGTGCGTAACGGTTGCGGAATACCCCGCTTAAAAACGCCTTGTAGCCTTCAGTCATTTTTATCGAGCCGAATGGCCTGGCAAAATACTGTGCAGGGTAAAACTCCTGCAGAGAATTTGGCGTAGGCCTTGGGTTTACGTAAACAAACCCGCAATTTTTGCACCTGACCAGGTTAAATTCCGGGCCTATAGACAGGATTTTATCTCTGCTTTTAAACAAAAGGTTATAATCATCCCTGCCGCAGAGATTGCATTTTATATGCTCTGTTTCCATATGAGGTTTCTTATTAAATTGATATCCGCCCCGTCTATACCTTTTATAACGAGCGCGCAAGCCGCAAAAGTCAATATTCCTCCGGAAATGCCTAAATAAGGGTTCTCTCTGGTAGCAACCATAAATAAAAACATAGCCAGAGAGCAAAACAGGGGCTTGGTTAAAGCCTGCCATCCTGCCAAAACAAAGGAGCGCGTTTCAGCAAAAAAATACCCTATTGTGCATGTAAAGACAAAAGAAATGACCGTTGAAATAGCAGCGCCGATAATGCCGAACTTAGGTATAAAGATGAGGTTGATAATTAAATTTACTACTGCTGTAAGCCCCGTGAAAAAGAAATCAAATTTTTGCTTATTTGCGGCAATAAGAATGCGGCTCTGAATAGTCCCAAAGAAAAGAAAGACCTCTGACCAGATTAAAATGGATAAAACCCCCGCGGTCAAAATAAACCTTTGGCCGTATATCAAACTGGTTATTTGCTGATGGAATACGCTTATTACGGCTGCAAACGGCAATATAAACAAGAACATGTATTTAAAACTCAGTTTATATATTTTTTCAAAGCGCCCGTCTCCCTCTTTAAAATACCTTGATAATAAAGGAAAGGCCAGCGCCATAAAAGAAGCTATAACGATATTAAATACCTCTGCCATGGACACGGCCGCAGCAAAAAATCCCAAAGCCTCTTCCCCTTTTAATTTAAAAATCAGCAGCTGGTTTATCCTGGTATAGGCCATGACAAAAACAGCCGTAGCCGCAAGGGGCCAGGATTCATTAAAAAAATATTTCCAAAGCCGGAAATCAATCTCGTATACCGGCTTAATGAAGCTACGCGAAAATGTCTTTATTGTAATAAATTCCAGCAAGTGGACAATAAGTAATGCAAGTATAAACGCAAGTATCGGGGCTTTAAAAAAGATTAACAGAAAAAACAAAGTTAATTTTAGGATACCCCCTGCGGATTCTGCGATAACAGGATAAATTACCCTTAAATCTATGTGAAAAATCAGTTCATATAATTTTCTTACGTAAAAGATAAAGCTTATTGAAGCAACATAAACCAGGATCCTTGTAGCCTGCGGAAAATCAAATATGCTGATGAAAAGGCACGCAAAACCAGCGGCAATAATTGATAAGGTCAATTTAATGACTATGGCATTAGCGGATAGCTTACCCGCGCGCAGCCTGTCTTTGGATATCTCCCTGGTTAAAATATTATCAATGCCAAAATCTATTATTATGCTGAAAAACCCAAGGTATGCCAGGATAAATGAATATACCCCGAAATTGGCTACCCCCAGATAACGGGCGAGGATAACCATGCTGAACATTTCAGTAAGGCCGCGCAGGGCCCTGCCTGCGATCATCAAGCCTGTATTTTTAATCAGCCTTGCCGGTAAGTTATCTAAATGCTCGCCTTTCATAGCCTCACCTTTATGTGCCCAGGACCTCCTGGGGTTTTCTTTCTTTGATTATTTCGGGAGACATTAAAACCATTGCCGCGATAAACCAGAAAGGCTCCATAATCCTCACAATGATAAAAACGTTTGCCCCCAAACTCATTACCAGGAGCGCGATTAAACTGACCAGAAAGCCTAAACTTATACCCTGAATCATCCAGTCTTCGCAATTATGGTAAATTTTAAGCGAATTTTTAAATAATGCGTATGCTAGCCAAAGAAAAACCGCCATTCCAATCAACCCAAGCTCTCCCAATATGCGGCCGTATTGCGTATCCACAAATTCTATGCCGGTTACGCCGTTTCCGAAAACAGGGCTCTTGGAAAAGACTTCACCGACGTATTCCCAGGTTTCCAGCCTTGCTGCCGCAGACTCCTCAAGCGCAATACTTGTGCCGAGGACTTCATATCTCTTGGTACCGACAAATGTCTTTCTTACACGCGTGATTACCTCCGTAGGAAGGATTAATGGAGAAAGAATTATCAGGCAAACAAGAAGGCCCGATAAAAATATTTTCTTTTTCTTAGAAAAGAAAATCAATGCCAGGTACATCACAATAAACCCCACATACCCTCCGCGCGAGAGCGTATAAACAAAAACTGGAAAAATAAACACGCAGGAGGCCGCCAAAAAGATTTTCCAGGGAAGGGTTTTGGCATGCAGGAACAACCCCGCAATTATCGCTAAGATTATAAGGAGGTAGCCTGCCAAAGTATTGGGTTCCGGCCGCTCCCCTTCAAAGGGCGCAGTCACTCTCCACGTACCGGAAGCTATCTGGGTATAGCCGTAGATACAGACGATAAAACAGACAAGCAGGAAGAAAAAGAGGAATTTCCTGTATTGCCCGAGCTCATGCATATTATTGGCCACGAAAAAATAGAGCATAAGGTATTCGGTATATTTGATAATATAGAAAAAAGCGGTATTGAATTTGGCCTTTCCTATCCCGAAAGATATGGCGAGGAACGTAAAAACAACCGATATCAGGATGTAAATTAATAGCGGGCGGTTAACCGGAGATTTCCTTAATACGCCCAACTGATTATTTATCGCCATCTTGGCAAACCAGGTAAAGAAGATAAAAATAAGAAGGATATCGTCAATACGGATAACCACTGACCTTTCCGGAAGCTGGGCAACCGGTATTTCTGGGGAAAGAAGCATGGAGAATATAAGGACGATTAATGCGAAATCCGTATTGATAAAGGTGATTATTATCCCAACGAGAGCGGCGATGATGCCTAAGACAGGCAGAAGCGTAGGTAAATTAGTAATCCTGGCAAATACGGCGCTAAATGAAACCAGGATCAGAAAAAGGAATATGATTGCTGCTCGGCCGGTTTGGTTTTTATCTTTAAATTTAAACATAAATAATAACCCCGCACTTTATTTAAAAAGGATGCGGGGCAGCTTTATGCGCTAAAACCCTTCGAGAGGCCAGCTTATGCTTCCTCCTTTTTGTCTCCGTAATATTTCCCGTAATATTTATAATGATAATGATACCCGTAGCGCACCTCTAATTCCGGAGAGATATTGTTTAGAATTTCGCCCCTTACCTGGGCGCCCGATTCTGCAAGCTGGTTCTTTACCCTGAGCAATATTGAGCGGGCAGTCTTTCCTACCTGATAAATAAGTATGACTCCGTCAGTTTTCGGGGCTAATATGACCGCATCTGCGACCGCCAGGACAGGAGGAGAATCAAATAAAATCAGATCGAACCTGCTTCTTAACTCGTCAAGCAAACCGGACATCTCCCGGGATAAAAGCAATTCCGCAGGGTTTGAAGGCATTGAACCGCTGGTTAAAACATTCAAGTTATCAAGGCCGGGCACCTTCAGGGCTTCGTCAAACCCTAATTCCCCCATCAGGATATCCGTGAATGTGCGTATAGAGTCTTTAAGCACGGCTGTCCCGCGCAGGATATCGGATAATCCCGGGGTCCTGTTCTTCAACCCGAATATTTTATGTATAGAGGACCTGCGCATATCAGTATCCACCAACAGGGTGCGTAACCCCCCCTGCGCCATTGTAATACCAACATTACAAATAGTTATGGACTTTCCTTCTTCGGGCCCGGAACTGGTCAATAAAAGCAGATGGCCTTGCTGTTTATCCTTAAATACCTCGGTCTGGATATTCGTCCTTAATATCCTGTAGGCTTCGAAAACCGGCGAAGTGGTAGAATAATTGAGCAACAACTGGCTTCTTACCCGCTCGAGCTTATCTTTACTGCCTAACTTTCTCGGGAAAATCTTTTTTATAACACTTCTTTTTTCCTCCTCTTTGCCTTTAAGATAGGGGATAACTCCCAGAACAGGCAGTTTAAGATAGGCCTCTACGTCTTCTATGGTGCCGATGGAAGTATCTAACTGTTCCCACACAAAAGCAAATGACAAACCCAGCATCAGCCCCATTATCGCTCCGATGCCATAGTTTAAACTTTTTTTTGGCCTGACCGGAGCCGAAGGCGGAATAGCCGGCTCCACCAAAGAAACATCCGCTATTTTCTCGGCTTCAGAGATCCTGGCAGCTTCCAGTCTATCTTTCAGTTCCCTGTAAATCTTGGTGTTAACTTCCACTTCCCGGATCAACCTGCTAAACATAAGCTCGCTTTGGGGCAAGGCCTTTAATTCTTCTTTGAGTTTATTTATCTCTTTTTCAAAATCCGCGACATCAGGATGATTTGCAGTATAAAGCCGCAGAAGCTCATGTTTATCCTGTTCTAACGTAGACAGCCTGTTCTGCAAGGTGATAGCAACACCGGTAGGCACCTCTTTTTCCTTAAAACGCGCCAGGGCATCCTCTGCTTCCTTAAGTTTTGGATCTGCTTCCAGAAGCTGCTTCTCAATAAATTCCCGCACGCTGCGGCTTTGTTTACTTTTTTCTTTCAGGTTTTCTTCAATATAAGTTTTGGCAACCCGGTTTGCAATAACTGAAGCCACGGCCGGGTTCTTGTCGGTTACGATGATGCGGATTATATTTGTATCCGGGACCGCCTCTGCAAAAACCTGCTCCCTAATTACCCTGGCTTTATTTGTAACCTCTTCGGAAGAAGCGCCTTCAGTAACAAGCCCCAAATCAATTACAACGCTCTCTAACACAGGCAGGCTGGTGATTATCCTTGATTGCGCTATTAAGGGGTCTCCGGTGCGTATGGTTACCATCTCCGTAAGAAGGCTGCCCAAGGTCTTTCTTTCTACCCACTGCACCTGCGCTACTGCCTGATAAACCGGCTCCTGCAGATTAGTGTAAATAATAGAAACAAACAGGACCGCAAAAAAAGTGACTATCAGGCCCCAGCGCCTCTTTTTAATTATCTGCCAGTAATCTCTCAGGTTCAACTCATATTGCGCCATTCTGCTCTCTTTTTGTAAAGTGATATTTATTTAAATTATTATATATAACATTAATCAATACTGCAACTATTTTGTTGCATTAAGTCCTTGTATAACTTAAGGATACCATCCGACATCTTTTCTTTTGTAAATTCAGCCCGGACCCTCTCCTTCCCATTCTTACCCAGGGCATTACGAAGTTGCGGCGCTTTTAAGAGCTTGTTAATGGCAAGGGCAAGCTCATTATAATCCCGCGGCTTTACTACCAGGCCAGTATGGCCGTCAATATTTACGAAGGGCACTCCGGTAGGAAGCGCGGTGCTTACTACCGGCCTTGCGCAGGCAAAGGCCTCAAGTTGTACAATGCCAAAACTTTCAGCCCGTATACTTGAAGGCAGGACAAAAACATCACAGGCATAATAATATGGGGATACATCTTCATTGGGGACTTCCCCCAGCCAGGTAATTTTGTCATTGACGCATAGTTTTCTGCTCAGTTTTTTCAGTTTATTCTTTAACGGGCCTTCTCCGACTATCAAAAGCCTGGCATCTATCTCTCTCATTGCCCGGATTAAATACTCAAGGCCCTTATAATAAACCAGCCTTCCGACAAAAAGCAATAACGGCGAGCCGAATCTTGTCCTCAATACTTGCGCTTTCTTTAATACGGCTTCTTGCGGTGAAAATTTACTTAGATCTATGCCGTGAGGAAGGACCCGGCATTTGCCCCTGAATTTCCTGAGTACCGAAGAATTATCAATGAGCGCCCTTGAGCTTACGATAATCGCCTCTGACTTTCCCAGGAACTTTAACAGCAGCGGGTTAAATAGAAATGAAAGCAGCCTCTGCCTGATAATGTCGCTATGATAGGAGACGACTAATTTTCCGGAGGGCCTGGTGATAAAATATGAAATTACCGCAAAAGGGTTAGGCAGGTGAAAATGCAATATATCCGCTCTTAACTTCTTAAGCCAAAAGGGAAGGACAAATGTAAGAGGCTGAGAGAATACTTTTCCTGCGGTAGCAAGCCTTACGATATTCACTCCGCAATTATTTTCTACACAGGTCTTTAGCCCGGTACTGGAAGCAAGGACTGCCACTTCCATTTCTTTTGTCAGTTCTTTTGCCAGGGTATCAAGGTGGCTTTCCGTTCCGCCTAT
>JBFMBZ010000022.1:0-16527 GCA_040754615.1 Candidatus Omnitrophota bacterium | reverse complement strand
GTTGTTCCCGGGTGCATGGATTTTATATGGGGACATCCTGATCAAACCGATCGATTTAAGAATCGCAAAACGTACCGTTTTAATCGTTCAGTCTGGCTGGGTAAACTGAAAGGCAATGAGATTTCAAAAGCCGGCCAATTAATGGCTAAATGGATTAATAAATCCCCTGAAAATATAACAGTTATTCTGCCTTTAGGCGGGCTCTCGAAGTACGATAAAGAGGGGGAAGAATTTTATGATCCCGAATTGGATCGAACACTGTTTAAAGTTCTAAAGCGTAGTCTTGATCCAAAGGTAAGGGTGGTGGAAGCAGACAGCCACATCAACGAGCATGAGTTTGCACGCGTTTGTGTAGTAAATCTAATAAGCCTCTTGTCAAGGAAGAAAAATCAATCTTTAAATACGACCTTTTGAGCTGCCACGCCGCATCCTGTCAGCCCAAGCTGGAAGACAGAACGACGTCCACCACGATAAACGGCATTTTAGCATCTTGTATAGTGTTTTCATGGTTACTACCGCCTTATAGCCTTCCGAAAGGAAATGGATGCTGATTTGCGTGTCGGCTGTAAACGCTTGTTAGCCGCTGTTCCCTGTATCCACTGCTACTCCTCAATAGCTCCGCCAATGTTCCGTAGATGCTGGCGAAATGTATAATTGGGATCAGTGGCGCGTCTTGCCAGATAGTCGTCAAACCGAAACTGTTCCCGCAACGTCTTGCCCGCTTGTATCGCTTGCGCTTGTCGCCGCTCCCTCTGCCAAAGGTCGTAGGCCGTTAAGAGAACTTCCTCTACTTGCTGGCCTGGAGCGAAAAGTACGCCATCTGCATCGGCAAAAACGATATCTTCTTTTGTCACTGTGAAATTGCCCAAGTGGGCCATGCTCAGTGCTTCTGGATCGCGCGGGTCAACTCGCTGGGGGCCTGCCGGGCATATGCCGTAACTGAAGACAGGAAAACCGATCTGTATGAGCTCCACAGTGTCTCGATGGCAACCCCAAACGACTATGCCTGCCAATCCACAGGTTTTAGCTTCCAGGGCCGTCAAATCCCCTATGCACCCCTCATCCACTCGTCCACCGTTATCAATGATGAGAATATCTCCCTCCTGGGCTGTTCCCATTACTTCCAGGAAGATGTCCACACTGCCATAGTGTCTCACTGGCAGGACTCGGCCAGCAATGTGGCTTCCGGCTATTAGGGGACGAATGCCGGGCGGAGCAATACGCAGAGATAACCCCAGGCGAAGGCAAGCGTCGGCTATAAGCGAGGTCGAAAGTTCAGAGAAACGGTCGTTACTTCTCCGAAACAAAATCAAATCTCCTTTCTTTCAGAACAAAATTTCGTCGTATGCGGTGGCCAGGCGTGGAATGCAGACGATCAGTATAACAATAATATCATACTGTTACCGTAAGATTCAATTAAATTTTAGGCGAATGCGGCCTAGAGGGTGTTGGGAATACTGCAACTTTCCGAAAGTGCGGGAATTTTACACCACAGGTGTTTGTCTTCCTTTCCAAAATTGGATATATTTAAACAAGGAGTTGGAAGAATGCATCATCGATTTTATTCAGGTTTTGGCTTTAATTTTTCCCCATTTGGTTTTCATTGCCGGTGGCCCTGGCCTTTTCCCCGCCGTGAAGAATACCTTAAGATGCTTGAGGACTACAGGAATGATCTTAAGCATGAACTTGAAGAGGTGGAGAGAGAGATTGCCGGCCTGAAAAAGGAATCTTAAAGCTTTCTCTAAAGGGTGTACTTTATACTATCTCAAACTGTTCTGTGGAATCCAGAAGAAGTTGCTTAAATTTCATAGAGTAAAAGAACTTACAGGTTTTTCAATCCAAACCTGGTGATAACAAAACCTATCCGTTTAAGAATAAAAACCTTTAAAACCCGCTGCTTTTTACGCTTTTTTTAATGAAGCTGTGCGGAATCAATTGTCTTGAATCGATGCTCACTGATTGCCAAACGCATGCCTCGTAATGAGGGGAAAAGAGGCTGCCAAATCAGGGAAATGGGATGACAAAATGTTGCAAAGGCAGTATTATATTATGCAACCGTATGCACAAAAAACGCTTGAGCGGCATACTTCTGCATCCCACATCTCTTCCAGGCCCCTGCGGAATCGGGGAACTGGGAAAAGAGGCCTTTAAATTTATCGATTTCCTCGCATCGGCTCAACAATCTTTATGGCAGGTACTGCCTTTGGGGCCGACAGGCTTTGGTGATTCGCCTTACGCCTCATTTTCAACTTTCGCCGGGAACCCGCTATTAATCAGTCTCGAAAAACTGGTTGCCCAGGGCGACCTTCTTCCGGGTGAAGTAGAGGATCATCCCGATTTTTTGGACGACTCAGTTGAGTTTGGTACTTTAATTGAGTGGAAAAAGCCTTTGCTGGAAAAAGCCGCGTCCCGATTCCTCGATTCCCATTCATCATTCTATTTCGCTTTGCAAAAAGATTTCGAGGATTTTTGCCTTCATAACCGAGAATGGCTGGAGGATTATACCCTGTTCATGGACATCAAGGCTGTTTATTCGGGTAAGGCTCAAAAAGAAGGATTTTTGAGTGCTGCCTGGAATAACTACTGGGATAAAAATCTTGCCCTGCGGGAGCCCGGTGCCCTTCAAAGATGGCGGACAGAACGGGAGAGGGAAATATCAATCGGTAAGGTCTGGCAGTATTACTTTTTCAGGCAGTGGGGGGAACTAAAGAAATACGCCAATACAAAAGGCATCAGAATAATCGGCGATATACCTATTTTTGTCGCGCCGGATAGTGTCGATGTGTGGGCCAATCGGGAGCTGTTTCTTCTGGATGAAGAGGGGAAACCGACTGTTGTTACCGGTGTACCCCCGGATTATTTCAGTGCTACCGGCCAGTTATGGGGTAATCCATGCTACAACTGGAAAGAACTGCAAAAAACCGGTTATTCATGGTGGGTGAAACGCATCCGTGCCATACTTACGCTCGTAGATATAATCCGCATCGACCACTTCAGAGGTTTTGAGGCCTACTGGGAAGTCCCTGCCGGAGAATTAACAGCCGAGAATGGCCGCTGGGTTAAGGCCCCAGGTCACGATTTCTTCAATACCATCAAAAAAACCATCGGCGATATTCCAATCCTGGCCGAAGATCTCGGGGTAATCACGCCGGAGGTTGTAGAACTCCGGGACAGTTTCGCCTTTCCGGGTATGAAAATCCTCCAGTTTGCCTTTGACAGCCGGGAGTCAGGGGACCTTTCTCCTTCCAACGAGTTCCTCCCACATAATTACAGCCCCAATTCTGTCGTGTATACAGGTACCCACGATAATGATACGACCTGTGGCTGGTATGAAAAACGGAGCCCGGAAGAGCTTGCCTTTATACATCAATATATTGATGCCAGAGAAGACGATATTTCGTGGAGTTTTATACGGATGGCGCTATCATCGGTCGCTTATTCAGCCCTTTTTCCTATGCAGGATATCCTTTCCCTGGGAAGCGAAG
Organism: Candidatus Omnitrophota bacterium; assembly: GCA_040754615.1. Lineage (GTDB taxonomy): Bacteria > Omnitrophota > Gorgyraeia > Gygaellales > Profunditerraquicolaceae > JBFMBZ01. Next base: position 13,042 of record JBFMBZ010000022.1, on the reverse strand, counting down.
CAAGAATGAATACACCTTCTACTATAGGCGGCAATTGGAAATGGCGTTTCAGCGCCGATGCCCTTACCCGGGCATTAGCCGAAAAACTTCTAAAGATTTCTTATTTATACGGGAGAAATTTGTAAGACTGCACTTTTTTACCTGTCTTTATGGTACTCGCTTCCTTTTGTTTTAGCAGTAGAGGCAATTTCAAAAACCAGAATTTATTAGCCGCGGAATCACACGGAAGGCTGCAACCATTAATCCTTTTTCCGTGTTTTTCCGCGGGTTCCGTGGCTAACTCCTTTTCCGGTTTTATCAGCCACGGAATCACACGGAAGGACGCGGAAGAATACAGAAGGTTGATTTTGTTGTTACTTTTTTTGCATTATCTGAGGACATCGATTTTAAAATAAATCCCAAATTTCTTATTTTTCCGTGTCTTTCCGCGGATTCCGTGGCTACCCAATATGCTGACCCGAACTTCTCGCCCTCGAAGGGGGCTTATATTTGGAAAGAACCTCAGTAAAAAATTTCTTGACAAAATTTAGTGATTGGTTTACGTTGGAAGGCAAACGGTCGCATATAATATGAATAATATAGTGCAAGCGTTAGAATTAAGCAGGAAAGCAGAAAAAGGAATGCCTCGCGGCAGATAGTCTATTTACTGATGCAGAAATAGGAATCGCTGCCGGAAGCAGTAAAGGTTAAAAGAATACTTAAGTGAAAAAGCCGACGATTAAAGATGTTGCCAAATATTCGGGTGTGTCTCCATCTACAGTTTCACGGGTGATTGTCGGCAGCCCTAAAATAAGTCATGCAACCAAACAGCGCGTCCGGGAAGCGATGCAAAAACTCGACTACCACCCCAATGCCGTTGCCCGCAGCCTGGCAAGCAGCACAACCAAAACCTTAGGCCTGATACTCCCAATGGCAGGCAAGAATCTCTTCGCGAATCAATTCTTCATCCAGGCTATGAAAGGGATAAGTGTCCGAGCTCAGGAACGGGGCTATTACTTGATGTATACATTCTCGGAAAGTGAAGAACAGGAACTTATATTCATCAAGGACTATATCAGGTCGAGGCTGGTGGACGGAATAATTCTACTTACAGCCCGGCATAAAGATTTATGTATAGAATACCTGACCTCGATTAATTTTCCATTTGCGGTCATCGGCCATCCGGTTGATACGGGGGATATCCTCTGGGTTGATAACGATAACTTTCAGGCAATGTATAAAGTAATTAATTATCTCATTGAGCGGGGGCGAAAAGAGATTTCCTTTATAGGCGGTCCCTTTTCTTTCAATGTTACACAACACAGACTGGCGGGTTATGAAACAGCCTTGAAAAACAGGGGTTTCCCGGTGAATGGGGCGCTTATACAGGAAGGCGCTGATTTCTCGGAGGAGGCAGGCTACACATGTATGCAGGCCATACTTTCCATAAAAAAACCGGATGCGGTTGTAACAACGGATGATGAGCTTGCCTTCGGGGTATTAAAGGCTATGAAAAAAGAGTTCATAGAGAATATTTCTGTGGTCGGATTTAATAATTCAATCCGTGGAATGTATCAAAAACCAACACTGACCACTGTCGACATCCATCCTGAAGAACTGGGTTTCTATTCAACGGAGCTTGTAATCAATAAAATCGAAAATAAGGAGTCAATCGATCATTATATCGTCGAAACCACCCTCATTGAGCGGGAAACCACCCGGCCGGAACACCGCTAGCCCGATAAAATGGGCTGACTACCATTCACTCCTCTATAGCGCTAATCGGATTTTATAACCAGGGGAATTTGTGCAAAATCTTCGGGCTTTAAAAGATCCATATTTGTTTCCATCGAAGGGCGATACGCCTTTAAAAAAACCTCCTGAGTAGAAGTGCTCTTATCCGGCCACGCCACATCCATGATTCGCGTATGATTGGTGTCCTTAAGTCCGCCGCCAATTCTCCATTGAAGGGGCGCCTCTTCCACATCCCTTACCCGCCTTACTCCGGGCGAGGGAAAACCATCCTGGCTTAATACAAGACCTATGTATCCCCATTTTTCAGGGTTTACTCTTTCGCCAAAAACACTCTTGGGAACAATTATTAATACCTGCTGCTTGGGGGGTATAACAATCGCCTTGACCGAAGTACCCGGTATTTCAACCGGAAGACCCTGGGGGCCCGGCTTCAGGAGTTTCTGGTTCCATCCTTCAACCCAGAGCGCATAATCCCAGCCAGCTCCCCTTTCCGTGGACGCGTTGCGTCCTTCCAGAAGTTGCCTGGCACCGGTTCCTGCACCGGGATCAATGTCAATATACAGATCAAAGGTCTGAACCGACAGTCCGATGGCGGAGCCCCACACATTCTTTACAGGCCCGTTCATGGTGAAGCTGATAATAAGGTTTTTAGGATTTTGGGCCACTGAGAAGGTTTTAATATCAAACACCCCTTTTTCAAAAACTTGATCTGTGGGATACACATAGCTACCCGGACCATGGTCATCCCCGGAAGGGTCGTCTACACTGAGTATGACATCCAGATTTTCAGGTTCAGGAACCACGACCCTGACAGGACCTTCCGCAGGAAATATTTCAGAATGAGTGGCTTCAGCCGTAAACACTGCCTGAAGCAGCAAATCATCGCCTGGCTGTATGCCGCCGAGTATTTCGAGAGGCAAGGATAGTTCTATAATATTACCACTCCCTGCCGCCCGACCGACAGAATCAGATGCCTGCCAGACACCATTTTTCCCGGCTTTCCACAAATGCAGTTTCTGCTCCGCCTCTTTTACATTTACTTCCGCCATGTACCCCGCTCGGAAGCCCAAAACTGCCTTACCCCTCGTAAGACCGAGGCTTTCCTTCTGAGAGGGCAGGGAAAAATATATTTCCAGATTATCATTCAGCTCCGAAGAAATAACTTTATCGGAGAAATCCACCCGGAAATAGACATTCTCGGCATCCAACCCGTAATACAGGCTTTTAAGTCGGTCGAACGTCCCATCGGCTGTTCCGCCTTTTTCCCGGTATAACCCGGCCTTATCCCATTCTATAGTACCTATAGTACCGTCTATCACAGGCACAACCTGTCCCTCCAGATCCTTGACCGGAAAAACCGGTTTTTTGGGAATAATCGGCACATTCAGGAAATCCGGCACCTCCTCTCCCAGGGACTTATACACTTCCATAAGCAGGGACCTGTAGGCATAATCAAAATATTCGTCGACCCCTGAATTCTGGTCAGAGCCGAACCACCAGAACCAGTCTGATCCTTCCGCAAGGTACATGAAATCCAGGGCTTTGTTTAATTTTTCCTGGCTTATGGTTTTCTTTTTATAAAAATCGTACTGTGCCAGTGCATTTCTAGTCTTCCCCAGATAATCCCAGGCGGCTTTCTCTTCCTGCTCCCCAATCCAGGTACCGTAATCGGAACTGAACCACGCGCCGGGCCACAGATAATCAAGCTCTCGTTGTTCAGGATATTTCTCAAGATATTCGGAAACCGTTATAGTTTTAATGGTTTTACTGTCAGACAATTTCTGATAAAAGGCATTAAGAAATTCCTTCCCGTCGTTGGGATAATATTCCCATGCATTCTCGCCGTCGAGAATTACACTTACCAGGTGGGGACCTTGCGCTCTTTCCTCTTGCAGTTTCAACCGAATAGCCTCAAGCCGCTTCATAAAATCCTCAGCCGCCGCTTCACCTTTTTTACCGGAATATTCGAATCCCACAAGGTCGGAAATTCTTATATCTCGGAAAACTACGGCTATTTCAGGACCGTCTTTATGGCGTACATAATAGGGCCTGTACAGGGCGTCCGCCGCCTGCACCAGGTCTCCACGGCCCCGGGTGAAACCGTCGATATTAAGAGATTTAGCCAGCACATGTTCACCGGATGCCATCCAGGTATATCCGGCATCTGAGGTAATCTTAACAGTCTCCTGCGCCACTGCCCCTTCAGCCGGCCAGAGGCCCCGCGGTTTTCTGCCGTAGTGACTTTTATACATTTCTACACTTTTTTTAAGTTGGGCTATGGCATCCTGGGGATAGGAAAACCTTTCCGGCATATCCGCGCCCGGGTCTCCTTTCAGTGCCAGGTTGGTGTTAAAAATGAGGGGAAGTATAGGGTGCGCGTAGGGGGTGGTTATGACTTCAATCTGGTTTTTAACCTGCATCGCTTTATGAAGCGGGACCACACCTTTTATAATTTCAAGCGCTTTTTTGAAAATAATCGCCTTGTCTTTTTCCACAAACTGGTGATCCTTCGCCACCAGGTGTTTTAAAGGTTCCTGCGCAAGAAAATCGGGATCAAACCACGCCAGGTTAAACCAGACCTGGAGATCACGATACTCATCCTCCGTAAACCTCTGAAGGGCCAGCTCAATCTCCTCATCGCTGCTTCCGCCCTTTTTTTCAAGCAGCCGCCTGTATCCGGGAAACCGGCCGATTATATTTTTATGATTTGCGTCAAAAAATCTCGTAAGTATAAAACGCTTTTCATCTTGAGTAAGATTTCCGGCCGGTTTTTCAGAAAGAACCCAATACTTATCTTTTGCCCCTGTTCCAAAATCATCCAACTGTTTTATTAATACTGGTGTAAGGTTGAAGGTGGCCTTTACTTTCGGGTAATTTTTCAGCATGGCGGCCATATCGTAGTAGTCTTTTGTGGCGTGCACTCTCACCCATGGTCTTGTATACACACCTGTTTCAGGCTCCTTGTAATACAGGGGTTGATGATGATGCCACACAAGATTCAGATAAAGCCCATCTTTAGCTTCAACGCCCCTGCTTATACGCGCCGCACTGTTGCAGCCCGTAAACCCAAGCCAGACTGAAATAACCAGGAGAAAAATAAACATATTCCGTTTACAAGTAATCCTTTTCAATAGTATTTGTTTATCCTTTTACGGCACCAAGGGTTAACCCGGAAATAAGCCACTTGGACGAATAAAAGAACAGTGTCATAACGGGGACTGCCACCATCAACGCGGCGGCCGCGAACTGGCCCCACTGAGTCTGGAATTGCCCCTGGATATGCCTTAATCCCAGAGTCCAGACGAGCATCTCCTTTTGCTGAAGAATAATCCTGGCCATAAGATAATCGTTCCAGGCGGTCATGAAGTTGAATAAAAAGGCGATCGCAAGAGCCGGAGCGGTAAGGGGAAGAGTTATGCGAAGAAAGGTTTGCATTCTCGAGGCTCCGTCGATCATGGCTGACTGTTCTAACTCGATAGGAATAGTGTCATAGTAGCCTTTAAGAATCCAGATGCTGAAAGGTACGGAACTGACGCTGTAGGCAATGACGAGGCCTCTCCAGCTATTTATTAACCCTAGTTTTGTGGCCAGAATATAGATGGGGACCATAAGCATTGCCGCGGGAATCATTTGGGTAGTTAACAGAAATAATAATAATGCAGTGCGGCCGGGAAAGCGCCATCTTGAAAAGGCGTAGGCTGATGTGGATGCAAGTATCAAACCGATGGCTGCCGTTGCCATAGTAATAACAAGACTGTTCCAGAGCCACCGTACAAAGTCCTTTTCAAACAGAACAATTCTATAGCTGTCGAAGGTCGCATCTTTTGGAATAATAGCTAAATCGGTCGACAGTATTCTATTTCCGGGGCGTATTGATACGGTGAAAACCCTCAAGGCGGGATATACGGCGATTATGCACGCCATAATAAGGACCAGATGTATCACCGTGCGCTGAAATGGGCTGTCACCTTTGGCTCTGAAAAAAAACCATCTGAAAAAAGATTTTATCTTCATGTTCTTGATACCTCCCGGCTCAATCCTTTCTATCTTATTCTTGAAATCTTAAGCCGCTTTTTTTCTGGTCGCTTCAAGGCCAGGATCAAATTTGGTTATCTTCATGTAGAGGAGCGTAAATCCCAGCAGAATAAAGAAAATAATAAACGCAAAGGCTGCCGCAAAACCGAAACGGTTATATTCAAAGGCTGCCCGGAAAAGTGCGGTTACCAGTATGTCGGAGGTTTCAAGCTCATACTCATTGATAAAGTAGGGAACATTAAAATTGTTGAATGTCCAAATAACGCCCAGAACAACTGCGGGAGTCATTATGGGCTTAAGCAGCGGCAGGGTAATATTTTTAAATTTGGAGAAAGGGCCTGCACCGTCCATATCGGCAGCCTCATAGTATGTGTGAGAAATACTCTGCAACCCTCCCAGCAGAATTACCATCATAAAGGGAATGCCGAGCCAGATATTGGTTATGTTGACTGCCACAAAATTCCAGAATGGATGCAGCTTCCATTGAATCGGCTTAAGGCCTAAGTCCCTTAGAAAAATATTTATAAACCCGTATTCAAAATTAAATTCCCCCCTCCATGCCAGGGTGGCTACAACCTGGGGTACAGCCCAGGGTATGATAAGCAATGTCCGGTATAATCCTCTTAGAACCATCTTACGATTTAACAGCAGGGCAAGGCCAAGGCCGAATGTTACATGGCAGGTAATCTGGATAACGGTCCACAGGATGGTTCTGAGAAAAATCGGAAAAAAATTAGCCTGCTTTAGTACCGGTTGAGAAAAAATGGTTCTAAAATTATTTACTCCCTGAATAATACCATAAGTAGGATTTTGAAAATGTCTCAAGCTCATGTTACTGAAGGCCAGAGCTACTTCATATAAAATTGGATATATCACTAAAAGGACAAGACCAACGGCCGCAGGCGTTAAAAGCATTATTGGGATCGTATGTTTGTGTTTCAACAGCTTACCAAAAAATAAATACAGACTGATTTCCAGGACTGCAGTCAGAAGCGCAATATATAACACGGTCGAACCTACCTGCCCAAGACTGGCAAGAATTACTGGCAGGGAAATTGACGGCATAATCTCCTCCCTTGAAAAAAAAGGACAGGCGGAAATACAGACCGCCTGTCTCTCTAGATTGTAAATGGGCCCTATTTAATGGTTTTTACGCAAGCTTCGGCCGCTTTCTGCATGGCTGCGGCTGCGTCTTCCGGTGTCTTGGTTTTTGAAAGTGCAGCAATAAGTTCGGGTTTCATAGCATCCCAGTTGCAGCGCATTTCTATAACCGGAGGCATACCCGTGCCCACAACCATCTGGTCCGAGGAACTCTTGAGTATGGGATCGTTTTTAATGCGGTCAGTGTCAAGGGCGGTCTTCAAGGCGGGCAGCCTTGTTAGTTTCTCAACCATTGCCAGTTGATTTGCCTGATTTGTGGCAAAGGCTATGAATTCTTTGACTGCATCAAGCTTTGCCCCTGTCACCTTATTGGAAACCATAAAATATTTTCCGGAAGTATAAGGTGCGGGCCATTTGCCGGTTGAGCTGATTTTCGGAATTCTTGCGACGCCAAGCCTGGCACCCATGGTATTTTTGTAGTCACCGAGGGACCAGTCGCCGTTTATGAGCATGGCAGCCTTGCCTTCCTTAAACAGTGTATCGGCTGTACCGTAATCGCTTTCCGCGGGCATTATTTTTTGCGTAAACTTTAATTCCTGCAGGAAACGTAATGTATCCACCATGGCCTTTGTGTTTAAAGTGGGGGTAACACCGTCTTTGTCAAATACCTGTCCTCCGAAACCACCCAGCCAGGGAACGAGCCAGAAAGGTTCCATCTGGTTCCAGACTATACCGTAGGTATCACCTTTGGTCAGTTGTTTCCCTACCTTGATTAAATCGTCGGTAGTAGCCGGCGGTGTGGCTATCAAATCTTTATTGTAGAGAAGCATAAGGTGGTTGCCGCTTGAAATAGGTACACCCCAAACTTTCCCATTAATTGTAACTGCCCCGAGGGCGCCCTCGACATACTTGCTTAAGTCGGCCAGACTTTCAACCGGCATTATCAGATTGGCAGTGGTAAATGGGCCGGCATGATCATTGACCGTCCAGACAAAAGCCGGCGGGTCGCCTGCCAGACTTGCCGTCTGAAAATCTTCACGGAGCGCTTCAGTCTCCTTGTTCAACACCTCAATTGTCACATTGGCATGGGCGGCCTGAAAGGCCTCAGCCAGGCTGACCACAAACTGGAAAGCCCCTTCCGATTCTCCTTCCTGTGTCCACAGCGCAAGTTTAACCGCTTCCGCAGCCTTGGCAGGTGCTTCTTTCTGGCCCCCTGCAAAAGCTGTTGTCATACAGACCAGTAAAACCACGATGAATAAAAGTACTCTTTTCATCCTTTTCCTCCTAATAATTTTTGCCTCTTGGGCATAAAAATACGATAAAGCATGTGCAACCGCATGCATTATTTTAAATCAATTTGGCGTTTTTTGCAAGAGAAAAATAGGCTTTTTAAGATTTATTTATGCTATTCCCCTTTAAATTCTCGGCGTCCAGCAGAAATTATAGTACAATCCTGAAGCAGCCGGAGGCTGCGATGGAATTTAATTTCCTTATTTTTAAATTATTTAAGGCAACCGTTTGCATTAATTTAACCCTTGAAAAACGGGTAATCTCATGAAATCCAACGAGGCTTAAGGATATGGTAAAAGCAGCGTCAATTAACCCTTGACACTGCCCATGGTCAAACCTGAAACGATGAATTTTTGGAAGATCAGGACCAGGATAAAAGGTGGGATACAGGCGATGACCCCAGCCGCCGATATCTGGGTAAAATCGTGGATGTACTGGCTGCCGAGCTCCGCGATAAAAAGGGGGAGGGTCCTGGCTGCCACTGTTTTTGAGAAAATCAGAGCCAGAATGAACTCGTCCCAGGCCAGCAAAAAAGCCAGTACCCCTGTGGCAATAAGCCCGTTGGAGGAAAGAGGTATCACGATGCGAAAGATGGTCTGAAGACGGGTCAAGCCGTCTATGCGGGCCGCCTCCTCCAGTTCTGCCGGCATGGTCAGGTAAAAGCCTCTCATGATCCAGATGACGAATCCCAGGGTAAAGGAAGTATAGAGGACAATCAGCAGGGGCTTGCTGTCAAACAGATGCACATGCGCACCAAATAGAGCAATCAGCCGCGTGTCAATCAGGTTTACGATAATAAAAAAGGGAATGACCAGGGTAATGGTAGGCAGCATCCTGATGAACATTAAGGACATAACCATGGTCTTTTTGAACTTGAACTCCAGGCGCACCACCGCATAGGCAGCCAGGGAACCGAAAAAAAGGCAGACGATCGTCGTCATCGAGGCTATAATCATACTGTTTATCAAAGAAGCTACAAAACGGGTACTGATTTCCTGCTCAGGATCGAAAAAAGAGAGATAATGCTTCAAGGTCGGCCGGGAGGGCAGCCATTGATGAATTCGGTCGGAGATAAGCTCTTTATAGGGGAAAATGCTGGACAGAAACATCCAGAGCAGCGGTAAAACCGTCCACAGCACAATCAGGGTTACCAGCAGATAGGTACCCAGGCTTTTCAGCTTCTTTTTTTTGTGTAAGGTAATTTTCATCCTACACCTCTTCCCGGTAAAATAGTTTGATATAGAGCAGGGTGAATCCCAGAATAAAGAGGGCTACCAGAAAGGAAAGGGCGGAGCCTTTGCCGAACCGTAAGAATTTCATCCCAACCTCATAGGTATACACGCCGAGGACCCGGATCGAGTACTGCATTAAAATGTAAATTATATCGAAGACCCGGAACAGCTCCATGGTACGCAGTACCAGGACTACCAGATAAATGGGCCGTAAGAAAGGAAAAGTAACCGCCCAGAATTTTTTCCAGGCACCGGCCCCGTCTACCGAGGCGGACTCGTAGAGGCTTAAGGGGATCTGCTGAAGACCGGCCAGCAATAAAAAAACGACCAGGGGAGTAACTTTCCAGGTATCCGCCACTATGATCATATTCAGGGCCCTGGATACACCCATCCAGGAAAAGAAAGAGGAAAGTACGGGAACGTTTGAAAAGGGGGTATCAAAACCCAGCCAGACGATGTTAGTCTCCCTGGAAAGAAGCCCCAGTACTTTCAATAGCCCGTTTAATGCGCCAAAGCTGCTGCCGGCGTAAATCCATTCCCAGAGACGGGCATTCACCACCGTCGGAACCGCCCAGGGAACAAGGATGACCGCTCGCACCCAGCCGCGCCCGCGAAACTCTTTGTTTAAAACCAGGGCCATGCAGGTTCCCAAAATGAGCTCGATTATTATTGACATTACCGTAAAATAGACAGTGATGCGCACGGAAAGCCAGAATTGGTTATCTTGAAAAAAGAAATTGAGGTAGTTAAGCAGACCTCTCCATTTAAGGTCGATTCCACCCAGGCGGGGGGTGGCTTCATTTAAGGATAATATCCAGGCAAATAGTATCGGCCCGAGGATAACCAGGAGAACAATAGCCAGTGCCGGCAGGATAAGCAACAATAAAAGCGTTCTCGGGCTCATCTCCTTAGATCTCACTTTTCCCTCCTTTGTGGAATGTCGTTCCACTTTCTTCGCAGGCGGCCAAGATTTTCGATTTCGGACGCCACCCGGATGAACCACCCGAAAGGGTTAAGCGCAGAAAAGTTAACTTATCAGCGGCCGCGGCAGACGCAACAGGCGCTGATAAAATTTCGGGAGGATTCCCATCGCGGCCTCCGGCCGCATCTGGACTGGATTGGAAATCTTCGCAAACTGCGAAGAAATTACCAGTGGAATAGCATAGAAGAATCCTCCCGTCGCTGTCAGAGAAAAATTATTTCTTTATAGCCTCGATCTCTTCTTTTGCCTTATCCAAAGCCTCCTTGGGCGCCATCTTCATTTCCAAGGCCTGATGAATGTATTTCTGCAAAATAGATGATGTTTCCGTATAAGCAGGAACACGGGGGCGGTGGTGGACTGTAGCTATCTCTTTGGCTTTGATATCCATAACCGGATCCATCAGCTTGGCATAAGAACTGGTTGAGACGGAGGTCCAGACCGGCATTTCCGTCAAATAGGCACGCTGAATTATGGGAGAAGTGCAGAATCTGAGCCATTTCCAGGCCGCCTCTTTGTTATTAGAGTTGGCCAGAATGGCTGCGCCCTGGAAACCGGAAACTGAGGCGGTATCGTTGGGATATTTTCCCAGTGCGCTCTTGGAAACAGGCAATAAGCCCATTTTAGCCTTCCCGACAATCTTGGAAGTCGCCGGATCATCCAGGAAGCCGTATTGGAAGGTCCAGTTGGAAGTAAAGGCAGCCTGGCCGGCGATAAAATCATCCTTGGCGGCCGGCTCATCGTTGGTCAGGGATTTAGGCGAGGCCAGCCCCTCTTTTAGAAGCATGACCATGAACTCCAGCGCCTTTAATCCCGCGCCCTCGTTGAATATCGGCTTTCCATTTTCATCGAATGTTTCTCCGCCGAAAGCACCGGTCAGCCAGACATATTCACAGGTCAACCCTTCCTTCTGGTTCCAGGAATCTGTCCAGGGATATTCAACTATTTTCTTCTGCTTCATCGCCTTCATCATATCCACCATCTCTTCCAGGGTTTTGGGAGGGTTCCCGGGGAAACCTGCCCGTTTAATCATGTCTGCGTTGTAGAAAAACAACTGGAAGTTGGCTAAGAAGGGCATGGCCCAGGTCTTGCCGTCATAGACAAAGGCATCCAGAATTGACTTAGGGATGTCGTCCTTAAAGCCGGCGATTTTATCATCCAGCGGCACCGTGAAGCCTTTACTGGCAAACTCGGCGGTCCAGATCAGGTCGAGAGAAAACACATCGTAGGTTGGGGTAGCGGCGATAGCAGACGCAACGACTTTCTCATGCTGTTCATCGTATTTGACAAAATCCACGTTGACTTTGATACCGGTAATATCGGTAAACAGCTTGGCCCAGCCGGCCACATCTTCCGGCTGGTAGGCGGCCTGCGCCATATAAAGCACGTTGAGCTCCTGGGCTGCGGCTTTGGCAGCCGGAGCGGCCGCCTGCTTAGGAGCGCAGGCAATTACAGCCAGCAAGGCTGCCACTCCGATCAGAAAAAAAAGACTTTTTTTCATTAAATCCTCCTTGTAAAGATTTTCCAGATAGTAGCAAGAAATATGCCAAATAACCTGAGCCAATTCCAAGAATTAGGGGAAATTAGCCACGGAAAGACACGGAATTACACGGAAATATGTTAAATATTTACTATACAAAGAAATAAAAGATGTCTTCCATTCCGTCTTTTTCCGCGTGCTTCCGCGGCTACCCCATATGCTTGCCCTAGCTTCTCGCCCTCGAAGGGGGCTTACTATTTTTGTAAGAGCTTCACTTGTAAATATTTCTTTACAAGCAATCATTAAAAGAAGTTTTTTCCAACAAGGGTAATTTATATGGTTGAAATAAACCAATGCCCGGTTATTTTAAACCAGTCTTAAGCTCATACTTTTTGATGCGATAGCGCAGCTTGTTACGGGAGATACCCAGCTCTTTGGCAGCCGCCGAGATGTTACCGCTGCAGCGCTTCAAGGTAGTAAGCAGCATTTTTTTCTCAATATCTTCCAGCTTATCGGTACAATTCCGAACAGCCTCTCTTTCCAGGTTCGGAAGGAAGGGTAAATCGGAAGATCGAATCACATTATCGCCGGTTAAGACCACGGCTCTTTCCACTACGTTACGCAGCTCGCGGATGTTTCCAGGCCAGTTATAAGCTAATAGCGCCTCTTTGGCCGACTCTGAGAGGCAAACACCAGTTTTGCCCAGCTCGCCGGCGTATTTGTTAAGAAAAAACTCTGCCAGTGGAAGGATATCTTCCCGCCGCTCCCTCAAGGGGGGTATGAAGATTGTTATGGTGTTAATGCGGTAGAAAAGATCCTCCCTGAACAGTCCCTGCTCCACCTGCACTTTCAGATCCCGGTTGGTGGCGCAGATGATCCGGGCGTTGATCTTGATGGTAGTGGTGCTGCCGAGGGGTTCAAAGGTCTTCTGCTCCAGGAGTCGTAAGAGCTTCGACTGGATAGCTTTTGGAAATTCGGCAATCTCATCCAGAAAGAGAGTGCCGCCGTCGGCTAATCTAAGCTTCCCCTTAAAATCCATCGCAGCCCCGGTGAAAGCGCCTTTCTGATAACCGAACAATTCACTTTCCAGGAGTGTTTCCGGTATGGCCGGGCAGTTGATCCGCACAAACGGTCGGTTTGATCCGAGCCCGCCCTTCTCACCGGCCAGAGAGTGAATGGTTTCGGCGATCA